>NZ_JBFTLA010000007.1:0-360225 GCF_056396205.1 Paenibacillus sp. 05T425
TTCAAATAGATATTAGTAAGCATGTTTTCGGGTATATTAGTCATCGGTAGGGTCCTTTCTCTGGTGGCTTCAGCAACCCCGAGAATACCCTACTTTTTTGTTGCCTGACTAGGCTACAAATCTTGGTACACAAACAATTTTACGCCATCCTCAGCAGGGTTCCTCCGGCCATTTGACTGCAGGCAATCCAATCAAACGACTTATATACAGTCATTTAACACGTTAGCTTATATAAAATCCATTCAGCACCAAATCGAATGTTACGCACCGATTACGCTTTATCACTTAATCGTCATCTTCCTCTTTGCGCAGCTTCTTCTTAATACGGCTTGGCCTTATGGCGATATAAGCTAGCATAGCTGCTGCTGTAGCAGCTACAGGCGCGTAATAGCCTTGAATGAGCAATGGCAAGGCAAGAGGAAATGCCAGCAATACAGCGATGACGGTTAGAGCCATACGATCTACCTTCGTATATTGCCCAATGCGCTGGCTATCCGTCAGCGGGTACACATGCTTCCACACGGAATGACGATGAACCTGTCTAAGCCCTCCCAGTTGAACGGACAACACAAGCATGAACAAGGCATAAACAAGCGGCGCTCCCCATCCGGACAACGAAGCATCCTCGGCAATCCAATACGTTACGAGTCCTCCGAGCAGCAGCAGTCGGATCAGAATGCCTCCCATCTCGGTTCGAATCAGCGCGGCCAAATACAAATAAACAAATGTATGTCGTTTGGAATACGGAACTAGCCGAAGCGCCCAAGCGATGTATGAACGCCTAGCGATTGGTGACGGCAGCGTCGGAACGTCGATGAACATGCCAAAAAACGTATAATAACGCTTATGAGTTGTCCTCTCTTCCTCGATCATACGCTCCCAAGGAAAGCGGTGACTGCTAGGCAGCCGGTATGCGAAAGTGAAAAGCGCAACGACGAACAGCGTGAAGACGGCTGACTGCCAAGGAACGTATGTCAGCCACACATACAGAACGATTGCCGTGGCAATCCAGCGCGCTATGCGAAGCAAACGCCGCATGCCCGGCCAAGCGAGCTTACGTTCCTTCCAGCCTCCCCACAGATTAGCCGCGCGCAGTAACGCCGCCCCGCCTACAATGACCAGCCAGTGAGCCGGCGCAGCCCCTTGCCTATAGATCGGCACATACAATAGAAGCATGACGGCACTGAATAACACCGTCATGATCGTCGAACGGCGGTATGACGCCTTCAGGTAACTTCCCATCTCCCCTTCACGAGGCATAAGGAATACCGTATCTGCAGGCGCAAGCCATGTACGAAGCGGTGTCCAGCTAATTGCCAGCGTAAGCACAATCACTCCAACAGCCGTAATCGGAAAGTGCGGCGGCAAGTCCCTAATAAGCTTAAAATAACCTAATATGCCGGATATAACAAAGAGCGACAGGAAGGCGGGAAATCCACTCATCGACATATAGCGCCAATATGGCATCGTTTCCTTGCGGAAAGCTTGTGAGCGCTTCTTCCATAACGACTCTAGCGAGCTGGCTCTGCCTTCTGCGCTCATGAGTGGCCTCCGGTAACGAGCTTGTAGAACGCTTCTTCAAGCGTTCCGTTCCGCATATCAATGCCCGCTGTGCGCCTTACATCCTCCATAGTCCCTTGTGCAGCGATATGTCCTTGATGCATAACGATGAACCGGTCGCAATACGTCTCCACCGTGGACAAAATATGCGAGCTCATCAGAATAGCCGCTCCGTTCCGCTTCACTTCCACCAATCGTTCCAACAGTGAGCGAATCGCGAGCGGATCAAGACCCAGGAAAGGCTCGTCTATAATGTATAGCGGCGGCTGAGCCAGTAGAGCGTTCATAATCATGACCTTCTGGCGCATCCCTTTGGATAAATGGCTTGCGAACGCTTTGCGCTTAGGAAGCATTTGGAACTGATCGAGCAGCGCTTCTTGCCTCGCAGCAAAGTCCTTCTCCTTTACATCGTAGGCCATGCCCGTCATATGAAGATGCTCCTCAACCGTCAGCTCGGGAAACAATTCAGGCGCTTCAGGCACATATGCGAAGGCCGATCGATATACTTCCGGCTGCTCCGCCAGCGTCGTGCCCGCAACCTTCACTTCTCCCTGGTGCGGCTTCATAAGCCCAAGAATATGCTTGATCGTCGTGCTCTTGCCTGCTCCGTTAAGCCCGATCAGACCGACCATTTCACCTGCTTTTACTTCAAAATCAAGACCGTGCAGCACCGGCCTCCGCGGACTATATCCGCCAATCAGCTGCTTCACCTGCAATATCGTGTCCACTCTCTTCACCTTCACTATTACATATTGGCATCATGACTATCTTCTATATCAGCATACCGAATTATAGACGCAATATCAAAAAAAGCCGTCCCTTGCTCGCGTAAGCGGGCAAGGGACGGCTTTCATCCATAATTGGTTCTATTTAATTTCGATCGTTTCTACGATAGCGTTCTTGCCCGTAACTTTTACCGATTGTCCTTGTTTAAGCAGAGAAGCATTGCCTACAATCTTAACGTTAGGGGAAACCGCGTAGATCAGAACGTTAGTCTCGGAATCTTCCTCTTGCGTTACCGTAATTGCGGAAAGCTTGGCCGACGAATCGAACGTTAGCGATTGTACTTTGCCAGTCTCCGAGAAGCTAACCACTTCCGGCTCTTCTTCCGTTACTTCGATGAACACTACTTTGCTTTGGTACGTGCGAACGAGTACTTCGTCGCCTGCGCGAAGCGCGCTTACGGCAGCTTTCTTGTCATCGCGGAAAATAAAGACGTTAGGATCAAGCGTAAGTACAACTTCGGTTTTATCAGCCTTCACGACTGTAATTTTGCCGCCGCTTGCAGCAGCCTTCAATGTGCCTGTAATCGCCGTAGCGTCTTGATCCGGCATTTCCTCGTCCGTGCGGTCAAGGAGCACCGCAATCTCGGCGCGGGTAATCGGTTGGTTCGGACGGAATGTCTTGTTGCCATTACGGTCTTCATAGCCTGTAATAATTTTTTTCTCAAGAGCCAACGCTACGTAACCGACAGAAGCGGCTGGAATTTGATTCGCGTCCTTGAAATCAAGCTTCGTATTGTTAAGAGCTTTCGCTTCGTCTTCCAGTTTAAGCGCTTTAATAAGCAGGATCGTCGACCATAATCTTGTCGCTTGCTGCTCCGGTTTCACCTCTGTCTCGTTTTCAAAGAACAGATCGTTTTCTAGAGCGACCGAAACGTATCCTACCGCCCATGGATATTTTTTCTTGATTTTATCCGCGTCTTTGAATTGAAGCTCCGTGCTCATCTCTTCCGCCGATTCGGCTTGATCTCTTAATCCCATCAAGCGAACCGCAGCGCTGATCGCCTCGATGCGAGTAATTTTGTTCGATGGCTTGAATGTACCATCATCGTAACCTGTGAAAATACCTTTGGACGCCAGACGCATAATATATTCGGTTGCCCATTTCAAGTCGTCTTCGTCTTTGAATTTCCAAACTACTTTATATTTATCGTCGTCCTTATCGTCATTCTTATCATTATGCCGGCTGTCTTCGTTCTGACTGTTTCGGTCATCATCACGACCTCCGCCGTTTCCTCTGCCATTGTCGGCAAAAGCTGCTGTCGCACCGCCTGTAAGCATCATTAGTGCCAGTGAGGTAATTGCTGTCTTCTTCCACATACTTTGTTTAGTCAAGAAAGCCACTCTCCCTATGATCGATTACGGATTTTTCCGCTTTTTACCTTCGCCCATAACGTTCGGGGGAGGGTGTCCGATTTAGGAGGGTGGCTTGCAAATAAAAAAATTATTTGTCGTTTTTGCCGGCTTCGCGCTTCTCTTTTAACCATTTCGGAGCGCCTTTGTTTTTCCCATCACGCTTGCGTTCTTCCTTCGCTTTCGCCTTCACAATCGGCTTAGGGGCCGCTTTGGCTGCAGGCTTCACTGCGCTGGACACCTGCCCGCTGCCGATAGCCGGCGGCTTCGGGGATTGCGGCTTGCGCGGCTTCTCGACTGCTTCTGCTGTGCGAACAGGCTTATCTTCAGACACCGCTTTCCGGTTAGCCGAGGCGAACGGCTTCGTCGCTTCGCGAAGCTGCTCATTCGTGAGCAGCTTGCCTCTGAACATGACACGCTCTTCTAATGTGATGCCTAGCTGCTTGCGGAATTTCTCCATTATGAACAGCTCCTGCGGCGTCACTATCGTTACGACGGTACCGGGGCGGCCCATACGTCCCGTCCTGCCTGCACGGTGAACGTAATGATCGGCGTCAATCGCCGGATCGAGCTGAATGACGAGCGGCAGACCCTCGATGTCGAGACCGCGCGCCGCGACATCAGTAGCAAGCAGAATTTGGCAGCGTCCTTCACGGAAACGCGCCAGCGTTGCCGCGCGTCGCTGCTTATCGGCGTCGCCGTAGATTGCTTCAACCGTGAAGCCCTCATAAGCAAGCTTCGCTTCCCAATTCGAAATATTGTCCGTATCGTTCAAGAACAACAGCGCAGAGGACGGATTCAACAAACGAACGAGGCGGCGTGCCGTATCCGTCTTGTCCCTTTTGTCGCTAAGCATGTAGTAGTTCTCAATCGTCTCCGACACCCTATGCTCCGGCGTAATCTGAATGCGGGCTGGATCCTTCATCCAACGGCCTTCGAATCTAGCCATTACGTCGGGATAAGTCGCAGAGAAGAACGTAATCTGACGCTCCTTGCCTGTCGCATGCAGAATCGCCTCGACCTCCGAGGTCGATCCGAGATGGAACACTTGGTCTGCTTCGTCAACAACGACATACCGAACGTCATGCAGCTTCAGCTTGCGCAGCTTCAGCAGCTCATGAATACGTCCCGGCGTACCGATAACAAGCTGCGGATGCAGCTTCAGCTTCTCGACCTGCCGCTTCAGTGCCGCGCCTCCAATCAATTGCTGCACACGAAGGCCTAGCGGCTCCGCGTACGACTCGGCTACTCTTACGATTTGCATGGCGAGCTCCTGCGTCGGCGATAGAATGATCGCTTGAATCGCATTCGAGCCTGCGTTCAGCCCTTGCAGCAGCGGAAGCAAATAAGCAAGCGTCTTGCCCGTTCCCGTCTGCGATCTTGCCGAGACGTCGCGTCCTGCAAGCAGGAGCGGAATAGTCTCCGCTTGAATGCCCGTCGGCTCCGTAATGCCATTCTCCTCCAGCTTAAGACTCAGCGTCTCGTTAATGCCTAGTTCAATCCAATTTTGCTTGCTCATACGCTTCGTTATTCCTCTCTCGTGCTAACCTTATTTTCGATTGAAAAGTCCGCCTACAAGCCTGTCCGCAAGCCGCGGAAACAGACCGTAGAACCATATGCCGACCGATGCTGCCCTAGGAAGGTCCAGCTCCTCCTTGCCGCGCTCCATGACGCGAACGATCATTTTTGCTACATAAGCCGGCTTCATCATGAACCAACCGACATTTTTCACATAGCTGCCCGTCGGATCGGCCACTGCGAAGAACTCCGTATCGATCGGCCCTGGATTGACCGATGATACTTTAATGCCCTGCGGCTTAAGCTCCATCCGAAGCGAATTGGTGAATCCAAGCACTGCATGCTTCGTAGCCGAATAACCGGTCGACTTCGACGAACCGATCTTGCCCGCCATCGAGGCGACATTCACGATATGACCGCTGCCCTGCTTAAGCATGTGCGGAAGCACCGCTTTCGTACATCTCACGATGCCCATATAGTTTGTATCCATCATTTCCGCGAAGCTTTCCACCGATGCGTCGGTAAATAATTCGAACTTCCCGAAGCCCGCATTGTTAAGCAAAATGTCGATCCTGCCATATTTGCGTATGGCTTCATCTACTGCTTGCTGCACAGACGCCTCGTCGGTCACATCCATGCGAAGGATCGAATGCGTCCCATGGATCGTCTTCGATAATTGTTCCAACTTGGCATAATTACGTCCCGTCAGCACCGGTATCGCGCCGCGCTCTGCAAGCAGAGCCGCGGTCAATGCGCCGATGCCGCTCGACGCTCCCGTTATGAATACGATCTTTCCGCGTATCATCCAATATCACCCATTCTTAAACGCTAACGGCCTGACTGCATTAGCGGCATTAACTAACTGATCTATTCTTCTATTCCAAGTTTACTTGATCGGTATCCAAGACGCAAAAAAAGCTCCCGAAGGAGCCATTTCTGTGCTAAGATGCGATTAAAACTTGAATGTCCAGTTCTCCGATCCCTTCCATAATGAGAGGAATCGTCAGCGCTTGTTTTGCGGAAAATCCGGCCGAATTGGCCGATTGAATAACTTTCGGCGGTGTAATGTCCACTCTCACACCTTGGTTAAACAGCATCGTACTGGCATTTCCGCTAATCATGTTGCCAAGCTCAGAAATAGCACTCCGAACGATCTCATCAATCTCGGAGATTACGAATCCGCCCATCATGGCGGAGACGATCTTAAGCGCGACCTGTTCACTAAGTCCGAATACAATGTCACCGTTCATTTGTCCGTTGAGACCAATCTGAATCCAAATGTGATTCTCAACAAACTTAATATCCTTGAGGCCAAGCTGACCAGTAGCAGGACGAATCTGGATAACCTGCTCGATCACGATTTTTGCAGATTCAAGAAACGGGTTTATATATTCTGCCTTCATAGAAAGGTTACGCTCCTTCTCGACAAAATTCGCGGTTTGTCTTATTTAATTACCATTATACTTAAAAAACTAGGACAAGTATACTATAAACAAAGCAGTTGCGTCTTTAGTCCTATAAATTACAAATAAATGTCGGGTTACATAAATTTTCTTAGGAGGCTCCTTATGCCGAACGTATGGGCACATCTTATTTTTGGACAGCTCGTGCTTGAAAAAATGAAGGAATCCAAGCTAATTGCTGCGGATGACGATAAGGCTATTTTTAATATGGGCTGCCAAGGCCCAGACTTTCTATTCTACCATCGGTTCCTGCCCTGGCAGAAAAGCATCGCGATGAATCGTATGGCAACCGCCATGCATAATGAGCATTGCGGACCTGTATTAATCGAGCTGCTAGATTCGGTGAACGGACGCAAAGCCTGTCCTGGCAAAGCAGATCGAGCAGTTTTGTACGCGCTTGGCTTCGTTCTGCATCATGTGCTGGACCGCAATATGCATCCTTTCGTATTCAGCAAATCGGGATTTCGCAAGTGGGATCATCAGCGCTACGAGATTATGATGGATACTGTCATTGCGCGGAAGCTATGGGGAATTGAGACGTGGAACACGCCGGTTTGGCGCTATATCGATACGAATAGCCGTTTCCCCGAGCAGATTGTCGACGCGTTCGAAACGATTGCGGGAAGATTCTATCCGGAACTTGCTATGTCCATTAGCCGAAAAGATTGGCATGATGCGAATCGCGATTTCACGAACGCACAGCGATTATTCCATGACCCGAGCGGCGTTCGCAGAGCGCTTACCTTCGGAGCAATCGAACCGTTCGTATTCCGCAAAGGACCTACGCCCTATGACGTTATGAATGAACAGGATCTGCCATGGATCGATCCGACTGATAAAGAGGTCTACCATCGCGATAACGGTTGGACATTATGGGATCGCGCAATTGACGACGCTATGGACGTTATGAGCGCCGTCCTCATATGGCTCAGAGCCCATGAAGCGCCTCAGCCAACGAAGGAAGAACGGATAGAAGTTCGTCAGCTTCGTGAGATAGCTATTGAGAAAATCGGAAATTCCTCTTATGAAACGGGGCTTCCATGTGATATAGGCGTACGAATTCGCTATGCCGAGACGGTGTGGCCGGATCAGCCTGGTATCACCGAAGCCGCTATCTAGCACCAGAGCCGAGATCACGCAACATCGCTTTGCGCCCTCTCGGCTCCTTATTTATTACTACACAGCTTTGTCCGCACTATTCCTGCGGAAGCGAACCCGGATGAGCCGCAGCTTCTCGTACAACGTATCCACAGGCTTGCCTAATTCCGAAGCATCACTTGACCCGTATACCTGCTGAAGCACCGGCTTTAAATAACGATCGCCTACGCTTGAGAGCGCATGCCAGACAAGCTGCTGCTCCTCCTCCGGCATCTCTGAAAGCTCGCGTGTAATGAGCGGCTCAAGGTCATAGCCCTCCTGCTCCAGCTGCTCGATCCGGTCCATCAACTCACGTCTTGTCATCTCCAGCTTCTCCTCGAGCTGCTCCAGTGTTCCGCCTTGCTGATTAGCTAGCAATATTTGCTTCTTCGCGATATGTCGATCCATCTGCGTCTTGTACTTCGTCTCCTTCTGCTTGAACAGCCAGCCCGTATAAGCTGAAGTATCCAGCTTCTCGGCTACCCATTGCAGCGGGAATGCCGTCTCGCGCGCGAAGCGGCTCGTCACTTCCACTATCTCTTCTCCGTAAGCGGCAAGCTTAGCATTCCCCCAGCCCGGAATTTGCGCAAGCTCCTCAGCGGTATGAGGGACGAAGGCGCTAATCATCCATAACATTCGATTCGTCGATACGAGATAGGCCGACTTTTTCTCTGAAGCAGCCTTTGTTCTCCTCCATTCGCGCAACGACTGGAACAACTCTTGATTGGCATGCAGCTCGCCGTAGCATTGCAGCATCGTAACGAAACTTCCGGCCGTTGTGCGGCGCTCTTCCAGCATGCCGTCAATAATCGGCGTGTAGCCTTCACCCAGCTTCCTCGCGATGCCAAGGCGGAAAGCGATCATCATCTCTTCCCATGACGTTCCTTCGAACCAGGTGTCCGGATTTCCTTCGGCTTGCTCGCCTTCCATCCATAATACAGCCCAGACGCCTTGCCGCTCGCAGATTGAAAGTTGCGAGCTGATGACGCGTTGATCGGCGTCCGTTTTCTCGAGCGTGTTCAAAAATACGATTTGCATACCTGCTACACTCCCTATTCGAATATAATGATAGATAACGAATCGCAGATCGGCGGAGAAACCCCCGAACAAAACAAAAAGCACCTCCCCTGCCTAAGCAGAAGAGGTGCTCCCTCACGATCAATTGATTCGATTGCTTACAGACTACCATATGGAATGGTTTATGACAAGCGTTTTGTTAGTGTATACTTATCCGTAATGCCGCTGCAATTTCTATGAAGGTTTTGCAGCTTACTAATGCGAGTGGAGGCTATACCCATGTTACTGCCTGATTATGATTTTATGTCCGATACGACCGAGGATACCTCGACTAGATTCGTCACATTCATTACGCCGAGCTTGAAACGGTTCGATCTTGCGATAACGGCAACTCACCGCTTCTACGGCAAGAAGCTGATTACCGAGCTGCAATCCGGCAAGACCGCGATCATTGGCCCGGATGATCTTGAAGAAGAAGGTTATTTGGAATTTACGTTCAAGCTGACCGAGGAAGAAGCTTCCGAGCTTGCGCAATTTTTGTATTTTGTAGTCGGAACGGTGAATTTTACCGATTGATCAGGGAACACTGAAATGGTAGCAAATAACCATTTCGGAGGCGACTCTCTATGACTCGTTACAAGGACGAAGATCGTCAAGAGTACACGGACGTATCAACTGTGGAATCGCAGCGCAACGACCTGATTCCGGAGGAATTTCCGGAAGGGCCGTACGGAACGGAGCTGCTGGTGGAATCMCCTGGCAAGAGCAAGCCGTGGCGAATCGACCAAAGCGCCTCCAAGCGCTTCGACTACGAGAATCGGTCGCTGCATGAAGATCTTGACCGAGACTATCCCGGCGACGAAGGATATACTTCATCCGTGCCTGAAGTGCTCGACGAACCCTAAACAACAAAGCCCTTGCTTTCTCCTTACCGCCCATTCGGGCGGCAGCGGAAGCAAGGGCTTTTTTTTACCACATAGGAAAGGTTAAATTCGCTAAAGCGTTAAAGCGAGTCGGTCTTTCCTATTGGCGAATAAACCAACCTTTAAACGCGGTCGCTCATCTTCGAAAGACCTCGATAGAGGTTTATCTCATCAGCAAGCTGGCGCGAATTAATATACTTTCTTCAGGAAGGCAAGCGTCGCTTGCAATGCATCTGATAGATAACTTGTCGCGCCGCTATAAGGATGCAGGACGCCGAATGTATGGTCAGCACCTTCTATGGATACGAAGGTCTGATCCGGCGCCGCTTCGCGCAGCTTCTGGTTAACCGCCAGCAGCCGCTCGCTGTCGCTGC
The DNA here is from genome assembly GCF_056396205.1 of Paenibacillus sp. 05T425. NCBI lineage: Bacteria > Bacillati > Bacillota > Bacilli > Caryophanales > Paenibacillaceae > Paenibacillus > Paenibacillus sp. 05T425. The sequence continues at coordinate 10,128 of NZ_JBFTLA010000007.1, forward strand.
TGCCCTGAACGACTAATACCGGTTGCTCAAGCAATCTGAATTTTTCAATGACATCGAACCGTTCTTGATTCGCCAGCGCATCCTCGGCTACAAGGCGCTGCACGAGCGTAATATTAGGATCGTCTAAGGAAGCAACTGGCGAAGCTCCGCCATTCCACACGACTACTGCTTGTATGCTGTCCGGCTGCTCTCCCGCAAGCAGAAGGCTGCTTCCACCCGCCCGGCTATGCCCGATAACGGCGATTCGACGCGAATCGTATTGCTCTCTTAACGGAAGCAGCCCTTGACGGACGTACTGCACGATCGTGTCCAAATCGCCCAGCTCCTGCGTAATGGTGCTCGCTTGCGCGACGCTTTGGTCATCCAGCCCTGATTCCTTAGCTGCGATTCTTGCAAAATCAAAGCTAACCGCATAGAATCCTCTCTCAGCCAAGCTATCCGTCACCTCAGGCCAGAACGCCCAATCTTGGAAGCCTCGAAAGCCGTGCGCGATAATGACGACAGGCTTCGCCGTTCCCTCTTCTGTTGCTTTCACTCTGCCTTTTAGTACAAGCTTCTCCGATACCGGAATTTCAAATGCATGCGAAATAATCGTTCTCTCCGACATGTTCAACACTCCTTTTCATCATTGGATTGAAAAAAAAAGGAGGCAATCCTTCTCAAGAAGGACACCTCCGTTTTAACGGTCGTTGGCTTAAAGCTATTATTCATATATAACTCATTGAATTACTTGGATATAAAACAATAATAGCAATCGTCTCCATTTAAGTCAACCATCAATTTATATAAAAAGCCCCATCTGCAGAACGCTATTTTCAATCCTTCTTCTGATGGGGCGTCTTTCACTTTGTTTCAACCAATTAGCTTATCAAAGCGATCAAGCTTTTAAATTCCAGCTCATCGAATTTACGAAGCACGATCTCGCGCTCGTAAGCCCAGCTGCAAGCTTCAAGTTCAGCCGAGACTGGCGCGTCGCAGCGAATCGTTGCAAGATCGCGGGACAGATGCAGCATGTCCAGATCCGCTTCGATCTTCGCCCGAATCGTCTTCGTTACCGCCTCGAGATTAGCAAGAAGACCATCGATAGAGCCATGCTCCTGGATAAGCTTATGCGCTGTTTTCTCTCCGATGCCTTTGACGCCCGGATAGTTGTCGCTCGTATCGCCCATTAACCCTTTAATGTCAATGATTTGGGCTGGCGTAAGCTTCCGCTCCTCCATGAGGCTCGCAGGCGTATACACCATGTAGTTCCCAATACCCTTCTTCATAATTGCAATCGATACCGTTTCGTCGACAAGCTGCAGCATATCATGGTCGCCTGTTACGACTACAACCTCTGCCTGATCCTTAAACGCACGGGCTAACGTACCGATGCAATCGTCGGCTTCGAAACCTTCGATACCGATGTTCGGCACGTTGAAGCTGGCAACGACTTCTTTCACCAGATCGAACTGCGGAACCAAATCCTCTGGCGCGCTTGGGCGATTAGACTTATAGCCGTCGTATTGCTCCGTACGGAACGTCGTACTTCCCATATCCCAACAGCAAATCACATGCGTGGGCTCGAACGTTTTTACCGCGTCCATGAAATAACGGACAAAACCATGAACAGCATTAACCGGCACACCTGAACTCGTCCGGCGAATACTGCTGCTGCTTCCGAACGATGTTGCGAAATAAGCTCTGAACAAAATAGCCATTCCATCCACGAGCAACAATTTTTGATTAGCCATTGCTATAATCACTCTCCTTCTAAAATAATGATGCGTTATCTACTATTTATTCCCCGCGAATGAACCTTCCAATCCGCTTAGCGGCTTCTATTAATCTATCATCTTCTTCGACTAGCGCGATACGCACGTATCCTTCCCCTTCAGTGCCGAAAGCTTCTCCCGGAACAACAACGACACCGGTTCGCTTCAGCATTTCCTKGGAAATCGTCCGTGACGTCCATGGAACGTCTAGTGACCATTGCATATCCGGCAGTTGCGCCCATACGAACATCGTCGCCTTCGGCTTTGACACTTGCCAGCCTTCTTCATTCAAGGTATTGATGAACAAATTTCTTCTGTGTTCATACAGCTTGCCTGCCTTAGGTACTTCAGTAGTATCGTCCATCGCTTCCCTTAGCGCAGCGATGCCCGCCTCTTGAATCGGATCGAATACGCCGTAATCGATATTCGCTTTCAACTCGCGCAGCGCGCCAACCGCTTCGTGATTGCCGGCCAAATAACCGATCCGGCAGCCCGCCATATTAAAGCTCTTCGACAAGGAATGGAATTCGACCGCTTGTTCAAGCGCTCCTGGCACTTGCAGGATGCTTGGCGGCTCACAGCCGTCAAAGCCCATCTCCGAGTAGGCCAAATCATGTACGACCAATACGTCATGCTTGCGCGCCTTCTCGATTAACCGCTCGAAGAAACCAAGGTCCGCGACAGCCGAGATCGGATTATTCGGATAGTTAAGCAAAATAAATGTTGCATTGTCCCACTGCTCATCGGCAATCCCATCAAGGTCTGGCATATACTCATTCTCTTCTCGCAGCGGCATGAGCACCGCTTCAACACCGGCAAGCGCAAGTGAAGCCGTATAGATCGGATACCCGGGATTTGGCAGCAGCGCTGTATCACCAGGATCGCATAAGGCCATCGCCAAATGCGCTAAACCATCCTGCGAACCAAGCAACGTTACAATTTCATGTGCCGGATCAAGCTCGACACCGAATCGGTGCTTCATCCACTCCGCCGCATACGACTTGAAGGGCAATCCGCTTCGCGTAGCGGGATAGGCATACATATCGGAGCGCAGCACAGCTTCGCTCAGCACTTGCCTGACAGCAGGCGTCGGCGGCTTGTCGGGGCTGCCAATGCCTAGATCGATGATGTCCTGCCCACTCGCGGCGGCAGCCATCTTCCACGCTGCCACCTCTGCGAAGATCGACGATCCAAGCTGAGACAGCCGCTCCGACCTCCACTTCCGTTTGTCGTTGCTCATCGTCTAGATCACCCGTTCCTCTTCCATACTTGCTCGTACTGCTCTTCCTTATAGCCAACCGTTACGGTTGTTCCATCCGTTACGATCGGTCGCTTTATAAGCATGCCGTGCTGCGCAAGCAGCTCGTATTTCTCGTCATCGGACATGGCAGCCAGCTTGTCCTTCAAACCAAGTTCCTTGTATACTTCACCGGATGTATTAAAAAACTTCTTCAATTCCAGTCCGCTAAGACGGACAAGCTCTTTCAATTGTTGAGCGCTCGGCGTTTCCTCGACGATATGCTGCGACTTCACTTCATTGCCCTTCGCTTGCRGCGACTTAAATGCCGCCTTGCACGTGCTGCATTTCGGATATTGAATAATGGTTAGTTCATTCTGCTTCGTCATCGCTGACTCCTCCTAATCGCTTACGCCATTCTCATGCAGCGCAGCTTCTCTATATCAATCAAACTGCAACTAGCAACCAATCCCCTTCAACGTCTGTTCTAGTCGTACAAGCTCCGGCGGCAGCTCTGCATGCCACTCCATCCGTTGTCCCGTCAGCGGATGGGTTAAGCCCAGCGTTTCCGCATGAAGCGCCTGACGGCCTGCCGCTTCTTCCCAAGCGGCAACGGCGTCATCCTTAGGCCCATACATCTTGTCTCCGATAAGCGGACAGCCGATGTGCTTCATATGGACGCGAATCTGATGCGTTCTGCCCGTCTCCAGCTTCAGCTTCACTGCAGCGGCGGCATCCCGAAAGCTCTCCACCGTCTCATAGTGCGTTACGGATGCATAACCGTCCGGCGTCACGATACGCAGATGCGGTTCAAGCAGATCGCGGTCGATAGGCGCGTCAACCGTACCCGTAAGCGGCTGTGGACAATTGTAGACATAAGCGCGATACAGCTTCGTCACTGTACCTGCTTGCAACTGCTCCGATAACTGCTGATGGACATACGAAGTCTTCGCAATGGCTACAAGACCAGAGGTGTCCTCATCCAACCGATGAACAGGTCTGAACCTGACGCGTTCGCCCTTCTCCAGCCAATGGTAGACCACGCCGTTTGCCAGTGTTCCCGTATAGTGCCCATGCGTCGGATGAACGACCACGCCAGCAGGTTTGTTGACGATCATCAAGTCCTCGTCCTCGAACACAATCTGGAGCTGCATTGGCTCTGGTAATATATCATCCGATTGCTCGCGCAGCATACGGACGCGAATAACGTCGCCTTCAGACACGGTCGCCGTCGTATAGACGCGCTGCTCATTCACGGTAAGCCCATGCTCGGTCAGCTTCACCTGTGAGAGCAGCTTGCGGGATACGCCAAGCTTGCGCTCCAGCACGGTGCGTACCTGCTTGCCGTCATCACCCTGCTCGACCTGTACGATGAGCGGCTTATAATAGAGCTCCCGGAGCTCCTCGGATTGCATTTGCATCATTGCTTACCCGAATCCTTGCTCTTGCTCGTACGGAACACTTCTGCACTCCGTTCATATTCCATATCGGGAAGACCAAGTCTCGCATTCGCAACCCGCGCAGCAGCGAAGAAGAAGTCCGACAACCGGTTCAAATAAGTCTGTACATCCTCGCTGACTGGATGCGAAGCTGCCAGCGCAAGCGTCACCACGCGCCGTTCTGCTCTGCGGCATACCGTCCTGCACACATGCAGGCTAGCTGAAAGCGTGCTTCCCCCAGGCAAAATAAACTTAAGCAGCTCAGGCGCTTCCTCCGTATATTCATCGATCCATTCCTCCAGCCGCAAAGCTGGACCCGCATCCAGCTTTAGCGGCGCGCCTTCCCTCGCATAGGCAAGATCGGCCCCGCAATCGAACAGCTCATGCTGAATAACCATCAATCGCTGGGCCAGTTCTGCCAGCACCTCATGCTTCGCCGCCTCCGCAGCGGCAACGCCTACGAAGCTGTTCAGCTCGTCAATCGTACCGTACGCTTCAACCCGCGCATCGTCCTTTCGGACTCGTCCCCCGATTAAGGATGTCTGGCCTTTATCGCCAGTTCTGGTGTACAGCTTCATATTATCGCACCCTCTCAAGCCTCTCAATCTTCTGTTCCCACTATACCATAAATGAGCACCACCGAGGCGCTCAGGCAGTATGTTCCTGCTGTTCTAATGCAACTGATTTCGGTATTCATTACGGACACCAGCAACACTAACACACCAAATAACACTCATTCCGCCAGATTACGGACCCAGAATACCTTTTTGGCTCATTTTCTTAACAAATGATTAATATTTGTGACAGTTGGCGACCACTGAGTCCGCAAGGAAGCGATGCAATGGTTAAAAAGAACATTAAGGGTCGCTACTGTCCGTTAAAACTCTGCTTATTTGAACAAACGAAAGCAGCAGGCCGGATGTTACTCCTTCCTACTGCTTCTGCTTCTCAAACAATCAGCTTCTAATATTAACGTTGTTGGTTCAATTTATAGACGAACTGCCCGATCCGATCAAGCGCCTCGGTCAAGTTCGTTACCGAGGTTGCATAGGAGCAGCGAAGATGTCCTTCGCCGCCAAGACCGAATACATCGCCTGGCACGGCTGCAACGCCCGCTTCCTCCAGCAGGCGCTGAGCGAATTCTTCGCTCGTTAAGCCTGTCGATACAATCGACGGGAACGCATAGAACGCGCCCTGAGGCTCATGGCAGTCGAGGCCGATATCCCGGAAGCCTTTGACGACAAGTCTGCGGCGCTGGTTATACGCCTCGACCATCCGATCCTTCTCCTCCAGCCCGTGCTGCAACGCTTCTAGCGCAGCGTACTGTGCCATAATCGGTGCGCACATAACCGTGTATTGATGAATCTTCAACATTGCGGACAAAATATCGGAGTGTCCGCAAGCGTAGCCCATCCGCCAACCAGTCATCGCGAACGCTTTGGAGAAGCCGCTAACGAGAATCGTCCGATCCTTCATGCCCGGCATCGCGGCGAAGCTTACGTGCTTCTCTCCGTAAGTCAGCTCGGCATAGATTTCATCGGAAATAACGATCAAATCCTTCTCCTCGACGAGCTTCGCAATCGGCAGCCAATCCTCGTACGTCATGATGCCGCCTGTCGGGTTGCTTGGATAACAGAGAATAAGTACTTTGGAACGCGGCGTCAGTGCCGCACGAAGCGTCTCCGCCTTCAGCTTGAATTGATCCTCCGCGAACGTCTCGACGCCTACGGCTACACCGCCGCTAAGCGTCGTAATCGGAGAGTATGATATATAGCACGGCTCCGGAATTAGAATTTCGTCGCCTGGCGCGATCAAAGCGCGCAAAGCAAGGTCGATCGCCTCGCTGCCGCCTACGGTAACGAGTATTTCATTGGCAGGATTGTATTCGACCGCGAATTGATCGTTCAAATATTGACCGATGGCTTCGCGAAGCTCCGGCATCCCGGCATTGGACGTATATTGCGTCTTGCCGATCTCCAGTGCGTATACGGCTGCCTCGCGGACATGCCAAGGCGTTACAAAATCGGGTTCGCCAACCCCGAGCGTAATGACATCCTTGCGCGAGCTGACTAAATCAAAAAACCGACGGATACCCGACGGTTTAATGTCTCTCACATGAGGAGACAAATAATCAGCCATCGTATGACGCTGCACGGGGGTGGATGTTAACTTTTCTTCTCCTTTTATCATTACCATCACCCTTTGTTATGTTACGGCGAAACCATCAACCGATGGTCACCTTCGTGCTCCTCGAAGATAATGCCGTCCTGTTTATATTTTTTCAAAATGAAAAATGTTTTGGTCGATAGCACCGCATCAATCGGCGATAATTTATTGGATACAAAAGAGGCGACCTCTTTCAAATTTTTGCCCTCTACCTCGACGCACAGATCATAAGCACCGCTCATGAGGTATACGGATTTCACTTCCGGATACAGGTATATCCGCTCCGCTATGCCTTCGAATCCACGACCGCGTTCTGGCGTAATCTGAACCTCGATGAGCGCCGTCACTTTCTCGTCATCCACTTTGCTCCAGTTCACGACTGTCGCATACTTCACGATCACATGCTCTTTCTCAAGAAACGCGATGGCTTCCTTCACGTCCTCTACCGGCGCGGCCAGCATGGTGGCGATCAGTTCCGCATCTCTGCGCGCATCTTCCTTTAGCAACTCAAGCACTTTCAACTGTAGTTCGTTCATTCGTTAACTCCTTCCAGCACGCGAGCGATTATAAAGAACATTTTACAACGAAATTATTGTTCCTGCAAAAGAAAAAACGAAAGACCCCGAAGGGTCTTTGCAAAACACGACAGAACAAAGCCGTCTTATGGTTAATGCGATTGCTGGAATTGGCTTTGCTGTTGGCTCTGATGCATGGATGGCGTGTACATCGATTGTGTCGTTTGACCGCTCATCTTCTGCTGCAGGAACTGCTGCGTCTTCTGCTTCGTCTGTTGATATTCCTTCATTTGCTTATCCAGCTCTTGGCGCAGCGCCGGAGAAGCCGTGTTATACATATTCGCCTGCTGCATCGCTTGGAACACCTGACCCTGCATTGTAAGCGTGCTGTTCAGCAGCTTCGTGAACAGATCCCGAATGTCTGGGCAGGACGCTTCTGTTGCAGCCGTCGCATATTCGCGTACGACCCGCTTCAAATCGGACAATACCGTATATGCCATATCTTCGTCTGACAGAAACGGTTGATTTTGCTGCTGATACATAAATGAGCCCTCCTAAGAAAAATGGTTATCGTCTCGATCAAATAATTATTGAGGCTGGGTCGGCGCCAATTGCTGATGATGCGAAATCGCATGCAACAGCGATTCGTAGTGCTGCTGATGTGTTTGCACCAATTGGGAGCATAAGTTGCGCAGCGCTGGAGTCGTTGCCATCGTAGCGACTTGGGCATTTTGCTTAATAAGCAAATCTTCGTTGGACATCGAATCGGCGATGTATTCAAGTTCTTTGGCCGTCATTGGTTGTAGCATTTTCCCACTCCTTCAAGTTGGCATAAGCTTAGTTCCTAACGTATTATGGGCAACAGCCGCCTTCTTTATGTACCCTCGCCAAGGTCAAATTTACCGGAATGATTCAATTCAAATTTCACATCGATCTTGAGCTGACTTTGCCGCGGAGTCCAGTCTCCTGCAGCCATCGTCTGCTTCCATTCGGCATTATGATAACGGTACATATGGTGCTCAAGCTGATAAAGATCCATCCCTTTTTCCAATCCGGCTACGTAGGTTTGCTCTAGGTCTTCCTTGATCGAGGTCTCGATGGAGCTTTCAATTTCCGCTTTGCTTATTGGCTGATCCTGCTCGACGACGCCGCCATGCAATCGAACCGACAGCTTAAAATCAGGCACGCTGCCGCCTTTCGCAGCCGTCAGTTTAAAATCCGTGCCTCGAATAGCAATAGTTGCCTTGCCCATTGCACCTTTCGCTTCCACCATAAACACATTGAATTTCGGATCAAGCCAGCGAAGACCTGCTGCTTCCTTCTCGGGAAGAAAACCGATATACTTGCTTCTTTTCAAAACGAAAACGCCTTTAATTTCTTGCACCTGCAGCGCTTGCTTCCCCTTCAGCCAATCCGAGCCGTTAATGCCGATTACCGGGAATGCCGTCGTCATGCCAGGCTCCTTCAACATCTGTACGGCGAGCTGCATCGCGAACGGTCTGATGAAGCTGCGCTGATCCTCTTGAACGCTGGGCAAATAAAGAATGGTATTCAAGGGAGATTGTTCGAACAACGCTTCCGTAGTAAACAATTCAACGATGTCCGATTTCGTACCGAAAACGAGCGATGTATATCTAGATGCACGCTGCCTGTTTAATCCGTCCATAATATTTTCAAGCTCGCTCATCGCGTTCTCGTGGACGACGATCGACTTTAAGTGCTCCAGATTGATTTCGGACTGCGCTCCTTTTTTCAAATTGTTAATCGCCAGCAGCACCGAACTGCCCTTCCCCATGCCAAGCCATACTTGATTCTTCACGTCCGAGCTGCCCTCTACCTTAGCAACACCGGCAAACTTAATCATTTGAGCGTACAGATGAAACTCGTTGTCAATAAACTCAACCCCCAGCGCTGACACATAACTCTCGTCCTGGAGATTCACCTCATCCCAACAGCCTTGCAGCAGCATAGCAGATAACAGCAAGCAAACGGTCATAGCGTGCCTCGCGGCTCTGCTTACGAAAGCGTTCTTCATCGCCTGCCCCTCCGCTCGCTGCTCCTTACTTTCCACGGCAGCTGGAAGAGCGCCGTAAACCACTGCTTGAAGTTCGGCGGAGCAATTGGTGTCATGTACGGCATGCCAAAAGACTCAAGGGAGCAAATGTAGATGATAACCGCCAGGGTGCCTACCATGAATCCAAACATGCCTAGTGCCGATGCAAGGATCAACACCAAATAACGAATAATGCTCACTGTGCCCGCCAATGATTGATTGACTAGTGTGAACGTCGATACCGCAGTAACTGCAGCTACGACAAGCATCGTTGGCGACGTCAGACCGGCTCTTATCGCGGCATCGCCGACTATTAATCCACCCACGACGGATACCGTCTGGCCGACCGGCCTCGGCAACCGAACGCCTGCCTCGCGAAACAGCTCGAACATCGTCAGCATAAGGAACATTTCCATCGTTGAGGAAAGAGGAAGCCCCATACGCGAGATCGTAATCGTCGCTAGAAGCTGAAACGGGATTTGATCCGTGTTGAATGAGCAGAGGGCAATCCAGAATGCCGGCAAGCAAATGGACAACACAAGACCGATCAGACGCAGCAGCCGCTCCAGCGTTACGAAATAAAAGGGAAGATGCATGTCCTCTGGCGACTTGATGAGCAGCAGGAAATTGCCCGGTGCGATAAGCGCCGCAGGCGCTCCGTCTACGAGGATCGCTACTCGCCCATTCATCATTGATTGGACCACATAATCAGGCCGCCCGACATAATCGACTAGCGGAAAAAACGAGAATGGACGATCGGAGACCAGCTCCTCCAGATGACCTGCTCCGTTCAACGATGGAATATGGATATTTTCAATCCGCTCAATCGTCTCTTTGACGAGCTTCGGCTTCGCTTTGTCATCTAGATGGAGGATGGCTACCTCAGTTTGCGAATGGGTCCCAATCCGTAAATATTGCACATGCATTTGCGGGGTTCGGAGGCGCTTGCGCACTAATGCCACATTCGTCGATAGCTGCTCGACGAAGCCGTCGCGCGGTCCTTTGAGAGACAGCTCCATCGTGGACTCCTCGGGCGACCTGCCGGGCTGGCTTCCGATGTTGTATTCGTAAAATTCTCGCAAACCTTCGAACAGCAATATCACGCAGCCCGAGAACAGGTAAGCGAACAGATCATCCGCTCCTTCGTCCGTATCCACCTTGCTGAACAAGGCGCTTTTTTTATCGATCGGATGTTCGTGCACTTCCGCCTGCGAGAATATGTATTTCGCCCAGTCATCAAGCTGCGGAAGAAGTCCGAGCTGCATCTGCTGATGATCGATCATGCCGTCGCAATAGAACAACGTAACATGGCGTGAATCGCTTCCGTTAATCATAACGGTATGTTCTATGATATCGTTGCATTTCTTAATGCTTTCTCGAAACTGCTCGTGGGTAATGGACGGCTCGCCTACATGTTCATGGTCTCCGGTTCCTCTTACTTCCTTCTTGTTCGGATTCAACCTAACCGCTCCTCCTTCGCAGCCGACTCACCTTTATCGCGTTCCTTCATCAAGAACGACATGAACCATAGCAGCAGTACGACAACGGCAATAACGACACCAGCAAACAAGAAATAATTTTGCACCAAGACATTGAAATTTATCATATCTTTTAACGCAAAATGCGACGCCGCCAATAAAACAGTGCCGATGACGACAGGTGCAATCCACTTTCGCTTTAAACGTTTGAATGGGCCAAATTCCGTTAGAATATATAGCGTTAACGATAATCGAATCAGTGCGCCAGACAACCATTGGAAGATGGCGAAGAAATCGACATGCTCGAAGTATCTGCCGATGGATACGAGTCTCCATTGAGAGAAAGCGGGAAAACGCATTTTAGCTGCTTCCTCTGGACCAAATTCGGCAATAGCCGCCGTCAACGGCCCAAACGTAAGCAGCGCAAGGAGAAGCGCCAGAATGACGAGATGCCAGCGCTTCAGCTCACCCTTTATATGGTGCTGAATGAACAATAGTGCGAATAACTCGCATGTTGCTGTCAACGAATAGAACGCTCCCTTCAGCACAGGGGACAGCCCGTTCTCCAGTAACGGAAGCATGTAATGGTAGTCCTTATGCGGTATATTGGCGGACATGACAAAATCGCCAAATAGAACAACGAGAGGCAGTAGTATACAGCTTACATAAGCGATCGTGCGCAGATTCGATAATGCTGCATAAATGCCTAAGCCTAAGAACACGGCGCACACAACCATCGGCGGCGTCTTCGGCAAATACGTTGTTGCCGTCCACGAAGACGTAATGACAAGCGTGTCGTAACTGGTTATCAAGAGAAGAACTAAGAACACGCTCACGATGACATGCGAAATAAAAGCAGGTACCCGCTGCTTCAACCATTCGTCAATCGGCTCTTTGTTCATTTTTTTGAGCAAGCCATATAACGGGAACATCATCCATGGCAACGATACGATAAGGGCGATCAGGACGCACATCCACGCATCGCGCATGGCTGCGTTTAGCAGGAACGGAACGATAAGTACATGGTTTGCGAGTCCAACCGATAAACAAAATATGAATATAGCCGGCACTATGCCGAATGTTTTGGCTGTCATTTGTCATTCACTTCCTTACAAGCAAATGATTCCCCAAAACCGTATTTCCATGCATCTCAGAGCACAATCGTCCCATTGAAAACAAAAAAAAGACTGCCGTCAGGCTGCTTCCGCAGCTGTTCACGCAGTCTATTTCATTAGGGTACATGAATCGATTTGACATGGTCAAAATGGAGAAATATCGCGTCGCCGCTTGCTGTAACCAGCTCGATCATATTCTGGTCTATATCGCGAAGCACACCCGTCTTATTCGGATTATCCCCTAAGTCGAGTACGACAAACTCACCGATCAGCTTGCGTAGCTGTTGATCGAATGTACGCGCGAGCGTGATCGGGGATGGCTTGAGCGGGAATTGCGCAGCCGTTAATGAGTACGGCGTTGCATTCGGCTCATAGGGAATCAAATACTTAAGATGCTGCAGCGAGACGATAACGGTATGATAGACCGGCGTATAGAACACGAAAAAATCGTTCATGACCGTCGTTACATATCCGTGAATGGACTTGCTTCCCGTTATATAGATTTCCGAGAACATTCCTTTCGAATTCATCAATATTTTACGATAGGATATCGGATCAGAATAAGAGTCGAACGGCAAATCAGGAACGACGATACTATCATTTCCTTGCTCCGAGACTCGCATTTGCTTCATATGAATGAGAGGAATATACATAAACTGCTTGCCGGTATACAGCACTAAAATATCTTGTCCAAAGTCCACTGCTCTTCCGCGAATGAGCTCTTGGTATCCAGAAACGATCAGCTCAACGTTATGACCTAGCAGCGGTTTACAGTTTTTCAAGGCGAACAACCTCCTCTATTGCCCGAATATACAGGTTACTATATTTATATGAAATTGGATTGCGAGTGGTGCTAGATTGATATCCATTTATTTCATATATTAATAGACTCGAATCTGGCTCAGATGCGCAGTGACCGGACAGCATGCCTATGAATAAGGTAATACGTACAGATGCCTAGCCGCCATGGCGGGGCATCATCCTGTGTGCCTTGGGGGCTGATTGCGTGATCACAGAAACAATGACTGTCCGTTCTATTACGATGAACGAATCCGATCTGCATGAGCTGCTACGGGACGGATGGAGCCGATCATTCAAGCAAGCAAAGCTGCAGATTGGCGATAAGGTCCATACCGCGCAAATTGGACTTAGAGGCGGCCATACGCGCAATTATCCGAAGAAATCATTCGAAATTCGGGTCGATGACGGAATGACCTACCATTGGAACGCGGAGTATGACGATCCATCGATGATTCGAAATGCGTTGTCATTCGCTTTTTTCAATCAAATTCATGTTCCGGCTCCGAAAACAAAGCCAATATGGGTAACGATTAACGGAGTGCAAGAGGGCGTCTATCTGGAGATTGAAGCGGTGAACAGCCATTTTTTCGAGAAAAGGAATATTGGTTTTCGCTCACTCATATATGCCGTACATGATCACGCGGATTTCGGTCTTATTGAGCCGGACAGCAAACAGAGGAAACCTTCGTTATTTGGCGGCTACGAGCTTGTTATTGACGCTGGAGATACGAAGAAACGGCTCGTCTCGTTCATAAGAAATTTGAATCAGTTAACTGGTCATGAATTATTTGAGTATCTTGCTCGCCGTCTCGACATCAAGCAATATTTACGCTGGCTTGCTGGAGCTGTATTAACGGGCAATTATGACGGCTTTGATCAGAACTACGCGCTTTATGAAACGCGTACCAGCAAGCGATACCGGATTATTCCATGGGATTATGAAGGTACTTGGGGAAGAAACTGTTATGGCAAGGTGTGCGGCAACAATCTTGTTCGGCTGCAGGGCTATAATAACTTGACCGATACCTTGTTCACCTTCGAAGAATGCCGCAGAAGCTACGGAGCCATCATGAAGAGACTGCTCGATGAACAATTTACGCATGAGAAATTGGATCCGCTTATTGAGAGGATGCATCAGCGCCTGACACACGCTATTCGCAGCGATTATACGCGCAAAGCAAGCTACGACAGCTTCCTGTCGGAGCCTGAATTCATACGCGATTATATCGATGATCGGCGAGAAATGCTTCGCGAAGCGCTGAAGCAGTGGAACTAACGGATTAACATCGCTACATCAGAAAATACCCATGCTCAAATATCTTTCGCCCGTATCCGGGGCAATGCATAATACGCGCTTCCCGGCTCCAAGCTTCTTAGCGACTTGCATAGCCGCCCATACGGAAGCGCCTGCAGACGGACCGACAAGCAGACCTTCGCTTGATGCGAGCTTACGCATCGTTGATAAGGCATCATCATCGGATACTTGGATAATTTCATCATAAACAGATGTATTGAGAATACTCGGCACGAAACCTGGACTTGTGCCTACCAGCTTATGCGGTCCAGGCACGCCACCCGATAATACGGGAGAGCCCTGCGGCTCCACAACCGCGATATGCAGATGAGGCAGAAGCGCCTTCAACGTCTCGCCTGTACCCGTTATCGTACCGCCTGTACCAGCGGTTGCTACGAAGGCATCGAGACGTCCATCGGTCTGCTCCATAATTTCAAGCGCCGTTGTGCGTCTGTGCGCATCGGGATTTGCTTCGTTCTCGAATTGATTCGGTATGTAGCTGCCAGGCAATCCGGCATGCAGCTCTTCCGCCTTGCGTATCGCGCCCGGCATACGCTCCGCTGCAGGAGTTAACACAACCTGAGCGCCGTAGGCCTGGAGCATCTTTATTCTCTCCACGCTCATATTGTCCGGCATAATCAGAATAAGCTTATATCCCCTCGCTGCCGCGGTCATAGCGAGCCCAATCCCGGTATTGCCGCTCGTGGGCTCGATAATCGTATCGCCCGGCTGAATCAGATTTCGTTGCTCCGCATCCTCAATCAGTGAGTATGCAGCCCGATCCTTCACGCTGCCGCTCGGATTGAATCGCTCCAGCTTCACGCACACCTCTGCGCTGCCTTCCTCCACTATTCTCTGCAGCGCGACAACAGGCGTATTGCCGATCAATTGTGTAATATTAGAAACGATTCTTGGCATTCGTTCATTCCTCCTTACTTATATTGTTTTTTTGCAGAAATGGCCGCATAAGCCACCAGCCTGCGATCGGTACGATACCAACCCCGAACATCAGCCACGTAATGGCTCTTGGCGAATCGTTAAGCGGCAGCACAATTAAGTACATCGACAATCCGATTAAGCGGCCAATCACGAGTCCTGCTTCCCTTAGAACAATAAATTCCTCGCGCTCGCGCGCGCTCTCTTCCGTTTGCCCGATCAAGTCGAATACACGTGTTGTCATCGGAATGATGTACAACGGTATAAACAAGGACGTGCCGATCCCGAACATTAGCAGCGTCATATATGATACTTTCCAGAACAAAGGCAAGATAACTGCGGCAATCATAACGGCACCGATCAGCATCGCTAGCTTGTGATTTTTTTTGCTCAGCTTTTTACCGATAAGCCAGAAGCTCACTAAGGCAACCAAAGACGTAATCAGCGAATATGAACCGAGCTTGCTCTCATTCTTCGTAGCAATGAAGACGGTAAGTCCAACAAGAAACATAAATACACCCTCGCGAACGCCTTGTGCTGCAATTGCAGGGAACATGCGCCGCCATGGGTTTCCTTTGGTCATCAATTGCTGAATGCCATGCTTCCAATTGTATGTGCCTTGACCATGCTTCTTCTTTAGCCAGAAGCTAAGTACGACGCTTACTGCGAAGATGACGAGTGAAATCGTAAAAATAAGGCGATATCCTTGCTCATCCTTCAATCTCGTAATCAAGAAGCCAGATACCCATGGCGCTACTATACCCGCCGCTGAGCCTAGCAGTCCTGCCCAGCCGTTGAATCGGTCACGAGTATCCGGATCGGTGACTTCGAAGTAGACGACGTTGAATGCCAGCCAGAACATGCCAAGCGACATGCCGCTTAACATGCCAAGCGGTACGACATAGGACTTGGCAGCCGAGCCTAACAATAGGACAACGCTGTAAAAGACACCCGACATTAAGATGCCAAGCCTAAGACTATGCATCTTGTTATGCTCTTTAACCCATTTCCCTGCGACCCAGAACGTTAATCCGCTAATGACGTATTGTCCTAAGGTGAACCAACCGATCACCATATAAGAACCGCCGCTTGCTTTCCATAAGTAGACGGGCACGAACGTCCCCGACAGCGCGTTAGCGATGCCAAACAGCGCCTGCACGATGAGCAGAAGCGCGGCTTGACGATCCAATGATTTGGCCAAAACGATTCCTCCCGCATATCGGCGTCAGAATTACGTTTTGTAACATTCCCTTAAAGCGCTGGACGCATGCCCGTCCATATTTGCCATTGCTTATTCCGGCTTAGCAAGCCGTTTAAGAAGCTGCTGTCGATTCGATTGGCTGAGCATTGATGACGTGTGGAAGCATGACGGGCATACATACCATACAAGCTCAAGCGGAGCCGGCAATACGGGCTGCCCGAGTACAGGAGAAACCGTCGGCTTGAATGGATCGCCGCCGATCGACTGCGTGCCCGCCTCAAGCATAAACTCTCTGCAGCTTGGACATTCCGGCACTTCATCCTGCTCATCCGTAATTCGTTGCAGCGTGCTCTCTAGAGCAAGCGAAGATCGATCTGTATTTCTGTAGCCTTCGCCTTCGGCAAGCCAACGCTTATGGCCGTGATCGTGGCCATCGGAATCGTCTTCCTCATCCTCCTGCCATTGATCGCTGCTGTCTTGCTCCTCTTCCTCTGCCTCTTCCTCCGTATCTCCACCAAGCTCTATCGTACGATAGCTGCTCAACTCATTGCCGCAATGCGGACAATGCTTCTCAGGGCCAAATTCCGGATCCCATGTAATTTCCGTCAAACACCATGGGCAAATAACTTCCTCGCTCATTGTTCGCGCTCCTTAATTGTTAATTAAATAAATGACGCCGAATACGAAAAATAAAATAGCTACAACGAGCAAAATACTCCACAAATATTTCATGAACTATGCCTCCAGCCGCTATATAACCGTAGCCCCGATCACATAAGAAAGGGAGATCGAGATGACCATGGCAATCATACCGACTGCTCGGTTATCCTTTTGAATTTCATCGTCGATGCGGAACACTGGCGTTAGAAACTCGAACAAGAAGTACGCCGCCAGCAAAATAATAAATCCAAACGCGCCCCAAATAAGGCTCTGATACACCGAATCGTTCGCCTCGATGGAGAAGCGGAAAATATTGCAAATACCGAATATTTTGCCGCTGGTCGCCATTGCCACTGACACATTGCCCTTCTTGATCTCGCTCCAGCACCTGTACTTCGTCACCAGCTCGAATACAGACAAAAATACAATGAGCGAAAGAACGGTAACCGATACATAAACGAGAGATGCGGCAAATTCATTGGTTAGCAGCTTGTCGACTTCATGTTCCATCCCTAATCCCTCCACCTGATGGCTAATTGGCTGGCTGTCGGGAGGCGAACGAAACGGTTTATTTCAATTCAGCCACCGTAACGCCTGCGCCGCCCTCGCCATAATTGCCTAACCGGTAAGTCTTCACATGACTATGCTTGCGCAAATATTGCTGAATGCCCGTACGCAACACGCCAGTACCTTTTCCGTGAATAATATAGACTTGACCTAGACCCGATAAGAAAGATTCGTCCAGGAAGCGGTCAACTTCCATTATGGCTTCCTCTAGACTCTCTCCGCGCAGGTCCAGCTCCATTCTTACGTTTTCGTCGCGAGAACGTTTCAAACTTGCAGCTTGTTTCGGCTGCTGCTGCTTGACGGCAGCGGTCGTAGACTTCAGCAGCTCCATATCGTCAAGCGCAACCTTCATCTTCAATATGCCAAGTTGAACCGTCGCCTCTGAGCCATGTATCTCCGCTACGATACCTTTCTGGTTCAAGCTGTACACCATAACCTCGTCGCCGGCTTCAATTTTAACTGGCTTGCTGCCAGCGCTTCCGGCTGCTCCGCCGCGTTTGGGCCTAAGCTKCTCAGGCGAGGCATCGTCGAGCTTGCGCCTTGCCTCGATCAGCTTATGCTCCTTAACCGATGCGCCCTCTTCAAGCGCCAGCTTGCGCAGATCGGAAATAATTTGCTCTGCCTCGCGCTTCGCTTTCGCGACCGCTTCGCGCGCCTCTTCATGCGCCTTCTGCAGCAGCTTCTCCTTCTGCTCCTCGAACTTCAACCGCTCAGCCTCATGCTTCGCTTGCAGCGCCTCTACTTGCCTGCGCAGCGATTCGGCCGTCTGACGCTCCGTTTCGGCGCTGAGACGATTCTCCTCAAGCGAGGCAATCATGCTCTCCACGCGCTGATCGTCTTCACTAACCTCGCCCCGCGCACGATCGATGATATCCGTCTGCAAACCAAGCCGCTCTGCAATGGCGAACGCGTTGCTTCGGCCCGGAACGCCAACGAGCAAGCGATAGGTGGGGCTAAGCGTAGCGACATCAAATTCCATGCTCGCGTTGATGATGCCTTTGCGGTTGAAGGCGTATGCTTTCAACTCGCTATAGTGAGTGGTTGCCACGATACGGCTTTCCTTGGCATGGATGTGTTCCAGTATCGCAATAGCAAGCGCCGAGCCTTCTGCAGGATCGGTACCCGCACCAAGCTCATCAAGCAGCACTAAGCTCTTCGAAGTCATCGACTTCAAAATACGTATGATGTTGGTCAGATGGCTTGAGAACGTACTAAGGCTTTGCTCGATGCTCTGCTCGTCGCCGATATCAGCATAAATCGCATCAAATACGCATAGCTGGCTGCCTTCCTCCGCAGGTACGAACAAACCTGACATCGCCATAAGGCTAAGCAGGCCGATCGTCTTCAGCGAGACTGTTTTGCCGCCCGTATTCGGACCCGTTACGATAATTGCCGAATATTGATTGCCGAGCTCGACATCGATAGGGACGACCTTGTCACTTGCGAGCAGCGGATGGCGTCCGCGCTTCAGCTTCAAGAAACCCCGATCATTCATGCGCGGCTGCGTCGCTTTCATCTCATGAGCCAGTCTTGCCTTAGCAAAGGCGAAGTCAAGTTGTGCGAGCAGCTCCTGATTAATAAGCAGGTCTTCCACATGATCGGCGGTGAGCGCCGTCAGCTTTTGCAATATTTTCTCAATCTCCCGCAACTCGCCCGCTTTGAGCTCGCGCAGCTTGTTGTTCATTGCAACAATCGCTTCCGGCTCGATAAACAGCGTTGCTCCAGACCCCGATTGGTCATGTACAATTCCGCCGAAGTTAGACCTATATTCCTGCTTAACCGGAATAACGTAACGATCGTTGCGAAGCGTTACTATTGCGTCCTGCAGCATTTTTTGTACGGAAGAGGAGCGAATCATTTGCTCCATCTTCTCGCGTATGCGCGATTCCCCTGAACGGAGCTCGCGGCGAATCGACGCAAGCTCAGAGCTTGCGCTGTCCATCACTTCCGCTTGGTCGTCAATACAGTCGAAGATCGCATCCTCAAGCGGCTTATTCTCCGTTAGTTGCTCCGCTTGGAACTGCAGCATCGGAATCGGGTGATCTTCGTGAATAACGCCGATATGCTTCTTCACGCGGCGCCCGCCGCGCGACGTCGAAGCAATGTTCAGCAGCTCCTCGGGATTAAGCGTGCCGCCGATTCTTGCTCGGTGCAGCGGCGCTGTAATATCGGTTATGCCGCCGAAAGGGGCGCTCCCCTTCAAGCGGTCAGCCGTATATGCTTCATCCGTCGCTTGCAGCATCGGTTTGACGGCCTCCAAATCGGATACCGGCTGTAACTGCTCCGCCGCGGCTYTGCCCAGCGAAGTAGCCGCATGATGCGTCAATTTATGTATGATTTTAGGAAATTCTAATGTCGTTAAAATTTTGGTGTCCAACCGTTAACACTCCTCTCGCCCTACTATTATAGCCGAACCGCGCGTTCGTTGCACGATATGATGCCCTTCCCGTACATAAAAAACAAGCAAAGGGTCACAATAGAAACGAACATACTTAACCAACCCGGCTTTTGCTCCACAGAAGCTAATACGGATCGCTTCACAAACGAATTAAGCTGATGCTTACGAAGCAAGTTTTTTGCTTCACAAAAAACCTAAGCTGATGCTTACGAAGCAGTTTTTTTGCTTCACAAAAAACCTAAGCTGATGCTTACGAAGCAAGTTTTTTGCTTCACAAAAAACTTTTAGGAGGATTCAAATATGAGTTTCATCGGTCATGTCGTGCGTTTCATCGTGTCGGCTCTAGTGTTGATGGTTGTTGGCTTCATCGTTCCGCAATTCAGCGTTGGCGGCTTTTGGAGCGCATTGTTGCTCGCGCTTGTCATTGCGGCGCTCGGCTGGATTGTTGAAGGCATCTTCGGCAAGCGGGTTACGCCGTTCGGACGCGGTATCGTCGGCTTCCTCGCCAGCGCAGCCGTCATCTGGCTAGCCCAATTCATCGTAGGCGGAGTGACGGTTACTTGGCTTGGAGCGATCCTCGCCGCGCTTGTGATCGGCATTATCGACCTGTTCATACCGGTCAGCACGCCATATGAAGCAGGTCGCAGAAATCACGATTAACCACAGCTGATTAATATTACAGATAACGTGAAGCCCTTGAGAGCGGATTCCGGCGATCAAGGGCTGTTTTTATGCGTTCATTTTGCTGTGCTGCTTCTACAAAAAAATCACATGAAATTCATAAGTTTGTCAAACACATGTCACAGCAAATGCTGCGATTATACGCTAAAATAAGGTGTACAAACATTTTCCAATTTGGAAGGGGATCTATGAAATGAAAAAATGGCTGCTATTTGCTGCCGCATTGTGCCTAGTCGCTGTACTCGCTGCATGTGGAGCAAAATCGGATAATCAAGAGAATGCCGGCAACGGCGATGCAGTTGCTGCCGATTCCGGCGCTGCCAGCGCAGAGGTTATTATCACAGCTGCGAACTGGGAGTTCGATCAGAAGGAATACAAAATAAAAGCTGGCGAAGCAACGAACATTACGCTCAAATCGACGGACGGCGTACATGGCGTCAAAATCGACAAAGTCGATAACATCGCAACAGGCCAAACCAAAACGGTTACGGTTGCAGAGCCTGGTACTTACGAAATGATCTGCAGCGTCCCTTGCGGCAACGGCCACAGACAGATGAAAGCAACGCTCGTTGTAGAATAACGCTATTCGCAGGCAGACTGGCACTCTTTTAGTTTACAGCATAGCCTAATCAAGACCTGCCGACAGGCAGGTCTTGATTGCTTTTACGGGCATAAACTAAAGTTATCGGCAAGCTCGCAGCCAAACGAATTAAACTTCGCTGTGGGGCTGTGCGAACGGGGCAGAGCGCTATATCATTTTTACTTTAGTTATGAGTAAAAATTTCTAATGGCTTATCCTCTTCCCCTGCTGCGCCGCCTCTGATAAGATGGTCACAACATAAATGATGATTGGAGGAATGGTGATGGGAGTATTGACTAATCGAGTCGCCATTGTAAGCGGTGCAGGAACAGGACTTGGCCGCGCAGCATCTATATCGTTCGCGGCGGAAGGCGCCGACGTCGTCCTTCTTGGACGCCGAGCGTCGAAGCTTGAGGAAACGGCGCAGCTCGTTAAGGAGCGTACCGGTAAGGACGCTTTGCTGCTGCAGACAGATGTCTCCGTCGATCACCAAGTCCAGCATTCTATCGAATTGGCCTACGAGCAGTTCGGCCGCGTCGATATTTTACTAAATAATGCAGCCGTATTGGAGCCAGGAACGGTGCTTGAGCTCACATCGGAAGAGTGGCAGAATCAAATCTCTGTGAATCTCACAGGTCCCTTCCTATTATCGAAAGCGACGCTGCCTTTCATGCGCAAAGCCAGATACGGCAGAATTATTAATATTACATCCGGCCTATCGTGGAATGGAGCAGGCGGCTATGCTGCATATAGCGCGGCGAAGGCAGGACTCGAGTCGCTTACGCGCACGCTCGCAGATGAAGAGCATGAGCACGGCATACTCGTTAATTTGTATAACCCGGGTACCCTGCGCACCGAGATGCACGCCACCGGCAAAGATCCGGCGATCGTCACTCCCGATCTGATCCGATTGGCTAGCCTGCCGCCAGGCGGACCGACCGGCACCATTCTATCGTATGGATGAAGACTAAGTTTTGACGACTACTAAAACCGCCGCATGTGTTCCTTATTGGGATACGAATGCGGCGGTTTTTGCATACCGTACAGCGCGAACGATGCTAGTTCAGTTCGACAAAATACCGTTACAATCGCTTGTCTGACGAAATCCCGCGAATACGTTCGACATTTTACTTGTGAAACGACTAGCCGCTAACCGACAAACGTTTGAGTGGATTTAGTCCAATGAAACAGACCATTTCAGCAGAAAAGTAACATTTGAGTGGAAAACATCCAACCAAATCCCCTCATTCTGCTCCATTTCATTAATCCAGCTCTCACCTCATTTAATTGGATAAAATCCAATTCCATACTCCGTCATATAGGAATATACAATAATCCCCGAATTCGAATGCGACGGCTTCTACCGTTACTATCAAATCGGGGATTATTTTTATTCATAGGCTAGCTGCGTTCGATCAATTCGATCCATTCATTGTATTCCGTCTGCAGCTTCGAATACTCCTGCTTCAACTTCTGATGCTCTTCAACCAGACGGTCATGCTCCTGCATCAGCTGCTCGGCAGCATGAGATGCTTCATCAAGCTCCATCACGAGTTGACCCGATTCGCCGTTCAGTTCATCCTTCCGAGTGGATGCTGAGGCTACCTCCGACATCGCGCGGGCGAGCTCGTCGCGGAGCGATTCCTCCTCGGCTTCCTGCGCCTGCTTCTCCTGTACAAGCCGGTCAGCCTCAGCGGCGTTGCGCTGAGCTTGCTGGCGCTGCTCCTCTAATTGCTCGCTCAGCTCGCTCAGGCGGGCATCCGCCGCCTCCAACTGCTGCGATACAATACGCTCGCGCGCCGCAGTCAATTCCAGCTGCTCCACGAGCTCAAGCTCGCGGTTGCCGATTTCCTCAAGCTCCTTGCGGATTGCCGCCTCGCTTGCAGATGCATTCTGTGCCTGCTCCTGCAGCGATTCCAGCTCGCTCTCGAGCCGTTCAAGCCTTGCTTCCAGCTCTCGCGTCTGCTTCTCGTAATCATGCCGCTGCTGATACAGCTGCTCCTCCGACATCGCTTGAAGCTGTTCTAGCTTTTCACTGCTTTCCACTTGAAGCTGCAAGTAGCGCTCGCCAGCTTCCGAGCTCGCTTGCTCCATACGCTGCTCGAATTCTACCTTCAACTGGCTGTCACGAGCGTCACGAGCCGAAAGCTCCTCGCGCAGCGCTTGCAGCTCAGCCGTATGCTGTGCTGCCAGTCGTTCGGCGCTCTCCTCGAATTCAATCTGGGAAGCCAACTGCTGCTCCTCCAATTGCTCCTTGCTTCTTGCTTGCAGCTCCTCAAGCGCCTTATCCTTGCTTCTCCGTTCGTTTTCAAGCTCTGATTGCCATGCAAGGCGCTGTTCGTCCAATTCAGCCTTTGTCTGCTCGCGCAGTTCATTTAACTGCGCGAGTGCGGCCTCAGCAGCTTGTTCCAGCTCAATCTGCAGGTTCATCTGCGTCTCTTCATGCTCGCGAACCGCAGCATCCAATTTCTCTTTGTACTCCGCTTCAACAGCTGCCAAGCGAGTGTTTAGCAGTTCAACGGCTTCCCGCTGTTGCTGCTCGAGAGCTCCAGCATTCCGCTGAACAAGCTCCTCATTCTCAAGCTGCTGCTCCAGCAGCTCTTCCTCAAGCTGAACGCGCTGCTCTTCAAGCTGGCTCGCCTTGCCCGCAGCCTGCTCATACTGCTCGCTAAGCGCTGCCAACTGCTCCTCTGCAGCCTTGCTCTGCTTCTCAGCTTCGGCAAGCGCTAAGCGCTGCTCTTCAAGCTGGCTCTCCGTCTGCCGCAGCTGCGCAATTACATTGTCGCTTTTGGCTTGAAGCTCCGTAAGCTCAGCTCGCGTTTCCTCCAACTGACCATCACGCTCACTGCTTTCCAGCTCCAGCTTCGCATACGATGCACGGAATGCCTCTTCCTGCTCCAGCGCTTGACCGATCTGCTCGTCGGCTAGCACAATTCGCCGCTCCATCGCTTCCTTGTCCGCATTCCAGCCTTGCTGCAGCTCAGCTGCTTGCGCTTGAAGCCTTGCCCGCTCCTCCAGCCAACCGTTCCGGCGGCGTTCAAGATCGGACCGGAAAGCCTGCTCCGCCTGAGCAGCCTCATCCTTCAACGCTTGCTCCCTCTCAGCCGCTTGCTGCTCGCGTTCAGATGCGGTAGCAGCCGCCTCAGCCAGCCAGCTTTGCTCCCGCTCGTCCCACTTGCGTTGCCATTGCTCTGCAAGTGCGGCTAACTCCGCCGACTTCTCATTAACGATAGCGCTAAGCTGCTCTTCCTTGGCAAGCTCCAGCTCAAGCAACGCTTCCTCTTTCGCGCTAACCAGCTTGCTAAGTTCCTCGTCCTTCACGCGCTTGAACTCCGCTAATTCCTCGTCCTTAACCCGCTGAAGCTCGGCAAGCTCCAATTCCTTGGCGTGCTTAAGCTCCGCAAGCTCTTCTTCCTTCGAACGAGCAAGCTCCGACAACTGCTCTTCCTTCTCGAAGCCGAGCGCGGCAAGCTTCGCTTCGACCTCAGACTGCAGCGCCGCAAGACTCGCTTCCTTCTCGCTTAACAGCTCCGACCAATGTCCGTCCTTAGCAGCGGCAAGAGCAGCAAGCTGCTCCTCCTTCTCTTGCAGTAGAGAAGCAAGCCGTTCAGCTTGTTCCTCCCTCAATCTTGCAAGCTCCGTTTGCTGCGCCTCGCCGGCTTCCTTCATCGATTGCTCATGCGCTTTCGCTTGCTCAGAGGCAAGCTCCATCATGCTTGCCATCTCGGCTTCAGCCGCAGCCTTCGCCTCCGCAAGCTGCTCCTGAGCTTGCTGCTTCAGCTCCGTAAGCTCTGCTTGTATCGTTGCCGCCTGTACCACAGACTGCTCCAATTGCTGCGTGGCAACAGCCAGCTTCGCTTCCTCCTCCAGCAATCTTGCGTTGTCGCGGCGCAGACGGAACACTTCCTCCGTAATTTGCACCGCAGACAGAACCGCCAGCTTCGGCATATCGAGGCGCGGGTAGCCCTTCGCCAGCTTCTTCATGCTCTCATCGATCGCGCTTGCGACTCGCTTCATGTATTCAACGTTTGTATGGCCTTTAAGTTTGTATTGGACTCCATATATATCAACTGTCACTACTGCTTGTTCAACATCCATTTAGGCGAATCCTCCCATTATCCAAGTCGCTTCACATGAGGTTATTTATATCCGCGGAACACCGCTCCTAAGAGCATCTTTCATTACGGATACCGGGTGCGCATTTTGCTCCATAAAAAGCTGGAAAATCCTTCTTCCTACAAGCAAATATGTGCATAATAAAGCCGCATCGAAGCTCACTAGGAACTATTTCGATGCGGCTTTAAAGGTTTCCTGCCTACTTGCGCAATTCCGCTGCAAAAGATTGTTCTAATTTCACAACAACCTGTTCATGCAGCGCCGATACCTCTTCATCGGTCAAAGTACGCTCGCCATGACGGTATACAAGCGACAGTGCAATGCTCTTCTTGCCCGCTCCGAGCTTCTCCCCAGTAAACACGTCGAACACCTTCACCGACTCCAGCAGTTCGCCCGCCGTCGACCATGCCGTCTCCGTTAAATCTCCCGCTGCAACGTCCTGCGATACGACAACTGCGATATCGCGTGAGATTGCCGGATAACGAGGAAGCGACTTGTACACGATATCTGAGCTGGCCAGCTCGTAGAGCGTATCCAAGCCGATCTCCAGCACGTACGTATCAGCCAGATCAGCCTCCAGCTGAAGCGCCGGATGCAATTGGCCGACATAACCGATAATTTCCGAGCCTTTCGCAGTCGCGATGCGCACAGCTGCTGTGCGGCCAGGGTGGAAGTGCTCCGGCTGAGCCGCTTCATAGGTTACGCTGCCCGATACGCCAAGCACCGAGAACACCGTTTCAAGAATACCCTTCGCATCATAAAAATCAACCGCGACCGCCTTCTGATTCCATTGCGATTCCGTACGGTTTCCAGTCAATAACGCAGCGAAGCGATGCTTCTCTTGCGGCAGGTGCGTCAGCTGTTCTTCGTCGGTATGGAATACGCTGCCGATCTCGAACAGCGATGCCGATTCGTTCTTACGATTGCGGTTATACGCCGCTGTCTCCAGCAATTGCGCGATCAGCGTCGTCCGCAGCACGCTGCGATCCTCGCTCATCGGCATCGACAAGCGAACGGCCTTCGCTCCGCCTGCTAAGCTTGGGAACAGCTTCGTCCGTTCAGGGCCTGTGAACGAGTAGCTTACGACCTCGTGCAAGCCTGCGTCCGTCAGCCGCTTGCGCAGCTCGCGGCGAATCGCTTGCGGCTTCGTCAGCGCGCCAGGCGTAATGTCGCCGTGAATCGGCGTCGTTGGAATGTTATCGTAGCCGTATAGACGCGCTACCTCTTCGATCAGATCGACAGCGCGGGTAATATCTCCGCGGCGGGTTGGCACTTGTACCGTAAATACGCCGGCATCCGAATATTCGTACGCGAAGTGAAGGCGGCCGAATATCGTTTTCACTTCCAAGTCGGACAGCTCGGTACCGAGGTAGCCGTTAATTTTGTCCAAGGACACTGCAACGGAAGACGGCGCAGCTGCTTTCGCTTGAACCTGAACGATTCCCTCCAGCACGAGGCCGCTTCCAAGCTCCGCCATTAGAGCCGCAGCGCGGTCGAGCGCCGGGATTACGCGGGCTGGATCAACCTCCTTCTCGAAGCGGATGCTCGACTCCGAGCGAAGGCCAAGCTGGCGCGATGTTTTGCGAATCGTTCCGCCGTCGAACTTCGCCGACTCCAGCAAAATATTAACCGTTTGCTCCGTAACCTCCGTGCTCGCGCCGCCCATAACGCCTGCAAGCGCAATCGGCTGCTTGCCGTCGGTAATAACGAGCATATGAGGCTCCAAGCGACGCTCCTGGTCATCAAGCGTGACGAGCGTCTCTCCTTCACGGGCTAGACGCACATCAATGCGTCCGCCTGGAACGAGATCCGCGTCGAAAGCATGCAGCGGCTGACCGTATTCGAGCATAACGAAGTTCGTTACGTCAACGATGTTGTTGATTGGTCGCACGCCAGCAGCGATCAGACGATTTTGCAGCCATAATGGGGAAGGACCGATCTTAACGCCCTTAATATATCTGGCCGAATAATGCGAGCATAGATCGGCTTCGCTAATGCTAACCGCAACATGATTCTCGGTTTTGTCAGACGTATGGTTGACCGTCGTATCAGGCAAGCGAACCTCGCGTCCTGTTAGCGCGCCAATCTCATACGCAACACCTAACATGCTTAGGCAATCCGAGCGATTCGGTGTCAGGTCGAGCTCCAGCACTTCGTCGTTAATGCCGAGCACATCAGCGATTGGAGCGCCGATATGCGTCGATTCCGGCAGCACGAGAATGCCTTCCTGTTGATCCTTAGGCAGCAGCTTGTCGTTCAGGCCGAGCTCCTTCGCCGAGCAGATCATGCCTTGCGACTCAACGCCGCGCAGCTTCGCCCGCTTGATTTTGAAATCGCCAGGGAGCACCGCTCCGATAACGGCCACAGGCACGCGTTGACCGGCATCGACGTTTTTGGCGCCGCATACGATCTGAAGCTCCTCGCCTGTACCGACATCGACCTTGCACACATTCAGCTTATCCGCGTCAGGATGCTTCTCCTTCGACTTCACGTAGCCGACAACCACACCGGTAACGCCTTTATTGCGGGATTCCACGCCGTCAATCTCGATACCGCCGCGAGTCATTTTCTCCGCCAGCTCTTCGGCCGTGAAGCCTGCAAGCTCGATATATTCATTCAACCATTTATAGGATACTTTCATAATTGGCTAGCTCCTCTCTCTTCGTCACATTCTCGCAAATTGGCTTAGGAAACGCAGATCGTTCGTATAGAAATGACGGATGTCGTCAATGCCGTACTTCAGCAGCGCGATACGTTCTACGCCCATACCGAATGCGAAGCCGCTAACCTCTTCCGGATCATAGCCGCCCATTTCAAGCACTCGCGGATGTACCATGCCGCAGCCGAGAATTTCGAGCCAGCCCGTTTGCTTGCACATCCGGCAGCCGTTGCCGCCGCATTGCACGCAAGTAACGTCAACCTCGGCGCTTGGTTCAGTGAACGGGAAGAAGCTTGGGCGAAGACGGATTTGCGCTTGCTCGCCGAACATTTGCTGTACGAATTGAAGCAAAGTGCCCTTCAAGTCGCTCATGCGAATGTTGCGGCCGATGACCAGCCCTTCGATCTGATTGAATTGGAACGAGTGAGTCGCATCGTCGTCATCGCGGCGATATACTTTACCCGGGCAAATAACCTTGATTGGCGCGCCATTGCTCGCCTTCATCGTACGAACTTGAACCGGCGACGTGTGTGTACGCATTAAGATATCGTCCGTAATGTAGAACGAATCCTGCATGTCACGCGCTGGGTGATTTTTCGGCAGGTTAAGCGCTTCGAAGTTGAAATAATCGGTCTCAACCTCCGGTCCTTCAGCAATCGAATAGCCGAGGCCGATGAACACGTCCTCGATCTCTTGCGCGACCTTGTTAAGCGGATGCACCGAGCCTGTCGGCAGCGCTTTGCCTGGCAAAGTGACGTCGATCGTCTCCGCGCGAAGACGGTTATTCGTCTCCTCCTGCTGGAACGCTTCCTGCTTCTGCTCGATTACAGATTCAATGGCAGCGCGGACATCATTGCCGACTTGACCGATAATCGGACGCTCCTCGGCGCTTAGTCCGCCCATGCCGCGCAAAATTTCCGTCAACGCGCCTTTCTTGCCCAAGTACTTGACGCGCAAGTCGTTCAACTGCTGCGGATTTTGCACTTGCTCAAGCTCCGCAAGCGCCTCTACGCGCAGTCCTTCCAATCTTTCCTTCATCGTTATCGCCTCCGTTTGTGTACTTCCATCCAGCCCTATAGGCACAAAAAAAGGCCCTCTCTCCCCGAAGGGACGAAAGAACCGTGGTACCACCCTAATTCGGATCGCTGCCAAAACTAAATGTCAGGCAAACAATCCCTTAATCCCATAACGGCGGGAACCGGACACTCCCTACACGCGCGCTCTGCGTCATAACTCTTGACGTAAAGGCGTTTCAGGCGTCTGCTCAAGAGTGAACTTCGGCAGCCTAGTTTCACATAAACGCTCTCAATCTACGGCGTCTACTCCCTGTGCGAAAGCACTGCTTACTTATCTCTATCATCGCTTTCAAGCCATATTAAACATTAATCTTTATTATATGCAATAAGGCGAGCGGTTGCAACCTCATTCGCATTAACGAATCGTCTGAAGCTAGCCGCTGCCATTAGGCTAGCTGTCAATACGCATCATCATCTCTTCAAGCAGCCGAATTCGAGCGAAGGAAGCTCGCAACAATCCAATGCCGATCTCCGGATACAGCCTAATGAGCCGCTCCACTTGATCGCCGGCAAGCTTAAGCACGCGCACCTCGCCAAGCAGCGATTGCGCCGTTACCGACGAAGCCGTGCCATCGAGCGCTGAGGTTTCGCCGCATACATCACCCGTTCCGAGCACGCCGATCGTCCCCTCCCAGCCTGCCGCCGAGACGCTCGTCAGCTCGACATTGCCTTCCACGATCACATACATCGCAGGGTTCGGTACGCCGCGCTGCAAGAGCGGCGCATCATCCGGGTACAACTGCTCGACGGAAATATTAGCGATTAGTCCAAGCTCCTCCAGCGACAAGTCTGCAAAATAAGGGACCTGCCTCAAAAACACGACTTTATTCAAACGGGTCATCATCTGCTGGTCGCCCATATCCCCTTGTCCCCCCTCGGCTGCTGTAATTGAAATCGCTGCGTGATCGGGCTCGCCGCCCGTTAATGCACCGGAAGCGATTTCCCGCCACCAGTCGTCCCGTGAAGTCAGAGCCGGTTCAAGCATCGCAATGGCGGCCTCGTCATCATTCACTTCGCCATCTTCATCGCTCTCCTCGTGCGTACTCACCATAAGCTGGGAAAGTCTTCTATCCCCTATGCCTTCTGCAAGAACTTCCCAAGCATTGCTTCGGATTTCTTCGTCGGGATTGTCTACCGCCCGCTTAATCGTATCAACGACCTGCTCATCGGCAAGCGCCGCGAGCACACTCCACGCACCGTCGAAAATGAATGCACATACCTCTTTATAACGAAGCTCCGCGAGCGCCGCCAATTCCTCCCTACCCAGCTGCTTCAGGGCAATCGAGAATTTCGCGGCCACATTCAATTGGCTGATCCGATCGAGCACATCCTCAATCAATGTCGTTCGAACCTGCTCCTCGGGCAGCAGGACAGCCAAAGCCGATACGGTTGCTTTCCATCGCTTCGCTGACGCTTCCGGCAAGCTCGCCATCAGCGGCTCTATCGCTTCACTCCCCATATGAATAAAACTCTGCGTCGTTGTCCTCAGCATCTCTTGGTCCATCAACGGCAGCTTCTCAAGAAGTTTAGGGATAATCGCGATATAACCAAGCTTCCCTAAACACTCGATGGCCGCGACACGTGATGCGGGATGCCCTTCCCAGACAAGCCTTTCCACCTTCGGAATGAACGTATGCAGCCCCAGCTCTGAAATGACCGGGCATAGGTATACGGACGTTTCGTCTCCTTGATCCAATATCCGGTCAATGACCTCAGAGCAAGCCTCGATGCTCGGCTCATTATTGAAGCTGTACATGGCCTTTACCGCCTCGGCGACAACGCTCGGATGACGATCCAACAGCTTTTGTCTTAAAAAATAAAAAGCATGATGCTCCAGATGCTTCATTCTCGCAATCTGACGGACTCCCTCCGCACGCATCTCATCATCCGGATCTTCGAGGAAAGCGGCGACCTTCGCCATCGCGACGAGATCCGCTTTCTCTAAATTCATCGCTCTGACCGCAGCAACGCGAATCCGCGGACTCGGATCGTCCATCATCGTAAGCAGTTCCTCCGCATCTCGCGGGTCCTGCATCCTGCCAATAAGCTGAAGCGCAATTTCTCTAGCTGTATCGTCCTTATGTTGCAGCAAGCGTCGCACTTCCGTCATAGCGGTAGAGTTCCCGACAAATTCTTCGAAGGATTCAGCAAAATCCTGTTCGCCGATCGACTGCACGCTATTCACAAGCTCGTTCATATAGTGTCGTCTGCCGAGCCACGCCAGGACGAACAGCAGCAACGCTACGCCAAATCCGACAATGGACAAAGCCGTCCATGACAAGCGTAAACCCGAATGCAGGAACAATAGACCCGCTCCGATCAGAATGCCAGCCGATGCCGCAATGCCTTGCGCCGCATACCTGTAGCTGTCCCTTTGCGTGAGAGGCAGCGTTTTGAAAAACAACTGGTAGGCGGGCTCGGCCCAATAATAATAGAGCAGATAGATTAGGATATAACCTCCGGATATGAAAGGCAGCGCTGCCGCACCGCCGATAAAGATGGAGGCCGCCGCGAATGAAATAATGTTGACGGCGGCTATCGCCGTCAGCATTTTGCTTGCGCCGAACCTCGCCATCAGTTTCCCCGATACGATCTGCAATAGGAAAGCGAGTATGTACAGCACCATCGTAATCATGCCAAAGTAACGGCTGAACGATTGCTCATCCGGATAGGAGTGCTTTGTGACAATGAGAAGCTCGTATTCAATCAAGAAATACAGAGCTGGCATCAGCGACATGATTAATATAACAATTAATAGGAAAGGCGAACGCAACGCATGCTTGAACACCGTTCCGGTTGAAACCATCTCTTCCTCTTCCCGATCGGACTCAATCTTAAGCGACAATGGAACGAGATATTGGGTGATGACTTTATTGTAATTGCCCCAGGAGACCAGAAGAAACACGGCGCCAACGGCATAAATTACGGCAGGTCCGAACACAAGGCTGATTAATTGTGCAAGCAAACCGGCAGTAATACCGCCAAGCGTGGTCGCTCCGATGAATACCGGCATCAGCCGCTTCGCCTGCTGGGTTGAACATAGATCGACAGCCAGCCCCCATAACAGAATCGTTTGCTGTCTGACGACAAAGTTGGACAAGATGAACATCACGGGATAAAACCATTTGAATTCAACGCCAAAGCTCTCAAAGCTCATTAAAATGATAGAGTTGACTACGACGATGCCGATCATAGTCCCGAACATGACCCGCATGAGCTGCGGCTTCGAAAGCTTCCCCGCAAGCCACGACAGCAGCCATGCCTCGAGCGGCAATAGAATCGCTTCTATGACATAAACATAGGAAAGATAGTCGCTGCCGAACCTCTGATTGAACAGCGCCATAAACCCGTTATAATTCAGCGTTTCCGCTATTCCGCAAATGAAGAATACAGGAGCCATCATAAGCAGCTTACGGTAATCTTCCGGCCTGGAATTAATAGCGCGCAACAATTGTACTGCTTTCATAGCGATTAAACCTTATTCCGGACGTTAATCTCCCGGATTTCCTCTTCTTCATAATACGCCAAGTATTCGTCTATTCTCGTAAATGGCACTCCTATTTTCGCGGTATGTTCATCATGTGCTAGTCTATCGGATCGTAATTGTTCTACCGCCATTATAGTTGTTCCTCTCCTCTATGGTCTGATTATACCGCTAGTGTGCCATTCCAACCTTCGACAGCGCCTCTTTGGTAATATTCATCGCACAAATAGAAGTAGAGCTTCGCCGCTTTGTCGAAGCGGTTCACCTTAATGACTTCAATAAAGGTTTCCCTTGCATCAAAGAACCGCCCTTCTTGGCAGAGCGTAACGCCTCTCTCAAACATCGCTTTCGTTCGTTCCTTAAGCGCGCGTACCGAGTCCGAATCGCCTTCGTATACGTCCACAAGCTCAAGAGGCTCATCCTTGCCATCAATTCTGACTCGGCCAAGCAACCGGTGACGGAACCTTTCAGGCGATCTCAGTTGATCAAAAAAAGTACGGGTAACGAGTATCGATGCGCCCATCGTATCGGACATGCGTTCCAGCGTCGCCGTAACGTTGACGTCATCGGAGATCACGTTTCCTTCCATCCTCTGCTCCTCGCCTACAATGCCCAGCATGAGCGGGCCTTTGTGAATCGCCATGCCCATATCAACCGGCGAATGGCCGGATGCCAGCAAGCTGTCGTTAAACGAAGACAATTCTCTGCGGATCGCTACGGCTGCTCGAAGCGCGTCATCCGAACGGGCAGGGAATAGCGCCATAAAGCCTGCGCCTAAATATTTACTAATAAGACCTTCTTCCTTGCGGACGAAAGGACTGAATCTTTTTAAGAACGAGTTCATAAAATCAAAGTTTTGCTTAGGCGTCAGCTGCTTGGACAATTGATTGAAGGAGCGAATATTCGCAACCATAACCGCCATATTCTGCTGAACCTGATCCCCTAGATGGATGTCTGTAATGCCTTTCTTTCCTAGGTACTTGAAAAACTGCTGCGGAACGAAACGATGCGATGCTTCGCTGAACGATGTGATGTCCTTAATATAGGTGCGGATATGGAGCGCCATTCGATTGAACTGCTCGCCCAAATCGCCCACCTCATCCTGCGCGCGGATATGAACCTTAACGTCCCAGTTACCGTTCGCCATTTCCATAACGCTCCTGCGGAGCTTGCGCAGCGAAGAGAGCAAATAATAGGTAACGGCCAATACAAGCACGATAACGCCGATGCTGATATAGCCGATATTGCGCATGACGCTCATGTAGATCGTTTGATTAGCTTGGTACAACACATTCATGTCTCGTCCTGTCTCATAGATGCCTACAAGCTTGCCCGTGGAATCATAGATCGGACCAATTGCATACAACCACTTGCCCGTGGTGTCTTCCCATCTGCCGGATACGATCTCACCTGTCTTGACGACCTGCTGGTCTGCCTCCTCGAGCTGGAAAGGCTTGTACATATTGACGCCGTCATCGTCGTCCATCATGATGAACATTTCGCCATTCTCATATTTGTAGAGCGTACTGTACAGTCCTTTGCGATTCGCCGCATCCTCGCTTTCGAACAAGAAGTTCATCTTCTTGCTGATCGCCTGATAATCCTCGTTCATATAATCCCTCGGCGAAGTTAGACGGTTAAGCTGATCGCCGTTAATAATGTTCTGTCCGTTGCGCGCCAAGAGCGAAAGCTGCCGCTGCATCTCGTCTTCCATCCGTGAAGAGAAGCTGTCATAGATGAAGTTCGATAGCAGTACCATGGCGATTACGAGAATCGGAACGATAGCGAAAACTTGCTTGAAGAACAAGGAGATTCGGCGGTTAAGCAGGTGTATGTAGATCATCCGTACTAGAAGGGCGACCACGATTAAGAACAGAGCCCCGGCGGTCCAAGTCAGCCAGCCCTGCCAAATCGACGAGCGGTTATAAGTGAGGTGAGTGATCGCCTCAGCAGCCGCTTTGTCAGCGCTAATAGTAATAATACGATCATCCAGTGCCATGCTCAGACCGCCGGCAGCATCGATCGTAACATCCATAATTTCAAGATTTTCGGCATCAGGAGCTAGACTGGCGAGGTCAGCCTCGGCAATGTCCGTGCGGAGATCGCTGGAGTCCGCAGCTTTCATGCTCGTAACGGCGTTCAAGAGCCTATCGATAAAATAAAGTCTGCCGTTCTCGTGCAGCTGCAGCCGCTCGGGGAAATTTTTGCGGGTACGATCCATCGTATCAAGCGGGTACACAAGCTTCGTGCTGCCATCCTTCAGCACATTAAAGATCGCGCCGCGTTTGGATGAATAGAAGATTTGTCCAGGCTCGTATCCGACGATCTCGGACATATAACGATTCTTTTCCATTTCAAAACTAAATAGTTCTTCGGGAGCGCTATCCTTTGCGGATATTCGGTTAAGCGTAATTCGGCTCTGCTCATCAAGATAGAAATACACCGAATCCCCACTGACCTGCACGCCTTTAATTTGACCTACACGCTTATTCGTCCCGTCGCCTTTAAACGTATACAGCGTAGTCCCGACGGAGTCTCCCGGCAAGTATTGGATAATTTGCTCCTCTTGCACGTACAGGCCATACCCGTCCAACACCGTTTCAAGGACGTACATCGTGCCGTCAGGCGCTGTTGCTACATCCGTATAATCATGACGGGCGCTGCTGTCCAGACTTTGTTGTAATTGCTCCTTCATCTCGCCATTGCCGTTAATGCGCGTCAATTCCTGCCTGGAATCGCCAATAACGTCCAAGCTTCCATCAGGCCCCGCTGACGCGCGCGACAAATAAGAGAGTGACGCTTCCTTCGTATATGGCAAAGCTTTGAACTGATCTATATTCGGATAGATCCAGAATCCAAGCCCTACAGCTATCAAGAGCAACAACACAATCCCCAAACCGGACTTTCGCATGCGCACCATCGCTTTCACTTGCATATTTTTTCTATTTCTATAGTACTACATGATACGTTATTTTACATCCCTTTCCTTGCGCGGAGAACATCGAATATTCCCGAATTTCGCAGGTTTATGTTGATGGGCTTAGCCGGCATATAGTACTATTAATAATAGTATAAAATGGGAGAAGCGATTCGGAAAATAATAGATTCGCTCTCGCGGAAAGGAACGTTATGGGACAACTCGTATGCGGTGGAGCAACGCTAAAATGCTCCTTCGGAGCCGCTCCTGGCATGCTGACCGTCTTGCCGCAGAACATGGTGATGACGTCAATGCCCATTGCCAACATTATGGACAACAAGCCTATGGTTAATATTCTCCCTTTCGGCATGTGCTCGTCATTAGCCAATCCAACCGTGGCTTCGGCAACTGCCGCAGCATTTGGCGCATTGACTCCTATGCCCTGTATTCCGGTAACTGCCGCTCCATGGGTACCCGGGTCACCAACCGTGCTGATTGCCAATATGCCGGCGCTTAACAACTCATCGAAGTGCATGTGCAATTGGGGCGGTGTTATCGAAGTTGTTAATCCCGGTCAAGTAACGATACAGGTGCCTTAGCTATGATTGAGTCCATTCTTAAGCCGATATTCAAACCGATCAAGAAATACGTAATGAAGCCGATTAAGCAAGCTCGCAAGCTGCCTAAGCTGCTGTTGAAGTGGCTTCGCAAGTTTCTCGTCACGGCCATATTCGGCCCTCTCCGTTCGCTTAACAACTATGTCAAGCTGGGAAGCTATTATATTGCGAAGAAGCTGATTGCGCTTGTTATCGTTTTAACGCTCATTATTGTTTATTTCGGTTTCATCAGTCCGCCGCCGTTGTTCAATAAGTGGTTCGGCAAGACGCCGGAGCTGTCGGCAACGGCCGCTGCGGACAAAGGGTTCACCGGTACGGCTTCTATCACTGATCCAGAGGGCAATCTTCTGTTCGAGGGCCAATTAGCGGACGGCTTGTACACGGGCACTGGCAAGCTCTACTACCCGAACGGAAACTTGAAGTACAGCGGCGACTTCGACAAGGGCATGATGATGGGCCAAGGCGAGCTGTACAACGAAGATGGCCTTTTGCTCTATAAGGGACTGTTCGCTGCCGATCAGTACGCTGGCGCGGGTACGGCATTCTATCCAAGCGGAAAGCCAGCTTATGTTGGATTGTTCGCTGCAAGCCTGTACGAAGGCGCGGGAACGACCTATAAGGAAGACGGCACGGTCGTATATGCGGGCAACTTCATGAAAGGCCTCTATCAAGGGGATGGCAAGCTATATAGCGGACCTGAGAAGCTGCTGTACGAAGGGCTGTTCAATAATGGCGTTTACGAGGGTGCAGGCAAGCTCTATGACAGTAACGGAGTTCTCGCCTATGAAGGAAACTTCACGGCCGGTGAATTGACGGGACCGGGCAAGCAATATTTTGCATCAGGATTCGTCAAATACGAAGGCGATTTCGTGAAGGGCGCTTATCACGGTACAGGAAGCTCCTTCAACGAAGCCGGCTCGCTCGTCTACGCAGGAGGTTTCGCTTCCGGCTTGCCGAACGGGATCGGCCAAGCGTACAACGCAAGCGGAGGCATTGTGTACGACGGCAAGTTCGTCAATGGCAAATATGAGGGCGTCGGTTCGTTGTTCGACGCCGACGGCGCACCGATCTATAAAGGGTTCTTCCGTTCCGGAGGCGTGTATGCGGAAGGGTTCATGAACCTATCGCTTGTGAAGCTGCAAGAGACGTTAGGGGTGGCCGACCCGCCGCCTCCTGCCGAGACAATCCCGCCAGTCGAGGAAACACCACCCGTTACGGACACGCCAGTAGAAGGCTCCGTAGATGGCGAGCAAGTTGGAGACAATGGCGGTACGGGAACGCCGAGTACTGAAACTCCGACAGCAACGGATGCGCCATCAGACAGTTCAGGTTCTCCTGCTGAGGAGACTGCTCCGGAGAATGAAGTACAAGCGCTTAGCGCCGGATCGAACAATGCGGTGACAGATGCAGCATCTACCGAATCAGATGTCGCTACCGGATTGATTGATGGGCTTGAGGAAGAAATCCTTCCTATGTCGCTTACCTTCAGCTCCGCTCAGCTTTCATTCGTGCTTGAAGTCGATGCCGACAATCCGGAAGCCTACTACGTTCGCAAGCTGACAACATGGAACAGTATTGTAATGGAGCAAACTTATCAGCGGCTGCTGGATGCCAAAGCCGTCTCTTCGAAGGAGAAGCTGCCGAATGGCCGAACAAGCATCATGTTCAAATCCGGCAACGCCTTCCTGACCTTCCTCCTGAACAAGGACAAGCCGGTCAGACTTGAGATCAGCTACTATAACCCTGAGTAAGCGGAGTAACTGCTATCCAAACTTAAAAAGCCCTCGCCGTAACTATATGGCGAGGGCTTCTTTCTATTTGCTCCTGCTCCATAAGTGCGTATACGCTCTTACAGACGCCATCAGTTACTCCAACTATAGCTATTAGTGCATATACGCTCTTACAAGACACTCCGGACGCGCTCCAAACTATGCATCTGCTCAATAAGTGCGTATACTCTACCAAAAAAAGCCGCGAGATAACGCTTCTCGTGAAGCGTAGTCTCGCGGCCCAATTACATGCTATTCCTCCGAAGCAGCCGCTTCGGCCATTGCATCCGTTAATGAATCATTGTCTAGCTCGCCCTGCTGAGGAGCTGCGCCGAGGCTCTTGAACGCCCACCAGCGTACGGCAATAACCGATGCGGTAGACTCCATATCACCCTGCAGCTTCATGCCGATGCGGAACGTTCCTTTCTCGGGATAAACGATCGTTCCAAGCGATACGTTCGGAATGTCCGGCTCGAATTCCGTTCCCTTGAACACGTCGCTTTGACCGTAGTAGATCCGTTTTTGCGTAGCGTTCACATCGCCCGCCACAGAACGTTCCACTTCTTCCAGGCCGACGACGACCGATACTTGTCCTTCGCCAAGTCCATGGTTGATCTCGTCGGAGACGTAGTTCTTCTTGCCCCGAGAGAAGAAGAAACCTCCCGACTTGCCGATCGACTCCAGCAATACTTCCATCGTGCCGGTTGCAATCTCGTCATACAAGTGCTGCGGACGCGGAATGCCGAGCTTAAAGTCGAACTCATTGCGATCCGGATGATATTGCACATCCAAGGAAGGTTTGGCGCCATACTCCAAATCTTCCGTTTCCGCGCTTGCATAGAACTTATGCAGCGACGAAGCGCGCGAAGTCTGGGAGAGTCTTTGCAGCAAAGAGGTGCTCTCGATGTATTCGCCGTAAGGAACGCGGTCGACCTTCTCGATCATATAGGTCGGTCCCATCTGAAGCAGGCTGATCTTCGCCAAACAAATGCTTTGATCCGCCGAACCCTCGACAGCTTCTTCCAGGCTGCGCTCATGCCAGTCCTTCAGAATGCGCTCCGCTACCGGCTCCTCCAGCACTTCAATCACATGTTTCGCGTTGGAATCGAGCGGAATGACCGCGTCGCCGATTGTCAGCTTTGCAGCCGAATTTGGCACCGTCAGCGAAGCGGAACCTCCCGCTTMAAGCGGCGCCTTCACATGGAAGCTGACCGTATATTCCGTTTCCTGCGCATCGCCCGGCTCTGCGAACGATACGTTTTGCCCGTCATGGCCTACCGTAATGAAGCCAACCGCATCATAGTCGTATTGGAAAGCAATGCGCGGCGTTTGGAGCGTCTTCTCAACGACGAGCTTAACCTCGACAACCTCGCCTGGGTTAACATATTTCGGCATGCGCTGCGTAATACGAACGCCTACATCCTCATAAATCGTCGTCACGTTCTCCAGCAAACGAACGAATTCGAAGGAAGATGGCGCCGGCGCCTCTTCTACGATAAACAAGCGGTACGACTCCAGCACGCGATTATATTCGCTCACTTCATCGGAACGAATCGCCGAGTTGCCGACGGAATGAACCGGCTCTTTGCCCTTCTCATCGTAAGCCACGCAAAGATATACGTTTTTCTTGTATTCATTGTTCGTAAAGCCTTCAATCATCGACAGCTTTAACGTTACCGGGGAAGGAATAACGAGCTCGCGGCCGATATAGTCGATCGCTACGCCCATCTCGACCGAAATCGTCTTGTCATCAACGGCGACAACCTGCATGCCCGACAATACGCCGCTTCCGTACAGCAGGCGGTTCAACAATCTTCTTTTGTCGTTAAAATACTTTTGCTCCGATTCAAAGTCGCGCACCGTCAGCAGCTTGCCGTAAAAATACCGATTTCTCTCAAATGGATACAATCTCGATTTTTTCATCAATTCCCACTCCTTCACGAACTTCATCTATTATTCAAGCTCTGAATCCATCTCAAGGCGAGTATGTATGTCTATTCGCTTCTCCATGCCGACATCGACGATCAACGTATCGTTAGGCATCGTGCGGTTAGGGTTCAGCGTCATGAGCGACGGCTCCGTCAGCACGGTGTTGATGCCAAGGTAAGTATGAAGGTCTAAGTACATCCACGGTTGAAGCATCACAAGCTTCGCTTCCGTATAGGCCGGCTTCTGCTCCTCAATTAACTGCTCGATGACAACGCGCTGTTTCTCGTTAGGAGCTTGCTCTGGCCGAAGCAGAACGGTGAAGGTGTAGGGATCGCCGTCGTACAGCTTATCCGTAAGCTCCCTAAGCTCTGCGTTGTCGCGCATGCCCTTCGTCTGGA
This sequence comes from Paenibacillus sp. 05T425, assembly GCF_056396205.1. NCBI lineage: Bacteria > Bacillati > Bacillota > Bacilli > Caryophanales > Paenibacillaceae > Paenibacillus > Paenibacillus sp. 05T425. The sequence goes on from NZ_JBFTLA010000007.1 coordinate 49,968, forward strand.
AATATTCAATAATAAGCGGCGACTGTCCCGTGTAAATTTCGATCGTCTTCATTAGCCCCTGCCTTGTACCTCGGTATCGGTACAGCTCCGGCGCAGCTTTGATGAATGCTTCCACCTGTCCATCGGTCCAATAGTCGTCGGTTTCCAGGCCAAGCCAGGACGACAACCACCTGAGATGCTCGCCTGTCGCCAGCTCCGGATCGAGATAGTCAGACAAACCGTTAATTTCGCTCTCTACCTCGGAGAACAGTGTACCGAATAAAGATAAGTAACGCTCTAGAAAGTCGCGGCTAGCAGGGTCTTCCTGATATACCGCCGGCAAATACGATAAATACGTCTCACGCGGAAAATAAAGCCGCATCGTCTGGAGCAAAGGCGAATGCCTCTCCGTCCCGATCCATTCGATCTTAATCCATAAATACCGTCCTTTGGCGCCAAAAAACAGCGAATCCTTCGGATTAATGACTGGCGGCGACCAGTAAGGCGCAAGCGCGTTCAGCTTGTCTCGATACGATAACGACGTAACAGCCAGCCAATCGTCGACCTTGCGATACGCTCCGTTAATGAGACAGCTTTCCTCGTTTAACGTGAAGTAGGACACTCTTAACTGCGTACCGTCGGGAATGAACGCATCAAGCGTCATTTTATGCCATATCGTATCGGCTTCCGCACTATCGTAAGCGCGCGATAACCACACACCCTCTGGTACTCCCGTCTCTTCCATCGCCAGCGTCTGGGGCTGCAGATTCAGCATCGTCACAACGCCCTCGTCACCGTTCAATATGAACATGCGGTCTCTGCCGTCGATAAGCAATTGATCGGCTTTGCCTCGGAAGCTCGTAATTTTCCCTATTGACTGACCGGCTGCATCGAGCCTGACGATAAATCGGTCATCCTCGCTTTCCTGATCCATCTGTCTCGAGTCGCCGATATAGAGCATACCAGAGCTATCGATACATAATCCTGCATAAGGAAGCGAGGGCAGATCTCTCTTCTCTGCCAGATTGCCGCTGTTAGTAAAGGCATACAGCTTAGCGAACAGCGTGTCGAAAATGTACAGCTTCCCGCTCGGGGACAGCGACATAAAGAAAGTCCGGTTCAAATGCTTCAGCTTAGCCCGCACCCGCTGCGTGAAGCTTGGATCGCTCCACACACCGGTCAAAGCGCCGCTATGCGTGAACAGCATTACCCCCAGCTTGCCCCCCTCGGGCACCGTTGGCTCATCGCCGCTCACATCGATCTCAAGCGGTGTCAGCACATAGATGTAGCGCTTATCCGAAGCTATCGCGATTGGATAAAGCGGCATACCGTCCGCTTGCTGGCCGGCACGGGACCACAACGTCTGGCCCGTATCCGTATGATAAGCCGCAAGCGTTAAATCGCCAGATCGATCGGCTGCGAACAGCAGGTCGCCGGAGGCTGCGAGCCTCGCATCGGCGCTGAATAAGCCATGTCCTTGCGTGAACAGCCGCTTATGGTCCGTGTTTCTGCGATCATAGATCCATAGATCGGCCCGTTCATCAAGCAAATACAACCGATCATGCTCGCCGATCGCAATCTCGCGAATCGTTCCCGTTCCATCCAGCTCGCTTAGCTGCAGAACACCGGCAATCCCGTACTTATTATCTCTTCGCACTCCGAAGCCTGCCGTGCGCGACTCCAAATTGTATGTGGTGCCGCGCCGCCAATCTTCCTCGCGATTAATCGAGAAATAACGATCCAGTCCGTTCAGACTCATCCCCTCCTTTGCTGCCGTCCGCGGTACGACATCATAGATGCGTGCTGCTTATCAGCTCAATTTCATGACTGCCCGAGAACACAAGGCCATGAGGCGGCAGGATCAGATCGCCGCCCGCGCTCTTCTTCACATGGGCGCCTTCCGCATCCAGCCACAAATCTTGTATGAACAAAACGCCATTGCTTCCGCTAAGCGCATTATAAATATCACCCTTATACACCGCTCTGCCGAATGTCCAGCCCGGTGAGCCATCGTCTCCGTCAAGCGGCCGCAGCAGCCGCCTTAGCTGCTCTACAAGCCGCTCGCCTTCATCGATGAATTGCGGTTCAACAACAACGACCGCATGAACGGTCACTTTGATATAAACGGGAGGGATAACATGTACCTCGGTCGTGATCAGCCTCCGCGAATCGATATGCTTCCTTACCGTTTGCAAGAAACCGGCGCTTGGCGTCGGCGTCTCGCTTAAGCTGTAAGGAACAACGACAACCGATACTTGCCCGGCAGCCCGCTCTCTCGGATAATCGGCAAGTCCAGGTCTGTACAGCGGAATCGCCTGTACTCTGGCAACTGCCGCACCCGGCGTCTCGCGGGCGATCGTCTCGTAATCCTCATCGGTTACAGCGCGGAACGTACGCTTCAGCTCCGTCTGAGCGCGCTGCAGCGTCTCAGCAAGCGTCTCCGCCTCCGAGCCGCCCGCAGCATAGAATGGATTGTCAACCTTAATTCCGTTTTCGGCTTGCACGTTGCATACCCATTCCGTTATAAGACCGGACTTCACATTGCCTCGTTCGCCACCGCCAAGCTCGCAGCCGATCAAGCAAATATTTTCTTCCAAGCAAGACGCTGGAATAGCGCCGCGCTCACCGTTACCGAAGTAGATTCGTCTTCCGACCGGATCATACACATAATGGCGATCGCCGGGTCCTGAATGGTCGAAGTCGTCAACCCGCGTCCAGTCAAACCATTTCAATTCTCCAGTTGCTTCGCTCTCTCCAACTTGCAGCTTAATGGCGTCCTTTTTTTTGCATGGGACGTCATATAGGTCGAATGATTGGYCGGGAAGTCCATTGCTTCGACCGACTAATCGCAGCAGATCGAACTTCGGCATACTTGCGATAATTCGAATCATTTGGCCTGCCTCCGGCATGACGCCGTCTACGCTGCCGCCGAAATGAACTTCCAAATAATCTTTACCTGGGCTTCGCTTCACCGAATACAGCTTCGAGCGTTGTTCCGTCAGATGGTCACTCTTCATGTCCGACGTCTCTTCTTCCTGCCAATACGTCCATGAAAAATCGATATTTTGCACTTGCACGCGGATTTTCCCGAACACGGATAAGTAGGTATCGCTCACGATCGACGTTTGCTCCCCGCCGTGGAAAGGCAAGTCGATCACCTCGCACAGCGTATCCCGTTGAACCGCGATCGTAGTATGAAGCATCAGCTGGCGTATGCGCGGAGGCATCTCGTAACCCGACTCCTCAAGCGTGCAGCATATCCAATAACGCGCACGATCGCTTGCCGGATGAACCGTTACCGCACGCATTGACGCTCCGACGCGGAACGTCATTTTACCGCTTAGCGTCAAATGCAGCGTCTCGTCGCGCACGATGTCCAGCGGAAGCCAAGCCGCCGTCTCCGTTGCCTCGTCATAGCCGTATACTTTCCATGACAGCCTGGAGGAAGGAGTAATCACAGAAGCTGCAAGCAGCGGATCAAGGAGCTCTGAAGCATGCCTCTCTTGTCCTTCATTCCCAGGTTGCATGAGCTCTATATTGAGTGTGATTTGTTCGCCGGAAATGAGTTCTCGGTCGAACGATATGTATAATTTGGATGATTGCTTCGCATCGGCGCCGAAAGCGTAGTAGACGACATCCGAATGTATATTGGATGCTGTCACATCATTCGCTTCCCGTTCCGTTCTTGTAATGATCCGGTCAAGCGACAGCGGAACGAGCTTAACCGTCGTATCCGTCTCGAACATTTGGTCTTCCGCCATGAGCTTCGTTCCACGCGGCAACGTCGTTTGCTCAGTTACGTTCGTGAACTGAATAAGCGCCTCTGCCGATTGCGTATCTGCCGGCGCAACGCCCAGCAAGTCAAGAAACTTACGACGGTTTTTGTCCGGAACGCGGCTTATGAAATAACGCTGCATCTCGGTCAGCCATGCGAATAATTCAAGGAAGGTCATGCCTGGATCATGCGCGTTCTCATCGGTCCATTCAGGAACGCGTTTCGGTATCAGTCGTCTGGAATGCTGGACGATCTCGGCGAAGCTCCGATCGTCCAGCGGCAATCTAGGCAGCATAGGATGCCTCCTTTCCTTGCAGCTTTAAGTCATATCATTATTAATGTGGGGCAGGGATTGCCGTAATCTGATGATGCCCGTTAACGACAATGCCATGGATGACCTCGCCCATTCGCGCGGGATCCCACTCTGTACGCACGCCGTTCTCAATCTTGATGACATGTAAATACAATCGTTCTATGTAGAGCAGCGACCTTACCGAATGAAGCAATGAATGAAGCACCGAAATATGAAGCGCTTCGCCGATCTTCCAGCCTTGGCCGTCCGCATTGCCCGTAATGGAATCAAGGAACGCATCCAGCTTAGCAGCAGAAGCCAGCTCCAGCGGTAGCAGCTCATCCACTGATTCCGCCGCAACGGTGGCATGCACCGATATTTCCAGATAAGCCGGCTCGATGACACGAATTGCACCGCCCAGCGATACAAGATTGGAAGCTTTGCGAATAAGCTCACGCTCCACCGTCTTCTTGAGCTCCGGAAACTGTGCCGTACCGCCAAGCCCGCCCGCAGGGAAAGCAACAACCGTAATAGCACCGGGAGTTCGCTTAAGCAAAGCGTCCCGATTGCTTAAGCACTTCACCTTCGCAATCTGCGGATACGCCTCGCGGGCAATCCATTCGACGTCCTTCGTCGTAACTGCGCGACCCCGATGCTTAAGCTGCTGCGGTCCGCGGGCAACCACCTGCTCGATACGCTCCGCATCGCCGCCGCCAATCGATGGCGCGGGATTCGTTACGCTTCGGATGAAGGCGATCGGAAGCTGCATACCTGTAATTTGGTCTGCCGCTACATGACCGCCAGCTCCGGCAGTCGTCTTGAAGCGAATTCTGACCGTCTCCGACTCCTGCGAGGAAGGCAAGCGTCCGTGTACCCCATCGCCGAATTGCAGCGTGCCTCCCGCATGATTCGTCACATAATGTCTATCGTCCGGCCCCGATTCGGCCAGCGAGGCAACAGCCTGCCAGCGTACCCAGAAGCGCTGGATCTCGCCTTCGCCGTCGCGTTGAGCAGCGTACGCCGAGCTTTCGGTTTCCAGCAAACTCTCCTGCTCGAGCGCCGTATATCTCTCAACCTCATCCACCCATACTTCTTCGTCGATGAAAGCGGTCTGTGTCAGCTGTACGAATCCGTCAAGCGGAATGGCAAGCTCTCTCTCCTGACTGACCTGCTGCCTGGCTGTCACCGCATTCATATCAATGCGGCTAGCAACCGGCAGTTGCGGATACGTTCCGTCCATGCAGCCGTCGCGATTAATCGCCCGCAGCCAGAACCGCTCGCGTCCGAACAAGCTTGCTTGCACCATCGTCTGCGGTCCTACCCATTGCAGCTCTCCGCTCGATGTAAAACCATCCGTGCCGTCCGTTGTCTTCACAGGCAGCCAGACGAGCCTGCCGTTCTGCGCGCATAACGCTTCCCACTCCACCCAAGGTGGCTGATTCCGGCCTGCGAATGGACGATCAAGCTCGAAGCGTGTCCGCAGCGGCCCTTTCGTCGGGGCTGTATCGAATGAAGCATACACGGTCGGCTGCTTCGTTGCCGGCGGCTCGAACAGCTTATAGGCTGCTCCTCCCGCTCTCGCTTCTTGCGTGCGGTCTCTCACTTCGATATTGCTTCTCGTATACAGACTGTCAGGCATGAATATCGCCTGCGAAGGCTGTGTATATGTAAATGCAGGTGAAGACAGCCACGGCGACATATATTCTACGACCGGCGCAATAATCGGATCGGTCTGCAGTACGCGCGCGCGCAGCCAATAATCGTATGAGCCGTTGACGAACGTCTGCGCTATATCTTCAGGGCATTCGAATTCAACGGTAAACCTTCTCTCCTCTTGCTCCGGCAGCTCCTCGAATAAGGTTCCGAACTGCTCGCTCCCGGGAAGCCGGGCCCAATTCACGCCGTCCCAATATTCCCACTGCACTTTGCGAATATGAATTCTCGGCGGGTCTTTCTCCTCGAAATCATAGGTTCTCATGACCATTTTCCACTTGACCTCGGGGTCTTGGGCCATGCGAAGACGATTAGCCGACAGCTTGGCCGTAAAGCTTAGCTTTACATGGCTCTTGCGCTTCGTGAACGCCTCCTCGCATGACAAGTAAAACACAGAATAAGGTACGAAATGCTCGCCGAACGGATAGAAGCCGTCTGCCGGCACCTCGGTATCATTGAAATACAATGCGCTCGGCTTAATGCCTTCCGTATCGCGATGCGCATCATGCGCCGCGCGTATACGCAGCTTGTCCATCTCCAAATGCTTCTCGAGCAGCGGCGAAGCCGCGTCCGGCAGTTGCTTCACCGTACAACGTATCCAGCGCCCCTTAATGCCTTGATACTCCGTAACTTCAAGCTTGCCCGCCTGCTTCTTATACAAAATAATCGTTTGACCGGCAGCAGTGGCCTCATCGAACTTCACCCACTGGCCATTGCTCGGATACGTCCACTCAACAAGATCGGAAGCGAGGGAAGCGGCCAGCTCCGGCTCCGAATAACGTTTCTCCGAATGATGCACGTTCAGGTAGAAGCGATTAGGACGATCGACAAGAAACAGATCGTCATGACGGATATACATCGAATGCTCCTGTTCGTTCACCTTATAATCGGTATCGAACAAACGCACCTCCGGTACGATTCCCGCTTCTATGCTTTGGCTATACTTCTCGGCTGAAGTCACAATCCGATCCTTCGCCGGAAGGACGTTAATCCATTCCTGCAGCTTGGCAGGCGTTGCCAGCAGCGTCTTCTCCGTCTCGAACACCAGCGGCTCGCCGCCCTCTGGATTCGGCGCGGTAAGCGCCAGTCCTGCCGGAAGATAGACGGGATTCACAGCGCCTTCGCTGAGCCCGAATACAACGGTCGCAAGTGACGGACGCGGAGGCTGCAGCTTCACTTGAATCAGATCAAGGAAAGCTAGAAAATGGTTCAGAGGCGCTTGATTAAGCCGCTCCACCGTATCCTGCAGCATCTCCGACGTTAAATAAGCCAAGCCTGTACCCGCATCCGGATCTTCCGGCGAGAACCGCCATTCCGGCGTATAGTGAGGAGCCATCTCTTTCAATCTAGCCATGAAAGAGGCAACATTGTTCGCATTAATGCTTGGCGGACGAAGGCCGCCGCCCGTTCTTCCTCCATGCTTCATCGCATCGCTTCGCTCCCGTTATTTCGTGCCTTCCTCGAGATAAAAAGGATAGACCTGATTAAACAAATTGTTCGTTGACCGCACCGCATACGATACCGTCAGCAGCACACGCCCGGTATGCTGAGGATCAAGCTGCGCTTTCACCTCGATATCCTTCACCCTGGGCTCCCATATCCGAATTGCATCCGTAACTTCGCTTGATATGAGCCGCAATGACGTTTCGTCTGTCGTGCCGAAAACGAACTCTCGCAGTCCGCAGCCGAAATCCGGCCGCATTAGCCGCTCCCCCTTCGAGGTGCGAATAATAATTCGAATCGCTTCCGCTATATCCTCCTCGGCATCGGCCATCAAAATGCGGCCTGTCGTGGCATCCACCTGCACAGGAAACTTCCATCCTTTTCCCAAAAAAGAAGCCGACATTCCAGCACTCCCCCTCTTCCGTTTGAACTAAGCGGCTAGTTGATCTTGACCATAGAGCCCTTGAGCGTCAGGATGCCATTCGTCTTCACTTCCATCATCCCGTTCGACTGCAGAGTCAGCGAGGCATCGGCCTCTACCTTCACTTGCGCTCCCTTAAGCGTCAGCGACTTCGCGCCCGTCATCGTCACATCGCCTTGCGAAGTCATCTCGAGCTTCGCCGTATCGCCGCTCTTCACCGTGACTTTGTTCGCGGTGCTGTCCAGCACGATTGATTGTTGCGTGTTCTGCATCGTAATCGATACCTTCTTGCCCTTATCGTCCATTTCAATGCTATGGCCCTTGCTCGTCTTGATCGTAATGCTTCCGTCTGTACTGTTATCGTCAAAAGTAATTTCGTGCCCGCTTCGCGTCTTGATCTTGCGAACATCGTTTTTCTCTTTGCCAGCCGGAGGGGGAGCTTTCTTGCTCCACAGCGTTCCGATAACTACCGGCTGATCGAGTCTGCCCATTAGAAAGGCGACCAGCACCTCGTCGTTGACTTCAGGGACGAACAACGTACCCATATCGTTACCGCCCATCAAGGACGCAATCCGAATCCAATCGGTCTGCAGTTGCCCCTCCCGAAGCGGAAATCTAACCTTTACGCGGCCTAATTTCTCAGGGTCTTTGTTATCGCTGACGATCGCGTTCAAGACGCCGGATAATTGCTCGGAAGGCATAGAGCGCTGGTGCGAATCAAAAAAACCTGTAAAGTTCGAGCTCATATGGCATTCCCCTCCGTTTCGAAATGAACAATGTAGCCGTTGTCCGAATCCATCTTATGTGACACCTTCGTCAATCTCGCCGTATGATTTAGCTTCGTTCCGCCTAACCCGTCGAACTTGATAAGCTCGCCCGGCTTAAGCTCCGGGAAGCCTATGCAGCTGCCATGTCCGCTGACAAGCTCGCGCGACAGTCTCTCCAGCATCGCCTTGGCAAGAGCGGTAGCCTCATCCTGTGAAGTCGCTTGCGTGTAGACGATCTCGATTTTCTTCGCAGAGAGTTGCGCCGCGACGCTCGGACCCGCCTTCTCCATCGTGCCGATCTTCGTTATCGTCTTCGCAGAAGCTTCGATCGGCTCCATTTTGTCCACATCGTAACCTCTGACCTTCACCTCTGCTACTTGGCTGGATGCATCAACCTGAAGCGTGAACTCCAGCAAGCTTTTGCCATATTGCAGTGTAATGATTGGATCTCCCGACGTTTTTGGTTTTTTAAAATAAAGCTTGGACGCCGTCACATAAAAATGCCGGTCGTTATCCATCGCGAGCGAGCGAATAAAGTGGTAATCGCTCACGCCGATCTGTTCAATGGTATTCTTCTTAACGGTCGTCGCATCAATATCGGTCGATAGTCCGTATTCGCCGGCAATTTGTTGAACGATATCGCTGTCCTTCGATTGCGACCACACTTTGGAATGAGACGACTTCATCATCATGAAAGAGCGGTCCATCGCGACTACGATGATCTTAGGGTTCATGTTCGAGCCATACTCGACGTTATAGCCGGTAATCACACCGTCAAATACGAGCCCTTTTTTGTCCGCATAACCAAGCTTTACCTGAAGCAGCTTCCCTACGGCAATCGTCGTCCCGACCCATTGCATGACGTTGTCCTGCCATTTGAAGGCGTTCGCGATGCAGAATCTGGCAACATCCGCCTGCGCATCGGTCGTCTGCTCCACGTCGACCCATTCCAATGCCATATCTAAAAGTCTAATTAATTGCCCATCAATGAGGATGTCGGCTTCAGGCGCAGTAAAACCACCGTATTTGGTCTCTAGTGAATCAAAGGTGTTGGCCGGCATACGCTCACTCCAATCTTGGAATAGTTAAACTTTTACCAGCTGCAAGTAAGCGCGGATTATCGATGCCGTTAGCCTCGGCGATATGCCGCCATGCGCCTGGATCCTCATATTCGTCTGCTGCAATCGACCATAGCTGATCGCCCAGCTTAATCGTCTTCAGCTTCGTCCGGTCAGCTGATTGCCGCGGAATTTCCTGGTACTGCTCCTTCATCGTTTGGCTGCTCTTCATGCACAAGCCGAGCGTTGCTCTTACCGGTACGCCCGATTCCAGAAACATCGTGTATCTTTGCGATATGGAAGTGACGACACCTTTGAAGTCAAGCGAGCCCCATACGAATCGGCAAGTCGGGGGAGCATGAAGATCGGAATCAACGTCCATCATGCCTACAATGGCGGAAGTAATCTCCCTAACGTCCGTGCCGAGCTCGTAAGTATCGAAGAACAGACTAAGCGTCAAGGTAGAAGCATCGCCGCCGACAAATTGCGAGATAGGCCTTTGTAGACCGGGCACATCATTCTCCGAATATTGATTGCCTACCTCTAGTTCGTATTCCGTCGGGTTGAACATCACGTCTATCGTTTGCGTCCGTTCATGCCAATAGATCCAAAACTGCGCTTTGCTTAAGGCCATAATCAGCTTCCTCCTCTTCTACTCTTCTACTCTTCAAAAGCCGCGCCTGCGCTGCTCCAGCTTCATCTTGCGCTCCAGCGCTTTATATACTTGATCCGCTATCGCCTCGGGACGAAGCTGCGGAATTTTCATGATCATCTTCTGCAGCTTCTCGGGATCAAGCTCCTTCGGCGCTTCCACCTGAACATGACGCTCAGGCTCCTTCTGCGCCGCTTGCTTGCGTTGATGATGCGCAAGCTGCGGCATTGCGGTAGCCGAGGAGTACGTGCCCGGCGTGGCTGTTCCGCTCACTGCTCCGGCCGATGCCGCTTGGCGAGCAGCGAAGCGCAACCGCAGAGGGCTTGAACCCGCAGCTGGCGTTGTAGCTGATCTTTCAGCTGCTTGCTGCGTTTGGCTGCCCGATTGTGTAAAAGCCTGCTGTTCCGCAGCGTGCTTGCGCACCGATTGCAGCGATAACGGCACGAAACTGCTTCCGGCACGCTGCACAGTCATAGCAGCACTCTTCACAGATGATAAGCTATGGCTTATCTGCGGAGCGGTTCTTTGCTGTATGTTGCGAATAAGACGATGAGTCGTACTTGTTTTAAGAGCGGCCATCGCCCCAGCGGACGTTGGCTGCGAAGACAAAGCTGCAGACCTAGCTTGTCCGCTTCGGGCTTGCTCTGATTGCCCTTGTACGTCTTCGTCCGATTTCATAACTGCGCTGCGTCTTCCGATCAAGTCGACTATCGGCGTCTTCAGCGCGGACGAAATGAAGCTGCCCGAACCCGCGCTCGTTTGCTTGGCCACGGTTGCGGCGACATTATTAGCCTTTTGAACTTGCGGTTTCTTCTTCGCGCCAGCGCTCGTTCTCCGCTGGGCAGCAATGGAATGATCAGGCTGAGCGGGCTGTGCTCCCGCAAGCCGTTTATGAATCGTCGCCGCCAGTGACGGTGACGCTTTGGGCGATTGATGAATCAGCTTAACTGTAGAAGAATGACTCGTCTGCTTGCTTCCACGCGACAACTGCAGCGGTGTACTCCGTTGTGATGCTTCGCTTGTTGTTACTGGCACGGAAGCTATTGAAGACGTCACGTTATTCTGAAGTCGCTGGCTAAGTTCCTCAGGCTGTTCTGAAGGCTTAGTTGTACTTGTCGAGATAACTTGTTTCCCAAGCGATTGCCGCAGCACCAATCGCACGTTCCCTTGCACGGGGGCTCCGTTCTTTATAACCATCCCTTTCGCTCTGCTTGAAGGGGGGAGTTGCGGCGCATCGGCTGAATGCCGCCTACTAATACGAGAGTTAATAAGATGGGCTAACGAATTCGTATGCACAACTGATTGCGGTTGCTGTCTCGCACTCGCAAGCGAAACATTCCTTTCAGCCCCACCTTGGACAGCGGCGCCTGTCTTAATCGAAGCTGTCGGCCATCCCGACGATCGAGCAGCTTGCGGCTTGGCAGCTTTAGAAGCAGGGAGTGAGCGTTGCAAGTCCGTTACGGAACCTCTCGTCACGCCTGCTTGTTCATTGGCATCGCCCTTCGCTTCTTTCTCGCGATGTACGAGCCGCTTCGCAGTAATGGCAGGCAGCACCCGTTTACTTGGTTCTATCTGCGTTGCTGTTGATTGCGGCTTAGCCTCGAACCAAGTCGTATGCTGCCTAAGCAGTCGCAGATGCCCCGGAAGCTGATTAATCGTCACCGACATTTCTCCTCGGCTCGTCATCAGCTTAAGCTGGCCGACAGCTCGTTCGCTCCTAAGTTGCGGCACGTTTGACGTGCTTGCCGCAGCACCGTTCGTTCTCCCAGCATCGTTGACTGCAGCAGGCTTAGCACCCGTTGATTGCGTCTCCGCTTTACTGACCTGCTCCGCTTCTTCCGGGCTGTTCTTCTTTGCCAAATGCTCCAGCTTCGCCGCCGGAACGGGTTTTCCTTTTCCGGACAACCTGCCTTGAACAGCATTTGTTGCCGACTTAGCATCGTCCAATTCTGCCTGCTCCGCTTGCTTCGCTCGCTCCGACGTCTTCGCCTCACTCTGCTCCGCTTGCTTCTCCCGCTTAGACGCCTTCGCCTCACTCTGCTCCGTTTGCTTCACTCGCTCCGACGTCTTCGCCTCACTCTGCTCCGCTTGCTTCACACGCTTAGTCGTCTTCGCCTCACTTTGCTCCGCTTGCTTCACACGCTTAGTCGTCTTCGCCTCACTTTGCTCCGCTTGCTTCGCCCGCTTAGACGCCTTCGCCTCACTCTGCTCCGCTTGCTTCGCCCGCTCCGACGTCTTCGCCTCACTTTGCTCCGCTTGCTTCGCCCGCTTAGACGCCTTCGCTTCACTCTGCTCTGCTTGCTTCACTCGCTCCGACGTCTTCGCCTCACTTTGCTCCGCTTGCTTCACTCGCTCCGACGTCTTCGCCTCGGTCTGCTTCGTCTGAACGTCACGGGCTACGCGACTGACATCGGCAGCATGCACCTTACCGTCTGAGCTGCGAAGCCGACCGCTCCTTGCATTCGTCAGTTGAAGCGGAGCAGCCTCACGGCCGCTTCTATAATCCAATACGGAGCTCTTCAGCTTAACCCGCTCTTTCACAATCGGCTTCTGTAAGCTTTCCAACCGGCGAGCCGATTGAATCGTAATAGGTTCTTTGCTTCTCGCTTGAATCCATTTATGAAAATCCGTTCCCGCCTGCAGCTTACGTTCACTCGCTGTAATGCCCGGCGATTCGGCTTTCTTTCCAATTTGGGTAACTTGTATACTTTCCGTCTTTGTATGGACTGTGTTACTCAATCCGCCAGCACTGCTCGTACTACTCGTGCTACTCGTGCTGCCTTTACTACTCTTACTGCCTGCAATACTTTTACTGCCCGTAAGGCCAGCAGCCTTTTCAGCTTTGTTAAGATCAGCTTGATCTCGCCCTTGCAAGGTGACGGCAGGCTGAGTCACTGCAATTTCCCTAACGGTCCGATGTTCCTTAATGATGCGCTGTACGTCTCTATAAATGACGGTTTGCTTCTCTACCGTTACTTTCTCACGTTCAATAACGCGTTCAATTCGAGGCGCAGCGCTTGCCGCCGCATCCTTCTTCGGTTTCGGCTGCTTCGTCGTATCCTTCGGCGCAATGACCTGCACATGCACCCTCTGCTGTACGACCGAAGGTTCGCCCAAGCTGTTTTTTTTATGAGATAACGATAATCCGCCAAATTGGCTTTTTCCTTGCTTTTGCTTGTACTTGTTCAAGATGCCTCCGGCAAAAGACTGAACCGATGTCGGTTGCTGCTTCGTATCGCTGGCCCGGTTCGTCGTCCTTTTCACTTCTGGCATCCTCCTTCTTTCATTCTGCTTTCTCGATTCACTTGGTCCTAGTTAAATCCGCCATATAAGCCGGTATGAGCAATTTCGATAGACTCGAATGCTACGTCGCTCGTACTCGCATTAAGCTGAGGCCCCGTCCATTTGACCGGATATCCGTCAAAAAAGCTCCACCGGCCAAACTCTTTTCCGTCGGCGTTTTGAAGCACAATCGCCCCCGTCTTGCGTGTAATCGGACCGTCGATCGAACTCTCATACCAGTTCCACAGCACCGGAGACTTCGTAACGCCGCGGCGCAATACGAGATTGGGATACCGTACGCCTTTTGGCAGTTTATGAACGTACCCGTTCACGCCGCCCTCACGGTACTCCTCGATTTCTGTCTCGGCTTCCAGCCCGGACACCTCGGTAAACCCGGCTACGAATACGCCGTCCAGCTCCACCCAGAAGTTAAAGCTGCTAGCCACCGTGAACAGCCGATCGTTTTCCTTGCCTTCCATTGCTGCCATAAAGTAAGCGTCACCTCTTTCCGAAGACGTCGAACACGTTCGGCTTGTCCGTATCCTCGTTCATTTTCCGGTTAATTCTCGAAATTTCATCGCACCACCGGCGACGCTCTGCATGCTCCATATTCATAATCTCGTCATGCGACCAATGGAAATAATAGGCGACGAAGCCTACCTCCTCATATAACCGGTCAACCGGATAATTTAGGAGAGGGCCTCTGTTAAGGACAAAAAATCGACAGCCACCTCGAACTCGTGATCGCATTTCGGACATGCCGCCGCCACTTTTGGCGCTTCCAGATCGTTTATTTGGCGATACAGGTTCTGCAAATAAGCAAGATCGGCCGTGAACAGCTTCTCAACGAGCCTCGTATCGATATGTCTAAGGTCGCCCAGCTTCGTTACTACCCTTGCCATCAAAATAACGGTCAAGTAGCTTGGATTGGACTGCACGCGCGGATCCTTCATCGGCAATATTTCGTCGGCTGCGGTTGCCAGCCTCATGACGCCGCGGCGGTGAAGGTTGCCATGCTCGTCGACATAGCCGCGCGGAAGCTCAAATTCGTATTCGGTTTGAAACGCCATCCTTCTATCACTCCAATACCATCTATTGATGTATGCCTAAGGACTTGCTTTATAAATCCTGTTGCATAATCTGCAACGGATTCGTCATCCTGCTCAGCTTAAGACGAATGCCATTGCACATTTTGCAACGGATTGACCGCTCTCTGTTCCATATGTGTCGCTTTCTCATTCATCTACTGCACAATCGAGACTGTCGATTCATAATGGGTCACTCCAACGCTAAATCCAAAGCACAAGACCTCGCTTACTGAGGTTACGTTTGCCTGTATTTCATACAGTCTAAACGGTCCAAATCGCCTGTTAAGTGACTTTTGAGTGGAAAACATACAGTCAAAACCGGCATTTTAACCCCAAGTAACCTATCTCAGTCCATTTGATTGCACAAAATCCAAGCAAACTCTGAAATCTTCTCGTTCCTAGCCTTTTAATTGTATGAAATCCATTCAAAAAGCGAGCACATCTCTATTGAGCTGAATGAATCGATAGACTCTAAGCTGCAACCATGACATTCGAAAGCAAGCGTTACTCCTAATTCAATTGCAGCTTCTGCAACGAGAGGATTACTCCTCGCTTCTCCCCTGCATTCTTCCTGCTCCCTACAAAGTTTGACAGTTGCAAAAATAAAGCGGAAAACAAGAGAGGAGTAAGCCGATAACCGCCTACTGCCGCCTCTTGTTCCGTTGCATCACGCGTGTATTAAGCCGTGCGCGTCAAACCCTCATGCGCGAATTCCAGCAGCTCGATTGCTACTTCGTTGCCAAGACCGTTGAAGGTAGGCGCCGTATACTTAACCGGCCATGCCTCGATAACGTTCCAGCTAGCCGTTTCTTCGCCTTCCTCGTCAACCGCGGTGATCGTAATCGTCTTACGCTCAACCGTACCCTCGATGCACTCTTGAATCCATTCATACAGCTCCATCGATTCCGTAGCGCCCCATTTGAGCGTAATATTGCCGTACTTCACCAAGCCTGGAAGCTTGCGCGGGGTAATAACCTCGTTGCCCTCGCGGTATTCAATAACGTCGAAAGTCGCTTCAAATCCGGAAACCTCGCTGAATCCGGCCTCTTCCAGACCTTCGATTTCAACAATAAATCTATAATTGCGATATGGATCAATACGATCTCCTGCCATGGTTATCCCCTTCCGTTATTCGATATGGAAGCTAAATGCAAATGCTATTCCTATTCCGAGCCAGTGCGTTGAGTAATGCGGAATACGACGAACTCTGCCGGTTTGACAGGCGCTACGCCGATAACGCAAACCAATCTGCCGTTGTCAATGTCGTCTTGCGTCATTGTCGAGCGGCCGATATTGATATAGAAAGCTTCGGACGGGCTTGTACCCGACAGCGCGCCGTCACGCCATACGCGCATCAAGAAAGCTTCAATCGTCCGTTGTACGCGTGCCCATAGCTGCTCGGTATTCGGTTCAAATACGACCCAGTTGGAGCCGTTCTTAATCGAACTTTCGAGGAAGATGAACAAGCGACGAACGTTGATGTATTTCCAAAGCGTGTTCGACGAGCAAGTTCTCGCACCCCATACGCGAATGCCTTGTCCCGTGAACGAACGGATCAGGTTAACGCCCGCAGGGTTAAGAATATCCTGTTCGCCGTTGTTGTATTGCACGTCAATGCCGACTACGCCGCGAAGCGTTTCGTTGGCCGGAGCCTTCTGTACGCCGCGAGTGGAGTCGGAACGGGAGTATACCCCTGCAATCGTACCGGAAGGAGGGATGAAAATATTGCGTTTGTCGAGCGGGTCAAACACTTGAAGCCATGGATTGTACAATGCGCAGTAGCTCGAATCGAATAGATCGCGGTGAGCCAAAACGTCCTGTACCTTCGTCACTTCGCGCGGAAGATCGAGGATCGCGAACCGGCTGCCGAGCGACTCGCAATGCGCCACGAGCGACAATTGAACGTTCGGATCAGTAACACCTGGAATCGCCATAATGCTGACAACGTCGTTATCGATGAACGCTTGGATACCCGTTCTCTTGCCCGGGCCAAAATCTTCGCCGATAAAGTCGCCTGCGGACAAGCTTGCAGCCGTGCCGTCGCTGCCGCCGGAAAGCGTAATTTCATAAGAATCGGCATCCGCGCCAGCCAGTTGCTCGAACGGGGATACGCTGCCCTCGGAAACCGATTGAACGGCGATATGAACCAGCACGGAGCGGCCTGCCGCTTTCTCCACATAGTTAGGAGCTTCAGGGTTAAGCGATACCTTCTCATACGTCTCAACTTCAGAGCCATAGCTTACCGAAAGCGTGAATTCAGCTGTGCTCAGCCATTTGGACGGAACAAGCGCCGTATCCACCACTTCGCCCTTCAGCGAATCAGCGAGCTCAATCACTTGATCATGAACGGATACGATGCGGCTGTATTGCTTCTCCGAACCGTTCGTGAACACGACCACATCGCCTGCATAGAAGCCGGCTGCGTTTTTCACGCGGTAACGATTGCCTTCAGCCGCCTCGAAAATAGGCGTCTTAGCTTTGCTTGCCGGAACGGCTACAAGACGGAGCTGATTGCCCCATGCCCCCGGGTTTTTGGCGGAAACGGACAGTACAGCAGCTTGCTCGCTATTGGAAGCTGCAGCCGCATCCGAAGGTGCAACGCGTGCGATAAAGCAGCGGGAACCTCCGTTTGTGAAAAACTGATTAACCGCATAAGCCAGGTAACGATAAGAACCAAATGCATTCTCGGACAAATAAGAGCCGTAGACGCGCTGGAAATCTGCAGGGCTTGTAATAAGCTGCGGCAAGCCCTCGACGGGTCCGCGTGACGCAAGACCGATAAAGCCCGCCGTACTTGTGCTCACTCCCTCGAGCGGCTTGGAGCCACTTTCAAATTCCTCCACGTAAACGCCTGGCGATAAGTACTCAGCCATGAATGATCTCCTCTCTGAATCTATTTATGTATTAGGTGACGTTCGGCTTCTATGGCCATAGTCAGCCCCAAGACCAAATTCATTCGGGAAAGGTGCAACTACAGCACAATGGTGCTCAGCTTCGCAACTTCCCCGGCCGTTGCTTGCAGCTCGGCAATAACGGCCTTCCCTCCGGCTTTCACCGTTGCCTTAACGGCAAACTGTCCCGGCAGCGAGCCTCGAAACGGCAGCAGCGCCGTCCCGTCCAGCCCGCTTCGCGTAACGATAGCAGGCATTAGCTGCGCGCCTCTTCGGAAGCTATGAGCTAACGGACGTTCGAACCTAAGCACATCGCCGGGAAGCATCTCTGCGACACGAAGGAGTTGTTCGTTCTCCATATCGCGCAGAAGCAAGCATTCCCCTGCGAACGTCTTGCCCTTGAACGAACCCGCAGCTACCCGGCTGTCGCCAGCCTTCAGCCCGTCCTGGGCAACTCTTGCCCTGGCTGCAGCATCCTCTGTCGCATACGCTTCAATGTCAGCGTGCGGAATCGGCTTTCCAGCCTCATTCACAATTCTGACCCTTACAGCCGTTGCCGCCGCAGGATAAGCATAGCCAGACCCAGGCAGTAACGGTACGGTCACGACAGGAGCAAGCGGAGGCAGCGCCGACAGGTCAATCTGTTCGCTGTACGGCATGAACATCGGCGACTTGACAGTGAGCGCATAGACGCCCATTGGGACATCTAGAAACAAATAGGTGCCGTCCGATTTGCGAACGGGCTTGCGGGCAATGCCCTCAAGCGATACGGTAATGCCGCCGGGCACTCTCCTCGTCCATACATCGACCGGAGAGACAACGAGCGAGCATCGCGTAATGAGCGTATCTCTGAGCTGCGACATTCCGCTAGCCACCGCCCTTCTCTTCAAGCACAATATGGCGCTCGACGACACGCGATACCGACTTCACGCGAGTAGAATCCAGCATGACCGGACCGACGCGATACACAACCGACAGCTTATAAGGCAAATCTCCGAATTGCCACAATTTAAGCAGCTCTTCGCTCTCCATGCTCACAAGCGACAGCCGGATCGTCTCTGCGCTCTCGGCAAGCGATCCTTCGAGATAGGGGCTGCGGAGCACGGAGTTGTCGTAAAGCACCTGCATAGCTCGTCCTAATATGCGATGCTCGTCAAGCGATTTGGTCAAACGATCCGCATTCGAATGCGCTGTCATCAGAAAATAGAAATCTAGCGATTGCGGCGGATATTGCAGCGTGCTTCCACGATCCTGCATGCCCGTGCGACGCGCTTCGCCATTTTCCTTCACGTTGAACAGAAATAACGACAAATTAAGATCGCCCGCATCACGCGGAGATGCAATGCCAATCAGATCGGTGCGCGGCACGGGGTCCGGCGTTAGATTGTCGCGCAGCAAACGAAGCATGCTTGCGCCCAAATCCGCGATAACTGTATAACCGGCCACTGCCATTCCCCTCTCTATCCTTACACAGTGCTGACATAGGCTTTTGACCTATTTCGACTCCAAATCTATTATAGCTTTTCTGCCATTAATTGACTACGAAAAACTACTCATTTTATGTCAAAAAAACAAGCAATCTGATCTATTAGTCGCGGTTCATATCCTAATTTCGCTAGATTTGGCTAAATTTCATGCATACGGGTCGAATAAGCCCTTCACCACGATCTTGCCCATCTTGTGAAATTCCTGTCTGGAAGCTCTGATCATGTGGCGCATCGCGATAGCGCTTTGTTCAGTGGCCGCCATGTATGCAGCAGCAAGCACAATGTTCTTGATATGCCCGCCCGCAACATCCACTGCCGACGCAAGAAACGGAAAGTCGAGATCGGAATCAAGCGGCGCCTCCGCGGGCAGCATCGAGCGGAACAGCCGCTCACGCTCGGCGCTGTCCGGGAACGGGAACTTCACGATGACGCCCATTCGGCGCAGGAAAGCTTCATCCATATTTTGCAGCAGATTGGTCGCCAGAATGGTTACGCCATCAAAAGATTCGATCCGCTGAAGCAGGAAAGCGGCCTCCATATTCGCATATCGGTCATTAGAATCCTTGACCTCCGTACGTTTGCCGAACAATGAATCTCCTTCGTCAAAAAAGAGAATAGACCCGCTGTTCTCTGCTTCTTCGAATAACTCGCGTAAGTTCTTCTCTGTCTCGCCGATATATTTGCTCACAACGCGAGATAGATCGATGCGGTAGAGCTCAAGTCCCAGCTCGCGCGCGACAACCTCTGCAGCCATCGTTTTCCCCGTGCCTGGAGGCCCGGCAAACAACATGGCGAGTCCTCGTCCGTAAGGAAGCTTGCTCCCGAAGCCCCACCGATTAAGCACCGTTTCATTGAACTTATAGCGGTTGCACGCTTCTGTCAGCAGCGCCAACGGCTCTTCCGGGAGCACGAGATCGCTCCAGGAACGGCTAGGCGCACGCTTCTCCGCAAGCTCGCTTAAGCGATGCTGGACCTGCGATCTCGAAGCCGCCGCATAATCGTTCAGATCGGCACTGCTTCGTCCTTGCAAGGAGGCAAGCAAGGCAGCCTGCCGCCTGGTTCCTTCTATTTGCCCAGCCGTGAACGCATATTTGTCGGCCAGCTGCTCGTAGAGGGTAGGATCGTCCCAATCGGAGCTCCCAAGCTCCCATAACTTTAATCGTTGTTCGGCGTCTGGTACAGAAATAGTGAATGATAATAACGAGGCTTCCGCAGGCAGAGGAAGCTGTGCGCCGCGACGTTCGCGCCGCGCCAGCCAGATGACGACAGGGAACKGCGATGCTCCCGCATATTCGACAATGGCCGCATCCAGGCTGCTTTTATACGACTCTAGCAGCGTATCGCCGGCCATCCCTTCAGTAAGCCCGAGCATAGCGCCGGATATCAGCGCTTCGCGCACAATATGGCGAAGCTGCTCGCTTCGCTTATCTGCCTCACTGTCCAGCTTATCCAATGCAACAACGAGCAGCGGCTGACCGGAAGCTTCGGCTACATGTCGTGCATGCAGCTTTTTGCCTGCTCCTGAAGGTCCGACTATCTGCATGAAAGGAAGTCTGGCTCCGCCATTGGCACGCTCTTGATTCACGGCAAGCTGCAAACTGACCTGCAGCCGCTCATCATACAGAAGTCCCGGCGCGGCCTGCCGCTCGTCATACTTTACGGCGACAGCCGCAATCCGGCTGTCGAGCGTCTCCGTATGAAGCAGGAAGCTTACGACACGGGGATCAAGACGCAGCGGAAGCTTCAAGGAGCTGCGCTCGCCGACAGTCTCGTTTTTTAGCAGAAACCGTCTTAGCGGCGAGGAGCCTGCCAAATAAGCGCGCGCCGTGTCGCGCTCCTCCTCCGAATCGCATAGCAAACGCAGCGCAAGCATGGCTGTCGGAACACGAAGCGTCACGTCATCGTTCAAATAGCCGAACCAGCTCTCGTATCTGATGTCGAGCTCCGGCGCTAAGCACAATAGGACACAGCGCCGCTCCCACACAGACAAGCCAAGCTGATGCGACATGCGCGCGAGCGGGGAGTCTTCCGTTTCTCCAGCGGCATCGCGCTCCGCCTCCCATTGCAATCGATATTCCCTGAACGCAGCAAGAGCATCGTCCTCCAGACGATGCTCCGTCTCCTCTAGCGTACGCTCGATATCGGATGGCGTTATCATTAACCCGCGCATCGAATAAGGAGCTTGACCGTCAACCTCCTTGCTCTCGAAATCGGCCAGCAATAACCGCAGTCCTTGTTCGAGCAAGCCAAGCTCTTCATATATATCCTTCGAAACGGCTGCAAAATTTGTCATATCCATCTCCGAATTCCAAAATGATCGCGCTATCTGCGCATTAGGCACAATACGGCAATATCGTCAGACTGCGGAGCACCGTCCGCGAACATGAATACGTCCATCAGCAGCGCGTCGATAATCTCCGCGCTTGAATAACCGGAGGTTTGCGACAAAAACTGCTGCAGGCGATGAACCGTATATTGCTCTTGCAGCGCATTTTCCGCTTCCGTAATGCCGTCCGTATATACAATAAGGCGATCTCCCTTGTCGAGGCTGATCGTCTGATCGTGATAGACGAACTCCGGGAACGACCCTAGCGGAATGCCTTTGCGCAGCTTGATCGGTTGAACGGTACCATCCGCTTTCACGACATAAGGCGTACAATGTCCGCCATCGCTCAGCACGACATCACCGGTCGATATTTGCAGCACGCCGCATACGATCGTTGCGAATAGCTGCGCATTATCCGTACATAATTCGTCGTTCACCTTCTCCAGAAGCTCGCCGGGCGACAGCTTCGGATTCATCTTTCCTTTCAGCAAGGAAAGCGTCATCGCCATGAACAACGCGGCCGGAATCCCCTTATCGGATACATCCCCCAGCGTGAAGAAAAGATGATCATCATCGATCTTGAAGAAATTATAGAAGTCGCCTCCTACCTCCTTCGCCGACTTAAGCAGCGCGCACACGTCGAACGGCTCGTTGGCCGAAGGCATCGTCGTAGGCAGGAAGCTAAGCTGAATGCTGCCGGCGATTTGCAGCTCGCTCTCGAGCCTCTCCGTAAGCGCGGTCGCCTGCTGCAGCTCGCTTACCGACTCCTCCAGCGCCTCGTACAGCCTCGCGTTATCCAGCGCGAGCGCGAGCGGGCCTGCCAGCTTCGCAAGCGCCTCGCGATCGTCATGGCTGAACGCTGCGCCGCCGCTCTTGCCGGCAGCCTGCAGAACGCCAAGCTTGCGTCCCCGCGCCGTCATCGGAATGGTAACGACATCCGTGCCTTGCAAAGTGCCGCCGTTCTCCTCGAAGAAGGCGGCCGCTTCTTCGGCGAATACGAGACGTCTAGCCGCCTCGTTCACCGCGCTTAGCAGTTCTGGCTTGTTCAGCGACGCATGCAGCTCGGCACTAAGATCGAACAGGGTTTCCGCCCGCTTCAGCTTCGCGGCGAGACGGCGGTTGCGAACCAGCGTATAAGCCGCTGCGCCAATACCCGCCGCGCCGATTATCCATTCGAGTTGAGACAATTTTGTTACCGCCTTTCAAGCTCGCGCCAGCTTGCCATTACGCGCCTGCCCCGATTTTTTCTAGCGCTTCCTCGCGCGTAGCCGCTATTTCCAAGATTGTCGTAAATCCCGACATTTCGAACACATCGTATACCTGCTCGCCCAAGCACGCGCATACCATCTTCCCTTTTGATGCCCGAAGCTTCTTCGCCGCTACGAGAACGACGCGCAAGCCTGCGCTGCTTATGTATTGAAGATTGCTGAAATCGAATATAAAGCTTTGCTTTCCTTCAGACAATAATTGCAAAAAAGCTTGTTCCGCCGCCGTCGCATTGTTCCCGTCCAATCTTCCTTCAAAAGGAAGAATCGTAACGCCATTCCATTCCGTTGCTGATAGATTCATCATTCGTTACCCCCGATTGCTCTTATTCGTTATGACTTTCCATAGGCTGAAATTGCTTGCGCATCCGAAATCGGTTTATTCCCCCGGTATATTCATAGTGAATATCGTCCATTAACCGTTTTACGAAAAAAATGCCAAGGCCGCCGATCGGCCGGTCGTCGAGTTCCAGATCGAGCAAAGCGCTCGCATCCGAATTATCAAGCGGATTGAACGGTATGCCCCCGTCCTCAATCTTCACTTCGACGCTGCTGGGCGAGGCCTGGATGATGACAGCAATACTATGCTCCCCGCCTGACGGGAAGCCGTAGTTGACAATATTGACTACAAGTTCCTCGCATGCCAGAGACAAGTCAAGCACTGCGCGAGCCGTCCACCCTACATCGGCGCCGATCTCTTCCAAGCGCTCATTCAAACGCTCAAGCTCGTCCATTCGGTTCAAGAGCTTGATCTCGCGATCGATAGGATATTGCCGATCGTTCAACATCCATTCCCCCCACACTTCTATGAAGTCATATGCCAAAAGCACTATGCCGGAATTCGCCGATATTTTTGTCTGTTATATCATTCTACGAAACTATCGCGAATCCTGCCGAAAGGGTCGAATATTGGCGCAGAGGACTGTCGACCCATCTTGTCATTTTTCGACTATGCCTTGCTGGAGCGCATAAATTGTCAATTGAACCCGATTGGCGAGATGAAGCTTTTGCAAAATATTTTTGAGGTGGTTTTTGACCGTATGTTCGGAGAGGGAAAGCGCCCCGGCGATCTCGCGGTTGGAAGCGCCCGTTGCGACATGCTCAAGCACGACCTTTTCCCGATCGGTGAGCGGGGTTGTCATATCAGGCAGCGGCTTAGCCGCTCCAGCAGCCGGCTTGCGCGATGAAATGGCCTGGTCAACTGAGGGAGAAGGCTTGTCCATTCCCGTAAACTCCTGCAGAAGCCGGAAAGCAAGCGCCTTGGACATCGGCGCTTCATCGACGGAAACGGCATGCAAATATTCGAGCCAAGAGGAAGGAGCGATGTTCTTGAGCAGATAGCCTTGCGCGCCGCGCTTAATCGCTTCGAAGAGGTTAGTAATATCGTCGGAAACCGTAACCATTATAATTTTAAGCGAGGGATGAAGCTGCTTAAGACGGAAAGTGGCCTCAAGTCCGCCGATACCCGGCATATTGATGTCCATAAGCACAAGATCAGGACAGATGGCGGCTGCAAGCGCGAGCGCCTCCTCGCCGCTTGACGCCTCGCCGACAACGGTAAATGCGGGATCGCTTGCCACAATCTCCCGCATTCCTTCGAGACCATGAGGATGGTCGTCAACAAGCATCACCCGGACCGGTGCTGCGATATCTGTCATTTCGTTTCCCCCTTACCCCGTATCGTAACAATCATTCCATGCGAATAAGCAGGCGACACATCGAGCGACCAACGCATCGCATCCGCTCTCGCCCGCATCATCTTCAAGCCGTACGTCCCCTGCTTGTCCAACCCGTTGCTTGACGCTCCGATTCCATCATCCTCGATTTGACAATAAAATGCGGCCTCATCGCCCGCCGAGCCGGCACTTAGCGGAAGTTGACCGCCTCGGACGACTACACGCTCTGCTCTCGCGTGCTTCTGCACATTCATTAGCGCTTCGCGCATAATGGCAAGCAGTTCGACCTTTTGTTTCGGAGATAATACATCCTCATTCAACTTCCAATCGACAGACGACTGGATACCGCTCGCTTGTTCCATCTCGGCAGTCAGATGATGTATGCTTTGCAGCCATGGCTGCATGGCAGGCAGTGGCGTATGATGCAGGCTCTCGACCTGCTGCCTGACGTCGTCATACACGCGCCGGACTGTCGTTTTTATTTCCTCGGCTGTGGCGAGTGCCTTCGGGTCGGCAGTCTCGCGCTCTAGCCGGTCGAGCTTAACGGAAAGCATGAACAGCGATTGCGAGATGCCGTCATGCAGCTCGCGCGCAAGCTGCTCTCGCTCCTCGAAGGCGGCCTTCGCGACTCGCTCCCGATGAAGAGAATCTTGTGTTTGCTCCAGCTTCGCGAACAGACCGCGCAGCAATGTCAGCGTAACAACGAATACGAGCGCCGGAGCAAGAATATTACCCAGCTCCATCGAAACATAGGGCAGCAAAACCGCATGGCGAATATACTCCCACAAGCCGATCGTAACCGTCGGTATCCACAATATCAGCCACTTCAGCCATTTATAAGACAACTTGCTCCCCCCTGTCTTAATCGTTACGGAATGGAATCGTCTCCGCGGTTGTTTGGCCATCTATATCGGTAATGATCAGTTCCGCTTGCCATGCACCTGGATATGGCAGCTCAACTTTGCTAGCTTTATATTCCGTCAGCTTGAAGCCAGGGAAGGAACTATCGTTATTCGTTTCCTTCGGCAGCAGATTCACGATAATCGGAGTTTTATCCGGACGCTTCTGCGATGTAATCGACAAGCTGACAGCTTCCGGCTCTCCCAGCTCCTCTGGCAGCCACACCTTGAGCGACACCTCATTAGGACCAGGTCCGTTCGGTGTAATGTCCAATGTGTAATGAAGCTCTTCTCCCATTTTGTGATAATTAAGCGGCTCTGTATCAGGTGCCGGACTGATATAAGTAAGTACGCCGACAATCAATAGAACGGCGATCATCAATATGCCGTCCAGCTTAAGCAGCATGCCGCGCGGCATTTCCTTGCGCTTTGCGCGCACTCGCAGGAATGCTCCGACGACGACAACCGCAAGGACGAGTAGCGCTTTGCCCATAAGCAGCCATCCCCAGTTGCTGTATAGCAAATAGCGCCACGAAGGCAATAGGAACACCGTCATGATGATGCCTGTGACGGCTAGAAGCACGATCGTTATCCAAGCAACGGTAGTGAACCTGGCGGCGAACCGCCCAGCCTCCTTACGGTCCGAGAACCAATAGAGCAGGAGCAGCATAACGCCCCCTGCCCATATGGCCGAGCAGCTCAGATGAAGGAAGTTCATAATAAGAGCAAGTGCCGAATCGTCGAGAGCCAACGTGTGTCCGCCGAAGCTCTCTACGCCGAGCAGCAGCAGCGCCCATATCGCTTTAACAATTTCATTTTGCTTCAATATAACGAAACCGAGAACAGCCAGCACTAGAAGCGCGATCCACGAGCGGCCGGCATTCGTTTCTGTAAAGACGCCGATGGCATCCACGCTTGTGCCGAGACTATTCATAAGTGCATTGAAGTGAATAAAGATGTACACAATGGCGGTAAGAAGCAGTGTTCTAACGGCAAGCAAACTCCACTTGGCATGCATGCGCTGCGGATCGCTGCCAAATGCAAAAGGAAGCGCAACGGACCATAACATCGTCCCCGTTGCCGCCATCAAAGCGATATAATAGACTGCTCTAATGATATAAAGCAGCGATTGTCCTCCTGTCGCCCCGCCGGAATATCCTAACTCGGAATGCTGATGCGATGCATCAACGGATGCCGCGGCAGCTTGACCAGCCGGAAGCCATAGTAATAGTGTGAAAAACAACAGGGCAACAATTGCAAACAGGTAAAAAGCAGTCCTCGAGCTTCTCCCTGGGTTCAAATCATGTATGTTGTCGTGAGTGTGAATCATAATGTCGCTCTTGAACCTTCCTTCCGTTACGCTAGTTATCACGTACAGTGTACTAAACGCAAAAGAAAAGAACAATGAAACCGCCGCAGTGACACACAATGCTCACCTTTTGCTGCCCGATAACAAGAGGACGTATAAATTTCACTGAAATCGCCGATGCTCATAAATGATACCAATGGCGGTTGCCGTCCATTAACGGCGTAAGCTGACGCGGCTATGCTGCTAAACTTCGAATAGGGATGTGTGATTTGATGTCAGAAAAGCCTTATCAGCTCGCCCGCTTTGGCGAGCAGGCGGATGCGCTTGACTCGATTCGCAAGCTGGAACAAAAGCTTAGTGAGGATTATGGCTCAACGGTTGCGTTGGTTGCTTACGCCGAAGCCGACCATTCAGACGGCAAGCGGCAAGCAGGGGAATAAGGGAATAACCGGCTAATGAGAGATCTGCTCTCGTGTACGCCGGTTTTTTTGTTTCGGACTGGCCGTCTGTCTGAGCCTTAGTCTAAGTTGGATAATTGCACTACCTTTCCTTCAATAAGCTTCAATTCAGCCACTTCAGCAAAGAGTTGCTGCAAAAATCCAGTATAGCCGATAATTGCTTCTTTTAAGTGGGCTCTATCATGCAGGAATCCAACATAGCAACAGCCAGCAAACCACTGCCTCTTCCAATACCAATAATGCAGTTAATTCCTATCCCCACATGAAACACTTGAACGATAATCCGGCCAATACGGCTCCTCTATCCTTGGACAGCCTCTGTCGTCGCTCCAAACGTAGATCCACCCCGCCAGCTCTGGGCGATAAGCATCCCGCACCCATACCCGCTCGTAATCGTTACAT
Source organism: Paenibacillus sp. 05T425 (assembly GCF_056396205.1). NCBI lineage: Bacteria > Bacillati > Bacillota > Bacilli > Caryophanales > Paenibacillaceae > Paenibacillus > Paenibacillus sp. 05T425. Next base: position 77,151 of record NZ_JBFTLA010000007.1, read on the forward strand.
TCCTCTATGCCGTAAAATTCCTCGAGCTCATCCATCGACGCAAGTCCCGCTCTATCGACGACGATCCACTGACCGCGTATAATACTATTGCGCTGCTTGGCATCGGCATCCCGAACGGCTGCCGGATATGAGCCGCAATCAACCAATCGGCCGAACACTTGTCCCGTTCTTGAAGCTTGTATGAAGCTAGCAACGACGTGATGATTGCTTTCGCCGGGAAGAAGCGTTCCATAAATAAATACTTGAATGCTCATAAATGCTGTTCACACCTGTCCATACGAGTGTATTGCGTATTTGATGCTATCATCATAAGGGTCAGTGATTGATACGACAAGCTGTAATAATAAGCTCCCCCATGCAGGCAAGGAGGTTCATCAATAGTGGCTCATTCGCAACCTTACGGCGTATACGGCTACCGATTCCAAGATTCGCCGCAGCTCCCGATCTACCAGTTGTTCGCAGTTGGACATCAGCAAATTAGTGATCCCGAGTATTCTTGGGACGGCATGAAGCGGATTGATGGACCGCTCTATTTACTCCAATATACGGTGTCGGGCTTCGGCCGATACCGTCTTGGCGATACAACCTATGAGGTGGGCCCAGGAACGGCTTTCCTGGCCGAAATTCCGGGGGATCATCATTATTACTTGCCTCCCGAAAGCGACAACTGGACATTCTATTTCGTACTCATTCGCCAAGCTAATCTGCAGCCGTTATGGCGAGAGCTTATCGATTCGATTGGTGTAACGCCTCAGCTTGAGGCCGGCAGTTCTGCGGTTCGAGCGCTGCAGAGGCTATATTCAGAAGCGCGTATGAACGGTATAAAGAACAGTTATCAGGCATCGTCGTTCGTATATACGCTTATGATGGAGCTGCTGCAAACCAAACATAAGTTACAGAACGAGAGAGAGTCTTGGCCGAGCAGTATTCGTGATGCCGCCTTCCACATGGAATCTTCATTCGCACAGCCTGAGAGCTTGGACGAAATCGCCGCCGTTGTCGGCTTATCCAAATATTACTTTGCTCGGTTGTTTCTTCGGACGACCGGCATGTCGCCGATGGATTACGTCACGAAGCTGCGTATTGAGAAAGCTGTCGAATTGCTGCGCAGCTCGAAGCTGACGGTCGATGAAATTGCCCGAGAGGTCGGCTATGCGAACGGCAGCTACTTTAGCAAAGTGTTCCGTGGCAGAGTTGGTTTTCCGCCAGGTGACTTCAGACTGGCGAAGGAGCTGCCATCCATCGATAGACTGCGATTTGATTGAGCAATATTTTACATACGAACGCAATAAAATAGGCTAGCCACAGGGTAATGATTCGTTCTACGATATTGGCATAGAGCAATATTACGATAGAGAGGGCGATCATTGTGGTAACAAGCGCGAAGAAACATCATCAGTATGCGGCAACGCCGCCGCTCGGCTGGAATAGCTGGGACTGCTACGGGGCTGCGGTTAGAGAAGAAGAAATTAGAGGCAATGCGGAATATATGGCCGAGCATCTGAAGCCATTCGGCTGGGAATATGTCGTCGTCGACATTCAATGGTACGAGCCCGGCGCGGTGTCTTCGCATTACCGCCAGTTCGTTCCGCTGGAAATGGACGCATATTCGCGGCTTATGCCTTCGGTTGAACGTTTCCCGTCTGCCGCTGGCGGACAAGGCTTCAAGCCGTTGGCTGATTATGTGCATAGCTTAGGCCTGAAGTTCGGCATCCATATCATGCGGGGCATTCCGCGCCAAGCGGCACATGCCGATACACCGGTGCTGGGAACGACGGCAACGGCCCGCCAGATCGCGCACCCGAACTCGATCTGCCCGTGGAACACCGATATGTACGGCGTTGATGCATCGAGAGACGGCGCTGCGGCGTACTACAATTCATTGTTCGACCTGTACGCTTCTTGGGGCGTTGATTTCGTCAAAGTCGATGACATCGCCGCATCGCGGCTATACGGCATTCATTTGCCAGAGATCGAGCTGATCCGCTCGGCGATCGAGCAGTGCGGACGGCCGATGGTGCTTAGCCTCTCGCCAGGACCCGCGCCGCTTGCGCATGCGGAGGAGCTTGCCGCAAATGCTAATATGTGGCGGATGACCGACGATTACTGGGACATCTGGCATTTGCTCTACAATATGTTCGAGCGCTGCGAGAAGTGGGCTCCGCATGTAGCGGAAGGACGATGGCCGGACTGCGACATGCTTCCGCTCGGGCATCTCGGCATCCGCTCGGTTGACGGCGGCGGCAGCGACCGCTGGACGAGATTCACGCGAGACGAGCAGCTTACGATGATGTCGCTTTGGTCGATCTTCCGTTCGCCGCTTATGTTCGGCGGCGAGCTTCGCGATAATGACGACTGGACACTGTCGCTCATTACGAACGAAGAAGTGCTGGAGCTGCATCGCAACAGCCGCGGAGCGCGGCAAGTATTGCGCGACGGTGATCGTATCGTATGGGCCTCGCAAGGCGAGAACGATACAACCTATGTCGCTTTGTTCAACGCAGGCGAAGCGTCGGACAATGTATCGGTCAGCTTGGAGCAGCTTGGTCTTTCTGCCCCCGTGCAGGGACGTGATCTGTGGAAGCGCGAGAGCCTTGGAACGCTGGATCAGCTATCCTTTCAGTTGCCGCCTCACAGCTCGCTACTGCTTAAGCTGAATTAATCGTAGCATGTGCTTGCTGGCGTTACGGACTCCAGCGACACTTAGCCGTCGACAAGCGATCCTATTGCGGAGTTGCGGACTGAGGAGTCATTAAATAGTCGTTTTTCTACAAAACTTGACTCTTTAGTCGCAGATAGCGTTTATACGGTCCGTTACACTCCCAATTGCGGCTTATAGATTGCAGTTAGCGTCACTACAGTCCGTACGAACACATTGAGTATAGAAACAGAAAGCAGCCCGCCTTGAACTGCACCCCATTTGTTAGACACGACTAACAATGGAAGTGCGGATCATTGGAGGGCTGCTTTTTTGCTTTGTATCCTATTGCGGTGCGCGAAGAGCGATGCCGGCTGCAAGCAAAGCGCTGCTAATGCTTTGCGCGAACGCGGCTGCATGCGGGCCGTCGCCGTGCAGGCAGATCGTGCCGGCCTCGATGGCGATTTCATCGCCGCTCGCCGTATAAGCTTTGCCTTCCGCGGCCATCGAGACGGCCTGTCTGACGGCCGCTTCCGTGCTGGCCAGCAGCGCGCCCGGCTGGCTGCGCGGCGTTAATGTACCGTCCGCCAAGTACGTGCGGTCGGCGAATACTTCGGAGACAGCGCCAAGTCCTTGGCGCCTAGCCTCGTCAAGAAGCAGGCTGCCGGAGCCGCCGAAGACGAGCAGCCGCTTGTCGATATCGGCTGCGGCTTTCACGACGGCTGCAGCAATCTCTTGATCGCGTCCGGCCATATGGTAGAGCGCGCCGTGCGGTTTTACATGGCTTAGCCTTCCTCCAGCCGCTTGCACAAAAGCGGATAATGCCCCAACCTGATAAACAACGTAATCATAAGCCTCGCTAGCGGTTATGCTCATCTCGCGACGTCCGAAGCCGATCCGATCCGGCAAGCCCGGATGCGCGCCAAGCGCAACACCTGCCGCCAGCGATTTCTCGGCAGCAAGGCGCATCGTATGCGGATCGCCTGCATGGAAGCCGCAGGCGATGTTGACGCTTGTGACATACCGGAGCAGCTCGTCGTCCTGCCCGAACGAATACGCGCCGAACCCTTCTCCGAAATCGCAGTTGAGATCGACTGCTTTGGCGGCTGCCGACCCTGTCGTACTATCTAATCGATCTTTCATCGATGCATTCCTCTCCTGTTCCTATGGCAAGCGGCAGCGTATCGCAATTGCGAGCTGACGCAGCTCCAGCTCGCGGGATATTGCCAGCCGCTGCGTCTCTTCAAGCGATACATGCCGGAAGCGAATCGTATCGCCGGGTTTCGCTTGCCCGAGCAGCGGCAGATCGACGCTGGCGACATGCGCAATCTTGGGGTAGCCGCCGGTCGTCTGGCAATCGGCGGCTAGCACGATCGGGGCGCCGCCGGAAGGCACCTGGACGGCGCCGGGCGTTACCCCATGCGAGCGGAGCTCCGCATGGGCAGAGCGTTCGAGAGGGCTGCCGTCCAAGCGGCAGCCCATACGGTCCGAGTCGTGAGCGACGCGGTAGCGCTCCCGATAAAGAGCTGTTCGGGCAGCTTCGCTGAACTGCCCGAATTCGCTGCCCGGCATCGCGCGAAGCTCGATGCCGTCCTCGTCGCTGCCGCCGCCATAGGCAAGCGGCTGCGCGAACCACGGCGCGGCCGCCCAGCACCCTGGGCGGGCGGCCAGCGCCGCGATCCATGCGGCTGCCCACCGCGAAGCGGCAGCCGCACCAGCTGCGCCGCACGGCACGACGTCGCCGGCGGCAAGCCGCCGCCCGCCGAGGCCGCCGAGCGTGGCGCGCGCATACGTGCTGCGGCTGCCCAGCACCTCGGGCACGCCGATGCCTCCGGCAACCGCGATATACGCGCGGCAGCCGCTCAGCGCACTGCCGAAGCGGAGCACGGCGCCGCTTCGCACGAACACCGGCCGCCACATCGGCAGCTCTTCGCCGTCGATTGTCGGCGCCATATACGCGCCGCATACGGCGATCAGCATATCGTCCTGCGCCACCAGCTCCGGCCCGATAAGCGTCAGCTCGAGCGCCGCCGCATTCGCCTCATTGCCAACGAGCATATTGGCAAGCCGCAGCGAATAGCTGTCAATCGCGCCGCCTGCCGGCAAGCCGATTGATCGATATCCTGCCCTGCCTAAATCTTGTATCGTCGTATGTAAGCCTGCTTTACTGATACGAAAACCTGCACCATCATCGGATGCACCAGTCTCAATATTGTGCATTCGTCCATCTCTGGCATCATCGCTCCGTGAATCAGCACCAGTCTGTTCATCCCTCCACGCCGCGTCCCTTACCGGCACGAATCGAACCGTATCTCCCGCCCGCAGCAAGGAAGGCTCGCTGCGCTGCGCATCGAATAGCTTCACAGGCGTGCGTCCGATCAACTGCCAGCCTCCCGGCGACGCAAGCGGATAAACGCCCGTCTGCCCGCCTCCTATGCCAACCGAACCCGCCTCTACACGTAAGCGCGGGACAGCTTTGCGCGGCTGAGCGAGCGACTCTGGCAATCCGATCAAATACGGAAAACCCGGCATGAAGCCAATCATCGCCACTTTATATTCAGCCTCGGCATGCCTCCTGCACACCTCATCCTCCGTCATTCCCGCATGTGCAGCCGCCTCGGCCAGATCCGGACCAAATTCGCCGCCGTAGCAGACCGGGATCTCAACTATCCTTGTTTTCACTGTTGAAACGCGCCATTCCCGGCTTATAATCTCCCGTAACCTCTGCTCGGCAAGCTGATACGGCAAAAGGTCCGTCAACCTGTCGTTCCATCCGGCGGCATCCGTCGCATTTTCTTCCCGCCAGAGCAAATCCGGATCGTATACCACCGTTACGCTCGTATAAGCAGGAACGATATCCAGCATCCATCGTTCTTGGCTCGCACCTAATTGATCGGCAAGCGCCGCGAACTCTGTCCAATCCGCTTCGACTCCAAACTCACTAGCTTCCAGGACAATCGCGCTGTCCCCCAGCGGATAGAAGCGCATCCGTTCATCGTCCGACTTGACTTGCAGTCCAGCGAACTCCTTTTCAACCATGCCGCTCATCCTCCCGCCTGCCGCTCTTATACGGATACATCGATTTTGACATACCTTTTCGCCGTATAGCAACTGTTATTCCTCGTATTCGCAAGCGGCTCCGCTTAGCCGTTTTTGGTTAAACGCTTCCAAGTATGGTACACTCAAATGGAGTATTTTTCCTCATACTATAACGTTAAGTGTTAGCTGCACTAACACTGAAGGAGGTCGTCTGCCCATGGCAAGCCAAACAGGAGCCATCGTACAGCAATCTTTGAATGTTTTAACGGGAGATCAGTCATTTCTGCCAAATTTGCAGGAGAAGGAACGTGAGCAAGCTTTCAAGTCGCTGGCTGCAATCCTATCCACTCCGAATAAAGTTCATAAGGCTTTTCTGAGAATTACGGTCGAAGACGGCAGCGTCGTCCGCATTCCGGCTTACCGCATTCAGCATAACGACACACTCGGCCCTTACAAAGGCGGCATCCGCTTCCATGAATCGGTGAACGAGGACGAGGTAACGAATCTCGCTGCACTGATGACGCTTAAGAACGCGCTTCACGAAGTTCCGTTCGGAGGCGGTAAAGGCGGCGTGGTCATTAACCCGCGCAAGTATTCCGTCAAAGAGCTGTATCTTATTTGCAAAAAATATGTCCAATACTTCAGCGATGTGCTCGGTCCGGACAAAGACATTCCGGCACCCGATATGGGAACGGGCGAGCGCGAAATGGACTGGATGATGGCCGAATACAAGAGCATCCATCCCGGTCAGCCATACCTCGGCAGCTTTACAGGCAAAAGCATCGTAAGCGGAGGTTCGCTTGGCCGCAGGGAAGCGACAGGCAAAGGCGTGTACTTCACATTCCGCTACCTGCTGCACGACTTCCTGAATGAGCAGAGCGATTGGCTCGCGGGAAGCTCGAACCCGTACGCTCAGACGGCGCTTGCACATACGAACAGACCGTTGTCGATAGCGGTGCAGGGCTTCGGCAATGTCGGCTCGGTCGCCGCGCTTGAAGCTTACAAATGTCCGTATCTCCACAACAAGGTCGTGGCCGTCAGCGACCGCAACGTCACCTTGTTCAATGCGGAGGGCTTATCCATTCCGGTACTGATCGAATATGCCGCCAATAACCAAGGCGATCTGCCTTCTACGCCAGAGAGCTTGAAGGAGCTTGGCATCCGTGCCGACATTCTCGAGCGCGAGGCTGTCCTTTACCTCGACGTTGACGTCCTAATGCTCGCTGCGTTGGAAGAACAGATCCGCGCCGACAATGTGTCCAAAGTGAAAGCCCGTATCGTCGTGGAAGGCGCCAATGCTCCTGTTACCGGCGAGGCCGACGACGTATTGAATGCGAACGGCACGATCGTCATTCCCGACATACTTGCCAACGCAGGCGGCGTTATCGTGTCTTATTTCGAATGGCTCCAAGGCCGCGAGACGCAATTCTACACAGAAGAAGAAGTCTATAAGCTTCTCTATGCCAAAATGCAAAAAACATTAACCGGCATACTGCCCGCTTATTTCGGAGAGCCCACGCCGCTTCGTCAAAGCTGTTACAATCATGCCGTAACGAAGCTGTCCACCTCTCTGTATCGCCAAGGCAAGCTATACTAATTAAAGATAATAAGAAGGGCTATTCCACTGCAGCCAAGTTGCCGCTTAGGAATAGCCCTCTTCTATATCAGATTTTACTCCTGCACGTAGCGATTAATGACCTCTACAAGCAAATCGTTCAGCAGCTTCACCTCATATTCGCCGACTGCAGGCTCCAAGTGATCACCGCCAATTCCGCTATCATCCGTCAGGAACAAGTATGTCCCTCCTGACGCGACAGCCATGAATCGGAGCAAATATTCCGTATCGACGTCTATTCCGCTTGAGGCGACGGGAATAACGCGGATGCCCTGCTTCGCCGCGTCTTGTATCAACTGCTGCACTTCATCTATGATTTGCGGATCGCTGTGCGGGGGAGCATCCAGCACGAGGAACAGCAGCCTCGCCCTTGCCTCTTTACTCCATTCATGGTCATGAATCGCATCCCGCAGCGCCTGATCGACCGCCTCAGGGAAGTCCCCGCCTCCGCGTGCATTTTCCTTCGTAATCCATCCGGTCACCGTATCCACGTTCGTGACGAACGGATGCGGCTTCACGATATAATCATCATGCTTATCCCGGTAAAAGTTGGCGCTCAGACGGATATCCAGCTGGTTCGCATGCTCCTCGGACACTCTTCGAATGACGTCCTTCAGCTCAGCGCCCAAGTAGTTAAGCTCATCCTCCATCGAACCCGTCGTATCGACGACGAACATCACATCGACCTGATCGGACAAAGAAGCACCGCTTTCGATGCCAAGATCAACCTTGACGACGCCTTGCTTCGTAATATCTATATTTTCTAACCGCTTGTTCTGTTGCCCGGCTCTCGCCTCGATGACGTATTCGCTCTGGCGTCTGTTCTCTTGCCCGTCGAACAAGCCGGCGAATACATAAGCTCTTCCTTCTGTGTTCGTCCGGGCTTCCCAAAGCGGTTGCCCGCCTTGCATCACCTTTACCTCCGCGTCGGCAACTGCCTTCCCGTTCGCAGTCACCACAACCTCAACACGGTGGAACGCAGCGAAGGACCACGCGCGCAAACTGCTGTCGCCCTCTTGGCTATTAAGCAGATTGCCGAACCGCTCCCATGCGGCGAGATCATCCCATTCTCCCGCGGTCAACTGACCAGCCTGAACTTCTTTGTCTTGCGAGCCATAACCGCGCTTGTCTTTGTTCTCTTTGCGATTACTAGTATCGGACTTCGACGACGTCGACTCTTCAGAACTCGGGGCTGACGTATCGTGATCGCCTCCGTTCGCGGACTCCCCTGCTTCAGTCGCGCTTTCGCTGCTGCTTCGATTACCTGTGCCTTCGTCATTTGAGCTGCTCGATGAGCAGCCGCCGAGCAGCCAGACGAGCATCGCTATGCCAACCATCATCGCAGCCGTTTTACCAATAGACCTTCTGAACGAATGAGCATTATTCATTCCTTCAACCCCTTTTTATCTATTTGGTTATCAAACGGCCTTCGGCTTACAAATGTTGCATATTTCCGCTGATCGTTTTACAATCGGTAACAGACATGAGGCGAGTCCGCGATCGACTGCATCAGCTTCATATTCAAGGAGGACTTCCCTAATGGAAACATTCGAGCTCATCGCAATAGAAATCGCATATCAGCAGCAAACCAGACATTTATCATTCACTTCAGCAGGTCTCGTTCTCGTCAGTGATTACGGCGACCGGCTATGGTATATCGATGTCGTAGGCATCGGCGAAGTAGATTTGCTTGCCTGGTTCGGACAATCGGAGGACATCGGCGTTGAAGTAACGGCTGTCGCTGTTAACGGCACGACCTTCCGCGGCAAAGGTTATTTGCATCCGAATGAGCCGCATCAAGCAGCGGCAATCCGCGGTGACGGCGAACTATTCTCGCAATAATCAATCGCAGTCAGACTACGGCCTCTAGCACCAGAAACCTTAAACAGGGAGATGATCGAAATAACTGGAATTTCTCCCGTTATTGCGTCTCTCCCTGTCGGTTTATATGAGTTAGATGGAATATCTCCCTTTAATTTCTCCGGTTATCGGTCAAATCTGTGTAATATTCAAAATTAACAGGAGGAACTCCCGTTATTCGATACTTTTAGGGAGATTCTCCTTTATTAACTGGAGATATTCCCTTTATTTCAAACAGAGATGACTTGTTTGTTCGTTCATCTAGATCGAACCATCAACAAAGAAAAACCGTCCAACCAGCGTCAATTCACTGGTCGAACGGTTTTTTCTCATTCTTAAAGCTTATTTGCCGTGAGCGATTTCCGGAGTCGTCAGACGGTCGTAGAAATCGACGCCTTTGTCTCTGTCATCCGAATCACGAAGCGCCATTGCCGAGCGTGGGTGCTCGTCAAGAATGCCTGTGATCATGTAAGGGATAATGTAGCCCCACTCTTCCTTCTCGCGGAGAGAAATCATGTATTTCTCGATCATATCGAGAACTGGGCGAATGTTGTATTTCGTGTTTTGCAATTCAGCAACAAGCAATTCCGTATTGCAGTTGCCCGCTGCGCGGCCCATGCCGTATACGGAGGAGTCAAGCAGCTCAACGCCCTTCTCGGCAGCAAGCAATGTGTTCGCGTAAGCAAGCTGAAGGTTGTTGTGCGCATGAACGCCCAGACGTTTGTTCGGCAAGTGCTGTTGGAACTTCTGTACGAGGTAAGTCATATCGTTAGGCTTCAGGCTGCCGTACGAGTCCACGATGTACACAACATCTACAACGCTCTCGTCGATCAGCTTGAACGCTTCAATAAGCTGGTTCTCCATTACGTTGGAGAGTGCCATAATGTTAAGCGTCGTTTCGTATCCGCGGTCGTGGAATACTTTCACAAGCTCAAGCGCTTTGTCTACGTCTTGGATGTAGCAAGCGACGCGGATAAGATCAAGCAGGCTCTCGCTGCGCGGAAGGATATCATTTTCGTCTACACGACCGATATCAACTAATGCGGACAGCTTCGTATTTCCTTTGTTCGGAATGACTTTTTTCAAKAAATCGTCGTCCAGGAAACGCCAAGGTCCAGCGCTTTCAGCGCCTTTAAGCAGCTTTGGCGAGTTTTTGTAGCCGATTTCCATATAGTCGACGCCAGCTTCATTCAAGCTTTGGTACAAATATTGAACGAATTCTACGCTGAAATCCCAGTTATTCACGAGTCCGCCGTCGCGGATCGTGCAATCGACAATTTTGCAGTGGCTTGTTTTCGAATGCATGCGTTGTTGCTCCTTTGATTGTGAACAAGAGTTCTTTTTTTCTTATCATCATACTTGAAATAAAGAGCGAACGCAAAATAAATTTGTCGATTTATGGTTGATTTAATCAGCTTTCCGCCTCTACCTTCAAGCCTACATGGATTTGCATCACAGCCGGCGTTTTCATTTTCTTCCTGCAATCTTTCTGTACACGCAACCTATTGTCGAATATTGTCGTCTTTAGGTGGAATACATCATTAAGGAGAGAATACCATGTCACAGCACAGCAAGAAATTCACCCGAATAGCAGCATTTTTGATCGCCTTTTCAATCTTAGCAACGGGCTGCGGCAACGCGAGCAACAACGAAGCAGCTGACAATGCATCCTCGGGCAACTCGCAGACGGAGACCCCTAGCGCTACTAACGATCCAGCAGCTACGACTACTCCCGAATTTGAAGCATCCGTCACCGAGGCCCCTGCACCCGACAAGCCTGCTGTGGAGAAAGAGACGGAAACAGCTGCAACCGCCAAACCGACAGCGAAACCAACGGCAAAGCCAACCGCCAAACCGACAGCCAAACCGACAGCGAAACCGACGGCTAAACCGACGGCAAAGCCGACGAATAAACCGGCCGCAACAGCGAAGCCGACAGTGAAGCCCGCTGCAACGCCGAAGCCGTCAGAAAAGCCTGCAGCCGTTAAGGTCGCTGATATTGTCGCTAAGATTAAAGAAGATGTTGAGCTTCCTATGCTATTTGCAATGGAAGGCGATTATCTCAAAGATATATACGGATTCGATCCGAGCACCCTGTTATCGGATGGCATCTTCATGGGAGGCATGCGAAATAGTTCGGCTGAGCTTACCGTCGTCCAGCTTATGTCCGACAAAGATTACGATGAAGTCGAGAAAGTACTGACAAAGCGCGCGGAAAGCATTAAAAAAACGTTCGAATCCTACTTGCAGGATCAATATGAGCTCGCCGAAAACTATCAAATTATTCGAAACGGCCACTACGTTCTTTTATCGATTTCCGATGATCAGACGGGTGTAGCCAAAGCTTTCAACAGTTTCTTCAAATAGATAAGGAGTAGAACAAAATGAACAAACGTTCTAAAGCAGTAGCAATCATGATTGTGCTTTCATTAATAGTCGTTGGATGCAGCGCGAACGGGAACAATGCCGACGCTCCCTCAACAAATGAAGGCTCCGTAACAGAAGCTCCGGCAACGAACGCTCCTTCTGCTACGGTCGAACCGGCCGCAACGCCAGAGCCAAGCGATAATGCCGGCAGCCCCGAGCCGAGCTTAGCTCCAAGCAATGAGCCGCCAGATGTGCCAAGCGAAAAGCCAACGGCAAAACCGACCGCCAAACCGACAGCTAAGCCTACGGCGAAACCAACGACGAAGCCTACGGCAAAACCGACCGCCAAGCCGGCGGCTAAGCCTACGGCAAAGCCAACAGCTAAACCGACGGAAAAGCCTGCCGCTCAGGTGAAGGTATCCGATATTTCGGATAAAATCATGAACGAAATCGATTTGGGCTCGCTAGCCGAAGCGGAAGGAGATCTCATTAAGGATGTTTACGGCATCGACGCTGATACAATGATTAGCGAGGGCTCGTTCAGATACGCCATGATCAACATTAACGTCAGCGAGGTCGCTGTCGTCAAGTTGAAGTCGGACAAGCAATACGAGGCGGTCAAAAAAGGGCTCGAGCAGCGCGCGGAAACAGTCAAAAAATCGTTTGAAAACTATCTTCCGAATCAATACGAGCTGGCCAGCAACTATCAAATCGTTCGAAATGGCGATTATGTCCTATTCTCGATAACGTCGGATCAGAAAAAGGCCGCTGAAATTTTCAACGACTTTTTCAAGTAAAGTCCAGAAGCGATCATTTGTTTTTACAGAAAATCAATTAAGGCGGAGCAAGGTAGCTCCGCCTTTTCTTCATTTTCCGCAATGTTGGACATAAGAGACTGTCGATTCTTTAATGGCTGAGATTACGTTAGCCTGTATTTCATACAGTCTAATTGACCCAAAACACCACAAAATTACTTTTGAGTGGAAATTATACAGCCAAAACCTGCGATTTTAACCTCAGTAACCTTTTTCCGCCCATTTGACTGTACAAAATCCAAACAAACTCTGAAACTTTCTCATTCCCAACCTTTTGATTGGATAATATCCACCCAAAAGGCTAGTGCACCTCTAAGAGAGCCGAATGAATCGACAGTCACCATATTCCAATTAAGGGTTTGCAGCTGCTATCGCGCAATCGTCTCGGACTCCGAGCCCGACACCGACTCTTTGCTGAAGTGGCCCGAACGATTGACCTTCGTATGGAGGTATTTCTCGTTATAAACGGATGGATTGCCCCATAGCGGTACTCGGCGGGCAATGTTCATGCCAGCTTTGCGCAGCGCCTCTACCTTGCGCGGGTTGTTCGTAATGATCGCAACGCTCGCTGGGCGAAGCAGCTTCAGAACGGCAATCGCCTCGCTGTAATCGCGCGAATCGTCGGCGAAGCCAAGCTCAGTATTCGCATCGACGGTATCTAGGCCGTCCTCCTGGAGCAAATAGGCGATCGCCTTGCTGAACAATCCGATTCCGCGGCCCTCGTGGTTAGCCAAATAAAATAACGCGCCTGTGCCATGCTCCGTAATCATCCGCATCGATTGCTTCAATTGGAAGCCGCAGTCGCAGCGCTCGCTGCCGAATATATCGCCCGTGTGGCAAATGCTGTGCATACGTATAATTGCGTCACTCTCATGCTCGAAGTCGCCGTACACAAGAACGCTGGATTGCTGCATCTCTGCATATGAGAATCTATTCAAATCCTCGACAAGCTGCGTTGCAGTCTTTGGTTCGCCTGCTTCCTTGCGAAGCCACGAGTACCACTGGAACATCTTCGTCTCCCCATCCAAATTGACAGGCAGATTAATCGGGCCGACGACGTAAATATCGTTAGCGCCGTTCTCGATCCTTCTTATTTTGTCCTTAATACGGTCTGCAATATGGGATTGAATCATTAGGCGTTTCACCTTCTCTGTAAGATTATAGGATTAGTATGAATTAAAATTGCATCGAAAGATAGCTCAAAGTTCCAAATTCATAATTTCGATATACAATTGTTGGCGCAGTTTCGGGATCGCCGCCTCCAAGCGCAATATATAACGGTACGAAATGCTCGGCGCGCGGGACGGCCATTCGTGCGTGCGGAGCAAGACTGTCGTACTTAAACAACGAATCCGTATCATGCTCGTTCATTTTCTCGATCAGCCAATCGTCAAACTCGACTGCCCAGCTCTCAGGCTCCTTCTGTCCCCATTTGACCGCTCTTAGATTATGAACGGTTACACCGCTTCCAATCAACAAAATATTTTGTGAACTCAAGCTCCGGAGTGCTTCGCCGATCCGGTATTGCTCCTCTGCGGAGCGATATGGATTGACCGACACCTGTACGACAGGTATATCGGCTAGCGGGAACATATGCTTTAGCATCGTCCATGAGCCATGGTCAAGTCCGCGTGTTTCATCGTATGCGACCGGGATGCCTTTATCGCTAAGCAACTTGCCCACTAATGCCGCAACTTTGGTTGATCCCTTGGCCGGGTACTTCACTTGATACAGCTCATCGGGAAAACCGTAGAAGTCATAGATCGTTTCGTATTCGTCATCCTTGGAAGAGATCGTTACAGCTTCGGTCTCCCAATGTGCGGTAAAAATGACGATGGCGTCAGGCTTCATATTGGCGCCTATATGTTGTAGAAAACGGCTATATTCATTTTGCTCGACGGCCAGCATAGGTGAGCCGTGCGCTAAAAATAATGGCTTCATAACGAAGCGCCTCCTTAATTTTCATCCTGCTTATTCACTTACTATTCGTAACTAATTATAGTTTCACAACTAATGATAGTCAAGTAATTAACAGTCAAGAAGTGTGCTTGTATAAAAACTATATAAGGGTTATACTGTGGATGTAGACAAAAGAGGTGATACGAATGGAACAACAGACTCTTTGTCCCCGCTTCGAGAAGGGGATGGATATGTTCAGCAGGCGTTGGACCGGCCTGATCATTTATCAACTATTAGAGGGAACACAACGTTTCTGCACGATACAAAGCGCCTTGCCGATCAGCGGCAGACTATTGTCTGAACGCTTGAAGGAGCTAGAGGCAGAAGGCATTGTCGTTCGTCACGTTTATCCAGACATCCCCGTACGCATAGAATATTCATTAACCGATAAAGGCAAGGCACTCGAGCCGGTCATTCGCGAAATTCAGAAATGGTCGTCGGATTGGCTGCAGCCATAACGTTCTCTACAAAAAAAGACATCCCCCGGTGAGCCATAGCCCGCCAGAAGGATGTCTATTTTGTTTGCCTTGCTACGATCAGCACATCCATATGACGACCAAGCCGCAGCAGTTTGCGAACCGTATTTCCCTTCAGCCAGTTTCCTACCATTGAACGAGCCGGCTGACCGATAACGAGCTGTGTTGCTTTCGCTTGGCTAGCCGCGGTAAGCAGCGTCTCGGCTATATGCTTCTTGCTGGCCGTCAATGACGTCTCAAACTTACCTCCGAGTCGCTCGACCAGCTTCATCACCGAATCTCGTTTGGCGGCGTCGCCGGGCGACCATTCGCTCCTGTCATGAACGTAATGAACACGCCATTCCGCCTTAAGCCGATACGCCGTACGGAATCCTCGTCTGACTAGCTGCTCCGCTCCCGACCGAATATCGACAGCGACGAAAATAATCTCCCGCCTGCGGAGCTCGCCGCGCAGCGTCTGGCGGCGATCCCACGATTCCAGTCTCTCGTCGACATCGTCGGCGACTTCACGCAGCGCTAGCTCCCGAAGGGCGATCAGATTGCCAGTCGAGAAAAAAGCGCCAAGCGCTTGCTCTACCTTTGCCATAGCGTAAATTTTCCCTTCCCGCATACGGCTCTGCAGCATTTGCGGCGTCACGTCGATCAGTTCTACCTGATCCGCCAGCCTGAGGATGGCATCAGGCACTGTCTCCCTGACCCTTACGCCGGTAAGCTGCTCAACGGCGTCGTTTAAGCTTTCAATATGCTGGATGTTCATCGTCGAGATGACGGAGATGCCATGCTCGAGCAGCTGTACGACGTCCTCATAACGCTTCTTGCGCGCGCTTCCCGGCACATTCGTATGCGCCAGCTCATCTACAAGCACGACCTCCGGATTTCTTCGTATGATGGCGTCAACATCCATCTCCTCTAAACTCGTGCCTTTATAAGGGATAACCTGTCGTTCGATAATCGGCAACAAACCGATCTTCCCCAGCGTATCGGCGCGGCCGTGCGTCTCCACGAGACCGATCACGACGTCGACTCCCTTAGCGCGCAGCAAGTTTGCTTCGGCTAGCATCGTATACGTCTTGCCTACGCCTGGCGCCGCTCCGATATATACTTTCAGTTCCCCCCTGCGATACGATGCGATCTGCCGCTCCTTCTCTTCCATGCTGAATCTGCGGAACAGCTCCCGCTTCGAATCCCCCCGTTGCCGAACGGGCATAATTCTCTCCCCTTCATGCTCGGAAAGATCCGCCATGAGCAGCAAGTCGACCTTCTCCAATCGACGCAGAACGCTGTCCGCAAGCGAGCCCTGCAACAGCTGCTGCCAGCGGCTTTTCTTGGAGTGACCCATCACGATACGCGTCGCTTGACGATCTGCCGCATACTGCGCTAAGGCAGCAGGCAGCTTGCGCCTGCGAGGCTGCGGCAGCTCCTCGAAGCTTCCGTCCGCCTTCTCTGTCATCTTCATGATTGAACGTTTAATGGCCTGCTCCACTTTGGACAACGTCTTCCCGGGAGGAACGTAGGCAGCAACAATAAGCTCGCCGTTCAATCTTCTCGCTATTTGCCGCCCCCGCCGCACATACAACGAGCCGTTCACGACGTATTGGGCCGTAACGAGGATCGTCTCCGAAGCCCCGGAGGGACCGCTGAGTCCCTTTTCACCGCGATGTTTCTCCAGCATATCGTTAACACCTTCAGCCACGAGGCGCAGTGACAGCTCCCGCAGTATCGCCAGATTGCCTCGCTGCGCCATAGCCGGATGAGCGGCATCGCCGAGCAGCCCCGCTTCAAACCGTCCGAGCATCGTTTCAGGCGAAACGTCGATGAGTCTAACCTCGTCTGCCAGTTCGAGCGTATCTGCGGGTACGGTATGGGTTGCTTGGATGTCCATCCATTTCAGCACCGTTTCGTCGATTCCGTCGAGCTCGTACACATTGATGGTCGTAATGACGCTTATGCCTCTATCCAATAAAAACTTAACCTCTCCGAGCCGATCGTAGAATCGCGAGCCTGGCCGGTTTATATGAGCAAGCCCGTCTACGAGGACAACCTCGGGATTGCGCTCTACCAGCGCATCAAGATCAACGTCCCCCTGCAACAGGCTAGGCACGCACTCGAGCCCATCCGCAAGCTCTGCCGTTTCCGGTCGAAGCGGTGTCGATAACAAGCCAATGACGACGTCAATACCGTCCTTTTTCAACTGCAAGCCTTCCTGCAGCAAATGATACGTCTTTCCTGATCCGCTTACAGCTCCAATCAATATTTTAAGCCGGCCGCGATGCAGCTTGGAGATGGTCAGCAACAGCTCCTCGGGCGTTTTTCTTTGATACGGCATATATGCCACTCACCTCCAGGGTGATCCTACTTGCCCACAAGTTCAGAGAGCGCCAAATTCAGCTTAAGCACGTTGACGCGTTCTTCGCCAAATACGCCCAAATCCCTGCCTTCCGTATGATCGGCTACAAGCTTCTCAAGCTCGGAGACCGATACTCCCGACAGCTTGCTAATTCTCGGAATTTGAACCGTCGCCGATTGCGGCGTAATATGCGGGTCGAGCCCCGAGCCCGAATTCGTGATCAGCGCAATTGGAAGCTGATCGATCGGTACATCTGGATTATTCGCTATCCAGGCGTCAATCGAAGCTTGCGTCCGTTCAATCAATGCAGGATTGGAAGGCGCATAGTTGTTCGAACCAGAGCCGGCTGCGTTATAATCGATACTCGATACTCGTCCTTGGAAGTAGCTTGGATCAGCGAAGCTCTGTCCGATCAGCTCCGATCCCACCACTTCGCCACTGCTATTTTTAATTAAACTTCCATCCGCTTGTGCGGGGAAGAGCAGCTGCGCTGCTCCCGTGCTTGCGAGCGGATATAAAATGCCGCATAGGATCATAAACACGACGCTGCTGCGCAATGCTACTGTTATGATTGTCAAACCGCTTTTCGAGTTTTGTTTCTCCTCAGTCGCCATTAGGCAAGCCTTCTTTCATCTATATTCGTTAAATGTTAAACCCACAAATGCACGATCAGGTCGATCAGCTTAATCCCTACGAACGGAACGATAACGCCTCCGAGTCCATAGACCAACACGTTGCGGCTCAGCAATCGCGAGGCGCTCATTGCTTTATAGGCAACGCCTTTCATGGCGAGCGGTATAAGCAGCGGTATAATAATCGCATTGAAAATCAACGCCGACAATATAGCAGACATCGGGGAGCCGAGATTCATAATATTAAGCACGCTCATCTGAGGGATAGCGAGCATGAACATAGCGGGAATGATTGCGAAATACTTAGCAATGTCATTCGCGATACTGAATGTCGTAAGCGCCCCTCTCGTCATTAGAAGCTGCTTGCCAATTGCGACTACTTCAATGATTTTGGATGGATCGGAATCCAGATCGACCATATTGGCCGCTTCCTTGGCTGCAGTCGTACCGCTGTTCATAGCTAGGCCGACGTCGGCTTGCGCCAGAGCTGGCGCGTCATTCGTTCCGTCGCCCGTCATCGCGACCATCTTGCCCTCCGCCTGCTCTCGGCGTATGACCGCAATCTTGTCTTCCGGCTTGCTCTCGGCAATGAAGTCGTCAACGCCGGCTTCTCTAGCGATCGTTGCTGCCGTAAGCGGATTGTCGCCCGTACACATGATGGTTTTGATCCCCATCTCGCGCAGTTGATCGAACCGCTCCTTCATGCCCGGCTTGACCGTATCCTTCAAATAGATGACGCCGAACAATTGCTTGTCGACTGCTACCGCAAGCGGTGTACCGCCAAGCGTCGCGATCGTATTCGCGATTTGGTCTGTGTCGGACGGTATCTGTCCGCCCTGCTCGATTACCCATTTCTTGACCGAATCGACGGCCCCTTTGCGAACTCGCCTACCGTCCGGCAAGTCCATTCCGCTCATGCGCGTTTCCGCTTTGAAAGGCACGAATTCTCCGCCCTCAGCAATGGAAGCATCGTAGCTAAGTCCTTGCTTCTTCATCCATTCCAGCACGGATCTGCCTTCCGGCGTCTCGTCCTTGATGGAGCTGATCGCAGCCCACTCCGCTAAAGCCTGCTGATTGACGCCGCCTGCCGCTATAAGCTCGCTTGCCATCCGATTGCCGAACGTAATCGTTCCCGTCTTATCCAAAATCATTGTATTGATGTCTCCTGCGGCCTCGACCGCTTTACCCGACATGGCAAGCACGTTATATTGCGTAACGCGGTCCATGCCGGCAATGCCGATCGCTGACAACAAACCGCCGATCGTCGTTGGAATCAAACATACCAGCAAAGCAATCAGCACCGGAATTTCCAAGTCGACGCCTACGTATTCCGCAATTGGCTTCAACGTGACAACGACGATTAAAAATATGATCGTCAAGCTCGTCAGCAGCGTATTCAGCGCGATCTCATTCGGCGTTTTTTGCCGCTTGGCGCCCTCCACGAGCGCGATCATCCGATCGATGAACGATTGTCCCGGATCGCTTGTAATTCGGACCTTAATCGAGTCGCTGACGACCTTCGTGCCGCCGGTTACAGAGCTGAAGTCTCCGCCCGCCTCTTTAATAACGGGCGCCGATTCACCTGTGATAGCTGATTCGTCTACCGATGCCAGACCTTCGATGACTTCGCCGTCACCGGGAATCATCTCGCCTTGAGAGACGACGACGATATCGCCTTTGCGCAGCTCAGGCGAAGATACAACCGTAATCGTACTGCCAACCAGCTTATTGGCGGTCATGTCTTGCTTAGACCTTTTGAGCGAATCGGCTTGCGCTTTACCTCGGCCCTCTGCAATTGCCTCCGCAAAGTTCGCGAACAGCAGCGTAACGAACAGAATGACGAACACGGTCAGATTAAAGCCAACGTTTTGCTTGGCATCGAAATATCCGGGGAATAGGGCCATCAATAGGACGATAACCGTACCGACCTCTACAACGAACATGACCGGATTTTTCATCATAACAATGGGATTCAATTTTATGAAGCTATCCATTACCGCACGTTTGACCGCGCCTGAGGATAGCAATTTATTGGTTTCGTTTCTACTCATCTTCGTTCACCTCATCCGTTAGCGGAGTGTCAAATGTTCGGCTATCGGTCCGAGAACGATAACCGGCAAAAATGTTAAAGCGCCAATCAGCAACACCGTACCTATCAACAGACCAAGGAACAGCTTATTATCCGTGCGGAACGTGCCGATGGTCTCCGGAACCGGCTGCTTGCGTGCAAGCGATCCCGCTACGGCGAGCATCGCGATCATCGAAATGTAACGTCCGAAGAGCATGACAAGTCCGGTGCTAATATTCCAGAAAGGCGTATTATCGCCAAGTCCTTCGAAGCCGGAGCCATTATTGGCAGCCGAGGACGTATACTCGTAGAGCACCTGGCTTATGCCATGGAAGCCCGGGTTGGTAACGGCTGCGTAACCAAGATCCGTCATGAACGCGAGTGCGGTCGGTACAAGGATAATGAACGGATGCGCGAGAATCGCGATGGCGATCAGCTTCATTTCGCGAGGCTCGATCTTCCGTCCGAGAAACTCCGGCGTCCGTCCAACCATAAGCCCGCATATAAACACGGCCAAGATAGCGTACATAAGCATATTAATTAGCCCTACGCCCTTGCCCCCGAATACGACGTTAAGCATCATTTCGGCCAGCGGCACCAGTCCGCCAAGCGGCGTAAGCGTATCGTGCATATTGTTGACCGTTCCTGTCGTCGCAGCCGCCGTCACCGTCGTGAAGAGAGCGGATTGCGCGATGCCGAATCGAACCTCTTTGCCCTCCATGCTTCCCTGCGAGGCGTCGATGCCAAGCGCGGTCATTGCCGGGTTGCCCATCTTCTCGGCGCCATAAGCAACGCCAAGGAATACGAGGAACAAAGTCATCATGGCCGAAAAAATGATCCAGCCCTGCTTTTTATTTTTGGCGAATAAACCGAATGTGTAAGGCAGTGCTGCTGGAAGAACCCACATGCACAAAATTTCGATGACATTCGTTAACGGATTCGGATTCTCGAACGGGTGAGCCGAGTTGACGCCGAAGAAGCCGCCGCCGTTCGTACCGAGATGCTTGATCGATTCCAGCGAAGCGACCGGTCCGATCGCAATTTGCTGCACCGCGCCCTCGAATGTCTTGATCGCGATCGTCGGATCGAGTGTCTGCGGTACTTGCAGCGCAACGAGAACGAGCGTAACGATAAAGGCCAACGGAAGGAAAATTCTCGTATGGGCTTTAACAAAGTCTTCGAAAAAGTTGCCGATCGTTTTTCCTTTGCTCGTAATGCCCCTTACGAACGCGATTGCGACTGAAAACCCGGTTGCAGCGGATGTGAACATCATCATCATGATGACCGCCATTTGCGAAAAATAAGACAAAGCGCTCTCGCCGCTGTAATGCTGCAGGTTCGTATTGGTCATGAAACTGATAATCGTATTAAACGTTAGCGTAGGCTCCATGCTCGCCATGCCGTTCGGATTAAGCGGCAGCGCATGCTGCAGCCGTAGAATCAGATAGCTGAAAGCTACCAAAATAATGTTCGTGGCGATGAAACTGAGCGCATACGTTTTCCAGCTCATGCCCGCTCGATTCTTAAGTCCAATCAACCTGTAAATGAACCGTTCCGATCCTCCATATACTTTATCGAGCCGGTTGGACTCGTTCGAGAATACGTGATACACATACGTTCCGAGCGGCTTCACAAGCAGCAGAAGAACGGCAATGACAATTAATAGCTGCAAAATATCCATCGTTGTTCCTCCTGGTTAAAATTTTTCCGGGTGAATTAAAGCATATAATAGGTAACCGAATACGAGCACCGCAAGCGCTGCTACGATAATCATTCGCCATCGCCCCCCGTTTGCTTAACAGCTCTGTCGCACCAAGCAAGAAAACCATAAAACAATCCGAAGCAAACGATTAAAGTACCAATCATGTACAGATCCATCAAGGCAGTTCCCTCCTGCTATAGACATTTACAAAAAGTTATTTTTTCAATAGAAACCCAATTTCGCCGGTTTGCGAATGTACGATGTGATCTGCGCCAAGACCTTTATATATGACTCTTGGATTCCAATGCGTAGTAATGACGTAGATCGATCTAGACGTCCAATCCCTGCAGCATTGTATGAACCTGCAGCTAAGAGCTAAGCTGCTCTCAAAGATGAATACATCTCCAATGACCTTTTCCGGTATCATCCAACTATTCCTGTCATTAGTATTCACGTATAAAACGTTATTAAGTCCATGCTTACGAAGTTGTCTTTCCTCTAGCTTGCTGTTCGTCAGGACGATGAACGGCAGTCCGCGAAATACCAATGTTTTTATGAATGCTTTGCCAGCTTCATTAAGCCCGGCAACGATAATATGCTCCTCGCCCAACGGCAATCTCCTCCGAATTTCTGTAAAAAGGCAACAAAAAAGAAGCCTGCGGGAAAAGAGGACCTTTCCCCGCGGGCTTCTTCGGAGGCATGGCTAAGGAAGCCATGCCGAATCGGCACTGCGATGGTTGCCTCTCTCGATTACGCTTACGAGGTTAGCTGTCGGATTCGGGCGTGAGAGTCGCCCTACGCAAGGCAGTTAAGCCTTGCGATTCACCCCATGAGCACCTATGCGGCCGACTCCATCGCGGCGCATCGCTCTTTGGTTCCCCCGTTCCCGCAGACTGCTGCGGAACTCAGCGATAAAATAGCAATTAAAAACGAATCGTTGTATCATTCCTCTCTCCAAACCACGCTTACGAGGTTAGCTGTCGGATTCGGGCGGTGAGAGTCGCCCTACTTCGAAGCGGCATCCATGGTGCTGCCTCTTCGAAGATTCACCCCTGCCGTGCTGTCGTCCGACTCTCACATCGTACAAACGCACCGCTTCACATTTGGTTCCCCCGCTTTCCGCTTGCCTCGCKGAAACTCAGCGATCAGTCCATCGCAACTTCAATTGCGAATCCTGTATCGAATCTTACTCCCAGCCAAATTTTATGTAAAGCAGGTCCAGCGTCCATATTGGATAATATAGGAGCTTATAGAGTGATCGTTAACGTTTTCAAAAAGTTATAGCTCGATATTACTCACTTTTTCGCCAATTATCTCTCGTTTTCTGAAATTACATATATGCCTGAATTTCTTATCCAACACGCGCAAGCATGCTTTTTTTCAAATCATAAATAACAGAAGTAAAAACGAGTATTCCATCGAAAAAGCCTCTTTTCATGGATAAAATGATCGTCGCTCCTCTAATTTGCTCTTAGAGCGTCTTGTGCAACAAAATGAACCTTTTACAAATGCTTCGAATCGGTTTAGGATAGACGTCGAGCCGAAAAAGGCATATCATTATCGCTGAATTTGTCCATAGGATAAAGCGGGGGAACCAACAAGAGCAATCGTTCGATTGTTCGAATGGGGTGAATCCGAGGCACTGCCTCGGTAGGGCAGCTCTCTAGTCCGAATCCGTCAGCTAACCTCGTAAGCGAATAGAGGAGAGAATTTCATATGTTTATACAAGCACAAATCGACGAGCCATTACCTTCTTGCACCAACGACTGCCTGGCGCTAATCATTCGAAGAATCGAGATGTTCGTCATTCCTGATTACGATGGTTATTGCGCCGGCTATCGCGTCTGTCTCCATTTAGCAACGACTAACGGATTAGGCTGGGGTGAGTTGTTCGTGAATGAAGCAGATAAACCGGCAGACTGGATCAGATGGGGCAGCATGCTGCATCGTTATATAGGTGAGATACATGCTAAGGAAATCCCCGCTGACAATCGCATTCACGGTTTGTTCAACGACGCGCTTCTTCACGTTCGGAACGACAAGAGTACGAGAAATCCCGCCATGAGTGGAGATTTACTGCAGTGCTCCGTTTCCTATATCTCACTATTTTAAGGGTAAGTTGTCAGAATATTTAGCGAAAAGCATTTACAAACGGCGCGGATAGATTTATAATATACGGCATACTAACGCTGAATTTTTCGTTTGAAAAAGCGGGGGAACCAACGCGAGCCACTACTTGGATCAATCGATCCGCTCGCAAGGGGTGAATCCAAGGATTTGTAACCTTGGTAGGGCGTCTCTCTGTCCGAATCCGACAGCTAACCTCGTAAGCGAAATAAGGAGAGGTTTATTTATGTTGACGAAATCCGATTGTCATCTTTCTTTTCTGTCCGATCAAGATCTTAGTGACAGTCTCACCATCACACGCATCGAGTTGTTCGTTATTCCTGCCCTCGCCG
Organism: Paenibacillus sp. 05T425; assembly: GCF_056396205.1. Lineage (NCBI taxonomy): Bacteria > Bacillati > Bacillota > Bacilli > Caryophanales > Paenibacillaceae > Paenibacillus > Paenibacillus sp. 05T425. Next base: position 101,128 of record NZ_JBFTLA010000007.1, read on the forward strand.
TCGACTCTTCCGGTTATCGCGTATGTCTTCGAATGCTAAGCAACAAAGGGGTCGGCTGGGGTGAATTTTTTGCGCCTGAGTCCGACAGCCAAATCGATCTGAAGCAATGGAGCGAGCCGCTGCGTCAATTCGTCGGAGCTTTCACGGATTCTGCCTCGTTGTATGACTCTCTACTGCCGGCACATGTGGATGGAAGACTCAATGAATTGTTCTGCACCGCGATCGACGATCTTCTCGCTCATACCGACAACCCTACCTTCATCGAAGGCAATACCGAAGAGACAGTACTTAAGAACCGTTCCGTTGCCTATGTGTCCATCCATTAGCGTATTAGAATGAAGCAAGCCCGCTCCTACAGCGCGAAGGAGCGGGCTTGCTTACGTTATGGCGAGCTTATGATCCGGTCGAACGATAATGGCGGACACCGATATGCCATACCGCTAGACAAGGTACCAAGAACAATACGCCAGCAAGCGGCAGCAGCATATAGAACCAGTCATTGCCGTTCTGCTTTCCAAGAATATAGAGCAACGGCAAATAATTTACGCATCCGAACGGGATAATATACGTAAACAGAACTTTAACCCATCTTTCGTAAATATTCAGCGGGTATTGTGCCATCTCCCGCCCTCCGTCCGTCAAAATGTTTGCAATCTCAAGTCCCTGAATCGTCCAAAAGCACATCGTTGCCATCAAGATATAGATGCCTGCGAAGATACACACGCCGCAAACGATCATCAAGATAAATGTCGTCACCTTGGACGCATTCCATTCAACCGGCAGCTTATACAGTGCCCAGCCAAGCACAATCGCGCTTTGCAGCATCCGCCCGACTCTCGTGAACTCGAATTGCGACCCAAGCACCTGAAGTACTGTGCTGCGCGGGCGAACAAGCAGACGGTCGAACTCGCCTCTTCTCACGAGACCTGAGAATGCATCGAAGCCCCGCGCGAAACATTCACTTAGCGAGAACGCCATATGAATAATGCCGAAGCACAACGCAACCTCGAAGAAGGTCCAACCTTGCAGATCCCCAAAGCGCTCGAACATAAAATACAAACCTGCGAACACCGTTACCGGTACAAAAAACTGTCCGAAGCTTAGCAGCCAGAAGGAAGCGCGATATTGCAGCTGCGACTTGAACAAAATCGATATGTATTTGAAATAGAGTTGCATAGCGATTAGCCCCCCTGAATGACTATTTGCCGTAGTGCCTTCCTCATTGTGGACCAACCAATTCCTATGAGCACCCCAAGCCAGCCTACCTGGATGATGATCCCCCATAACGCTTCCGTCTGTGAAATATGGCCTGAATATACACGGAAAGGGAAGTCAACCGTCCAGCGGAACGGCAATACGTAAGTAAACCGTTGCAGCCAATCCGGCATAAGCGGCACGGGAATAATCATCCCGGCTAGGAATTCGCCGGCAATCGAGATCATTAGAATCGAACCTGTCGGCGATAGTGTCCAAAATACGGAAATGTAAATCATCATTGATATCGCAACAATGACGAATAAGCCCAGCAGCAATGAAGCAACAAAGAAGAAAAGCGTTGGCCAGTCCGGGGGTGTTGTCATACGATACGGTTCCGGCAAAAAAAACACGACAAGAACAATCGGCAAGCAGCGCAGCACTGCGTTTGCAACGCGCTGCGCGAGCAGCTTGGCGAACCAAAGCGGATATATGCCGATTGGCCTGCACAATTCATAGGCAATATTGCCGGTTGTAATGAGATCGAACATTTCATTGTCACGAGCCCAAAGCATGATAAACGAAAGAAAAATTTGCTGCAGCCAGACGTAAGTAATGATTTCCTTCAACGATATTGGCGGCTGCGCCGTACTATGACTATAGAAAGCGATGTAGATCATAATGAATACGAATCCAAAAAACAACTGCGTTATTGCACCGGCAATTGCAGATGCGCGATATTGCAGCCCATTAATGAATCTCAGCTTCCATACCGAGACATAGGCCCTCATATTTGATGCTCCTTATAGAGCTGAACGATCATCTCATCCAAGGATTCTTTTTCCTGCACGCCGAACCGGCTGCGCAGCTGCTCCAAGCTCCCGTCGTATAACAAAGTACCCTTGCCAATCATAAGAATCCGGTCGGCCAGCGCTTCTATATCGGCCATGTCATGCGTGGTCAGAATGACCGTAACGCCTTGCTCCTTGTTGATTGTCTTAATAAACTGCCTAACAGCCAGCTTGCTCACGGCATCAAGTCCGATCGTCGGTTCGTCGAGGAACAATACGCTTGGGCTATGCAGCAGCGAAGCCGCTATCTCGCAGCGCATTCTTTGGCCCAGGCTGAGCTGCCTCACAGGCGTACGAATGAATTCTGCAAGGTCCAGCGTTTCCGTCAGCATTCGTAGATTGTCTTCATACCGCTTAGGCGGTATCTTGTAAATATCCTTGAGCAGCTCATAAGAATCAATCACCGGCACATCCCACCACAGCTGGGAACGCTGGCCGAAGACGACACCGATATTTTTCACATAAGCAGTACGATCCGTCCATGGTGTATAGCCCATAATGGAGCAGCTTCCTTCATCCGGCACGAGTATGCCGCTCATTACTTTAATCGTTGTCGACTTCCCCGCTCCGTTCGGGCCGATGTATCCGACAATCTCCCCCTTGCCAATCGAGAAAGAAATATCTTTAAGCGCTTCGACAATCGTATGCTCCCGTACGAACAACGCTTTCGCCGCTTGCCTCAATCCAGCCGAACGTTTTGCTACCTTGAACGACTTCCCAATTCCTTTCAATTGAATCATAGGGTCATGCATGTCAATTAATCCTCCTCGCTCTTTTTATGTTTACATCCTCTTCCTGATAAGTCCGAAACACTTTGCAAACGCCGCTCAAGCGTAAACGGCTAGCGCCGTCCTCTGGCGGTGTAAGCAATCGTTTCGCGGAGAAATATAAGCCTGATTTTAATCGTGAAACTTATAACTCTTATATTTCAAGAAATATATCCAAATTAGTCAAAAAAGTATAGACTTATAATTTCGGCCCAGCTATACTATTATTATAGAGATCGAGGACGGACCCCCTAGCTTAAAATTTGTCTAAAATAGGTTTACGGCATATAAAAGGCCGAGCGAGTAGCTAATTACTACCGCTCGGCCTTTTCTTATTTCATTGGTGACACCTGTTATAAGAGAGCACGCAATGACAGGTTTCCCGTCCTGCGTGGTGATAATATAGGTAACGAAAGGAATTGATGCGAATGGAATGGCTGCTCCGCATGAAGGACGCCTTGGATTTGATGGAGGAACGCATGGATGATCGGCTGGATATCGAGGAAATCGCGAAGGAGGCATTCGTCTCTCCCTTCCACTTCCAGCGCATGTTCCATATCCTTACCGGGATGACGGTAGCCGAATATACGCGTAAGCGCCGGCTGACGTTAGCTGCTCAGGAGCTCGCGATGTCTTCTGCCAAGGTCATCGACGTAGCGCTCAAGTATGGCTACGATTCTCCCGAATCGTTCGCCAAAGCGTTCCGCAAGATCCACGGTTTAACGCCGTCGGAAGCCAGGAAACCAGGCGTCAGCTTGAAAGCTTTTCCACGCATCTCTTTCCATCTATCCTTGAAGGGAGACAAAGACATGGACTATCGCATTGAAGAGAAAGAAGCGTTTAATGTCATCGGCAAGTCGATCGAGGTAACGTGCGAGGACGGTCAAAATTTGCGCGACATCCCGAAGTTTTGGGCGGAATGCAACAGCAACGGCACTATTCAGCAATTTGAGACTGCGGGTATCAAGGGGGACTTGCTTGGCATTTGCCTGGATATGAAGCCGGGACAGGGCGAATTCACCTACATGATTGCCGGTCACACGAGCGGTGGCGCTGTCGAAGGATTGTCGCTGCGCACCGTTCCGGCATCTACATGGGCCATCTTCACTTCCATCGGACCCCTCCCCGGTGCGATACAAGCCGTATTCGGCAGAATCTATCAGGAATGGTTCCCCGCTACAGGATACGAGCATGCGGAAGGACCGGAGATCGAAGTCTATCCGCTCGGCGACACGACCGCGGATGATTATCGCTGCGAAGTTTGGATTCCGATCGTGAAAAAGTAAGGTATAACAGCAGCCTAAAAGTAAAAAGCCGAGAATCCTTTATTCGCAAGGCTTCTCGGCTTTTAAATTTACGTATAATTCACAGCTTGGCGATAGCACGACCGGCCACTCTTCCCGAGAAGAGGCAGCCCCCGAGGTAAGTGCCTTCGAGCGCGCGGTAGCCGTGTACGCCGCCGCCGCCGAAGCCGGACGCTTCTCCGGCTGCATATAGGCCGGATACCGGATCACCGTTCCCGTCAAGCACTCTGCCGGACAAGTCCGTCTGCAATCCGCCGAGCGTCTTGCGGCTTACGATTCTAAGTCTCACGGCAATGAGCGGACCGCTCTTCGGATCGAGCAGCTTATGCGGAACCGCGACACGAATCAGCTTATCGCCAATATAGTTGCGTGCTCCCCGAATGGCTGTAATTTGCATATCCTTCGTAAAGCTGTTCTCAATCTCGCGGTCTCTCGCCTGTATCTGGCGTTCAATGTCAGCTAAGTTCAGCAACGATTCACCCGTCAGCTTGTTCATGCCGTCTACAAGCTCGGTTAGATTCGTCGCTATAACGAAATCTTCCCCCTTCTCCATGAACGCCTTGACCGGTGCAGTCGGTCCCGGCAGCACGCGGCCGAGCACCTGTTTGATGCTTTTGCCGGTCAGATCGGGATTTTGCTCCGAGCCGGACAGCGCGAATTCGCGTTCAATAATCTTTTGCGTCAGAATGAACCACGAATAGCTGTAGCCGGTCTTCTGTATCGTCTCTAGCGTGCCAAGCGTATCGAACCCTGGGAAGTTTGGCGCAGGGAAACGCTGCCCCTTCGCATCCAGCCATAACGATGACGGACCTGGAAGAATCCGAATGCCGTGCTTATGCCAGACCGGATCCCAGTTCTTAATGCCCTCGGTATAATGCCACATCCGGTCGCGGTTAACGATTCGGCCTCCTGCTTCCTCCGTTATGGCGAGCATGCGCCCGTCAACGTAAGCCGGAACGCCTGACAGCATATCATCGGGCGGCGTCCCCAGCCTGCTCGGCCAGTTCTGCCGAACGAGCTCGTGATTCGCGCCGATTCCTCCGCTGCTGACAAGGACAGCCTGCGCCCGATATTCGAAGCGTCCAACCTCCTCGCGGGAGCTTGCTTCGCCGCGCGCCGCCGTGCTTGGCGCAAGCACCGCGCCTTCCGCGCCTATGACGGCGCCGTTGCTGCGCAGCAGGTTATCGACCCTATGGCGCGGCAAATACGTAATCGTCCCGCTCGCCATATGCGCACGAACCCGCCGCTCGAACGGCTCGACGATTCCAGGCCCAGTCCCCCACACGATATGAAAGCGGGGAACGGAATTTCCGTGACCTTCCGCCAAATAACCTCCGCGCTCCGCCCAGCCGACAATCGGGAAGAAACGAACACCCATCGCATGAAGCCAAGCCCTCTTCTCGCCCGAGGCGAAGTCGACATAAGCTTCTGCCCACTTTCGTCCCCAATAATCCTCGTCCTCATCCCGATCGAAGCCTGCCGCTCCCAGCCAATCCTGCCACGCCAGCGCCTTCGAATCTTTAATCCTAAGCCGTCTCTGCTCCGGCGAATCAACAAGAAACAGTCCGCCGAACGACCACCATGCTTGCCCGCCAAGGGAGCTCTCCGGTTCTTGGTCGAGAAGCAGCACCTTTTTCCCTGCGTCTGCGATCTCTGCCGCCGCGACAAGACCAGCGAGACCGGCGCCTACTACGATTGCGACAACTTCCATTCGCACAGCCCTCCTTTTGAAGATAGATTACAGCCGATGACGGCTGGAAACGACTGCTTAAACAAGCAGCTTCCGCATGTAGTCGTTCAGCAAAATACGATCTGGATMCAGCTCCTCGCGCACCGCTTGGAATGAATGCCACTTCGGATACAGCGTCTGCAATTGCGCCGCTTGAAGCTTATGCATCTTGCCCCAATGCGGCCTGCCGCCGTAATTCAGAAAGATTTGCTCCATCGCCTCGAAATAAGCTTCATGCGGCATCCCTTTGTACATGTGAACGGCGATGTACGCCGAGTCCCTACCGTGCGCCGGGCTAAGCCAAATATCGTCGCCCTTCGCATAACGGCACTCGATCGGGAAGTGAACGCGGTACTTGCCGCGCGACATGGCCTCTCGCATCTCTTCAATAGCCGGTGCCATTGCTTCCGCCGGCAAATTGTATTCCATTTCGTTAAAACGAACATATCGCTGTGTAGCAAACAATCGGTGGCTGTGGTCGATCTTACGTCCTACAGGAACTTGCGAAGCGGAGATTCGGCTAATATGCTTGCTCGTGCCCGGCAGCCTGCGGGATACCTCCGACAGAAGCCCGAATAAGCGATTCTCGATCCACACTTCGCTGATGTGATCCCATGCCCTTCTTCCGGTCACTTCCTTGTCCGTCTTGTTCGTAAGCTTAATCTGGCATGGCTGCGCATAAGGAAACCAATAAAATTCAAAGTGGCGATTGTCTCCCGCCAGCTTCGGCAATTGCTGCAAACATTCAGACAAAGGGATTCGTCTGCTCTCGTATTCGAGCTTGTAGGCTGGCTCAAGCTTCAGCGTCACCTGCACGATAATGCCGAGAGTGCCAAGCGATATTTGGAACGCTTTGAACCATTCAGGATGAGATTGCTCCGTACATTGCACGACTTCACCCGTGCCCGTAACGACTGTGAGCTCGGCGATCTGCGTTGCGATATTGCCGAGTGTTCGCCCCGTCCCGTGCGTACCCGTGCTAATCGCCCCGGCAATCGACTGTACATCGATATCGCCTAGATTTTCCTGAGCCAATCCGTTCTCGAACAGCAGCTCGCCGAGCAGCTTCAGCTTCGTTCCTGCCCATACGGTTGCCGTTCTCGCTTCCGGATCGACGGATACGATGCCTTGCATGCGGTCTAGCGAGATCAGTATATCGTCGGATGCCGCTATCGGCGTGAAGGAATGACCTGAGCCAACCGTTCGCAGCCTCCTTCCTTCACGGCGGCATAGGAGCACCGTATTTACAACCTCTTCGATGCTGCTCGGCATGATGACCTGTCTTGGCGTCGCTTGTACCGAGCCCGACCAATTCGACCAGCCTGACGAGTCTTGTTTCATAGGAAGCACTCTCCCATTCCGCGATAAGTCTTATATTCGCCAACAATTTTCCCTTGCGAAACCGCATACAAAATTTCGAATCGCTCGCAGAGCTCTCCGGCCTTCGCATGGCGGAAGAACACGGGGTCGCCGAGCTCAAGCTTCAAACCGGACGGCACGCGCAGCGGCGTCTGCACCTCGCCCGCCCCCTCAAGCTTGAACAGCTCCAGCCCTTCCGGCAAATAAGGCTTCGCCTCTTTCTCCGGTCCAGGCGAACCCGACGCGGTATAGCCGCCGCCCATACAAGTGACAATGTCCGTCTTCGGCCGGCGAACGACCTCGACGGCAAAACCTGCCGCCGGCTTAAAACGGAACGAGCTATAGAGATCGAATAAACCCGGCGCGTAGAAGCCTGAGCCTGCCGTGATCTCGGTGACGCATGCTTCCTCGCGGGAGCTGTCCATGCTTCCCGTTCCGCCCGCATTCACGAAGCGCAAGGAAATGCCCATAGCGCTAATGCCCTGGGCCGCTTCCTTCGTGCGTCTTGCGCTTTCTGCGATCGATCTTTTTTTGAGCCATTTGATTGACGCATTTTTGAATCGCTTGCCCGGTACGTTGTCACCAACTCCCGCTACCTGGGCTTCATAGCCCATCATTCCGTCCAGCTTCAGCCACGATGATTCGCTAATGCGCTGCACTAGCGGCTTCATCTGTTCCCATGATCGAATCGGCGAGCGCCATACCCCAAAGTGCAAACCGGGATAATCGGCAGACATATCCATATCAATGCATAGAGGAACAACGACTTGCCTATCCTCCGCCAGTCTCTCAAGCTGAATCACATGCTCCTCGCAGTCAACCATAAAGACGATCGAGCGCCCCTCGCGAATGAACTCCAGCAATTCGAGCAATGCGGCAGAATACCACTGCGGATAACCAAGCAGCAGGTCGTCGAATCCTTGGCGTGCAAGGAATGCCGCCTCGCCTGCCGTAAAACACATGATGCCTTGGAATACGTCGCTCGTTTGCAGAAGCCGCCGCATGGCATCGACGCACCGAATCGACTTGCTCGCTATACGCACCTTTTTGCTTCCCGCTGCCACAGCGATTGCAGCCGCATTCGCATCCAGCATGTCAAGATCGACATAAGCAAGGGGCTTCGGCAGATCTGCAAATATTTGTTTGTAATACTCATAAGCGTCCACTACCCGATCAGCCCTTTCGTGAACAAATGGACAAGCTTCTTCATCTATAAGAAGTCATTCTTTAGCGGGCGCAATTATCCTGCATGCAGCGCCGAGTGAATCGCTTATTTTGTGTTTTTTTCGGTGAAAATTGGAGATGTTGTCGACCGTTTCTCGTTGAAGGCGGGTTTGTATTATAATGATAAATATGTCTATTACAATTGGAGATGACCGTTAACTATGAAATCCGAAATTATGAATCGTTTCGTCACCTATGCCAAGGTGGATACGCAATCGAACGAAACCTATACAAGCTGCCCTTCCACACCAGGACAGCTGACGCTGGCGCGTATGCTTGTAGAGGAGCTTAAGGCGATTGGCATGCAGGAGATAACGCTTGACGACAATGGCTATGTTATGGCAACCCTTCCAGCCAACAGCGATAAGCCGATCCCTACGATCGGCTTCCTCGCCCATGTCGACACCGCTACCGAGCTGTCTGGCGCGAATGTGAAGCCGCAAGTCGTTGAAGCGTATGACGGAGGCGATATTACGCTGAACGAAGAGCTCCGAATTGTCTTGTCGCCGCGTGACTTCCCTGAGCTGGCAGGCTATAAGGGTCAAACACTCATTACGACTGACGGCACGACGCTGCTTGGCGCGGACGACAAAGCCGGTATTGCCGAGATTATGACGGCGATGAATTATCTCATCCAACATCCCGAGGTGAAGCATGGCAGAATACGTGTCGCGTTCACACCCGATGAGGAGATCGGCAGAGGACCGCATAAGTTCGACGTGGCGGCGTTCGATGCTTCGTATGCCTATACGCTCGATGGAGGACCGCTTGGGGAACTGCAATTCGAGAGCTTCAATGCAGCAGCAGCAGCAATCACGATCAAGGGCAAGAACGTTCATCCCGGCACTGCCAAAGGCAAGATGATCAATGCGGTAAAAATCGCCGCCCTGCTTCAGAGCAAGCTTCCTGCCGAAGAAGCTCCTGAGCATACCGAAGGTTACGAGGGGTTCTTCCATCTATCCTCGATTCAAGGCGATGTGGAGGAGGCTCAGCTTCGTTACTTGATTCGCGACCATGACCGCGAGCGATTCAATGGCCGCAAAGCCGAGCTGACCGACATCGTCGAGACGTTGAAGGCGAAGTACGGCGCCGATCGTATTGAGCTCGAGCTGCGCGATCAATATTTCAACATGGGCGAGAAAATCGAGCCTGTCAAAGAAATCGTCGATATTGCGAGGCAGGCGATGGAGCGTCTCGGCATTACGCCGATCATCCAGCCGATCCGCGGGGGAACGGATGGATCTCAGCTGTCCTACATGGGGCTTCCGACGCCGAACATTTTTACTGGCGGAGAGAACTACCATGGCCGTTACGAGTATGTATCGGTCGACAGCATGCTTCATGCCGTGAATACGATTATCGAGATCGTGAAGCTGTACGAAGAGCGGGCATAGTTTGATAGAAAGTGAGGAGAACTTCATCTCTCATGAACTTAGGTTCATTGCGAGTGAGATTCTCCTCACTATTTTTTATTACTTCAATACAAAGCTGGCCGTCACTGGGTTATGATCGCTGTTCGCAAAGCCGAGGTCATGCCCCTTCACACTCGTTATCCCAATATTCGAAGATACTAGGAAACCGTCAATGACAGCTAGAAAATTAACGCCTTTCTCATAAGGAATGTCGAGCGTTCTAACGGATGGGACAGCGGGATCATTCGCCCACTGAAGCCCTTCTAACCCGAAACCTTCAGGAAACGGCTGCAGCCATTCCGGCCAATCCTGCTCCGCTTCGAAAGCAGCGGCATCGGTTGAAGGGAGTGAGTGGTTCCAGTCGCCGCCAACGATGAGATAGTTGCCTTTGTCTGATTCCTCGCGAATAAAACCGTCCAAGAAATCCAATTGCTGCTTGCGAATGGTCCCGCCCTTGTCAAACGCGGACAGATGCAGATTGATCAGCACCAGCTCCTTGCCATTGTCGACTGGATAACGGCTTGCGATTAATGCGCGATCCAGCTCCAATTGCTGAACGGGCCAGCTTTCCTTGCCGGGCAGATCATAACGTACATGTGATGTAGTTTGGAACGTAGATAACGTCATCAGACCGCTTCTGACCGTCCCCATCGGAGCAAACACAGGAACAGGCACCCACGGCACTTTATAATTAATCGCATAGGTGCTGTCGTAGTCGGATAGAGCGCTGCTTAGAGCAGCCGCTTCGTCAATCTTGTAGCTTCGAGATGATTTCGTATCTACCTCTTGCAGCAAATAGAAATCCGATTGCGTGCCCTGCAAAAAATCAGCAATAGCATCAAGATTAGCTTCGGTCTGCTCCTTGCTGCTCGAACGCGACATTTTGCCGCCGTCCATGAAAAAATCTTGCCGTTGATCAAGCCCTGCATATCCGATGTTAAAGGTTGTCACCGTTACAGAATCGCCTTGCTTCAACGCTTGCTGGCTGTTATGGCTAGCTTCAAGCTCTATCTCCGAAGCAGGCTTGTAATCGACCAATGTCACATAAATAAGGAACAGAGCAGCAATAGCGACCGGTATGGCAATAATCCATCCTACCCATGTTAACGTTCTCCGCAGCAACGTCCTTCCTCCTTTTACCCTTTTGTTCTATTAGTTTCGATTATGAAACACAATCCATATCTAGGCAATCAAAGCTTTGCTCCAAAAAAAAATCCCCCAAGCTATGATAGCTTGGAGGCTTGCAACACAACGCTGCTTATCGAACGAGCCAGCCGCCGTCTACAGCGAGAATATGGCCGTTCATATAATCGGATGCGGCGGATGAAAGGAATACCGCAGGACCGATCATATCCTCGGACGTACCCCAGCGGCCAGCCGGTATGCGGCCAAGAATTTGGGCGCTGCGAACCGGATCTTCGCGAAGCGCTTCCGTATTGTCCGTGCTCATATAACCTGGAGCGATGGCATTCACTTGCACGCCCTTCGAAGCCCATTCGCTCGCAAGAGCTTTGGTAAGACCAGCTACCGCATGCTTGCTCGACGTGTAGCCTGGGACGTTGATGCCGCCTTGGAAGGAAAGCATCGAAGCAATATTGATGATTTTGCCCGAGCCTTGCTCGATCATGCGGTTGCCCGCAAGCTGGCAAAGCGCGAATACGGAATTCAAATTGACGTCCAGCACGTCCTGCCAATCGGCGTAGCTGTGATCGGCTGCAGGCGTACGCCGGATAATGCCCGCGTTATTGACCAATATGTCGATCTTGCCTAACTCGTCGACGGTCCGTTCAATGATGCCAGGCAGCTTGCCGCGATCGGCAACATCGACCTGAATGGTAATCGCTTTGCGTCCAAGTGCGCGAACCGCTTCTGCAGCCTTGTCCGCAGGCGTTCGGTTCGTTACGAGTGCAATATCGGCGCCTGCTTGCGCCAGCCCAAGCGCGATCGCTTCTCCAAGCCCGCGGCCTGCTCCTGTCACAACAGCCGTTTTGCCGCTTAAATCAAACAATCCCATCGTTCTACACCTTCCCTTTATTGCGTTTGCCGCCGCCTGCCGCCGATGCTTTCATCATTTGAAGGCCGTATGCTTCATACTTCGCTTCTATTTCTGGAGTTATGCCATCATCGGTAATGATGATATCGACATCTTCCAAAGCCGCATACGTAATGAGCGCCCCTCGGTCGAATTTGCTATGGTCGGCCAGGCAATAGACGGTTTTCGCATTCTCCATATACATCTTCTTCAGCTTCGTTAGTTCCTCGGTGAAGATCGTTAAGCCGTATTCCATATGAATGCCGGTCGTCGACAGAAACAGCTTATGGACATTAAGCCGCTTAATCCATTCCTGCGATTCCGCGCCGATAAGCAGATTGTTATGTCGATATCCGCCGGGAACAACAAGTCTAACCTGATCCTTCATGATCAGTTCCCGGATAATGAGCAGATCGTTCGTCAGTACCGTTACAGGCATGTTCGGGAGCAGTCTGGCCACCTCAAGCGTCGTGCTTCCGGCATCCAGAGCAATAATGTCTTCCGGCTCGATGCAAGTTACCGCAAGCGCCGCGATCGCCGTCTTCTCGGACTGGTGTTTGCTGTTCGGGTATTGGATCGGAAGCAGGCTGTCCTCGCCGTTCTGCTCCATGACCGCCCCGCCGTGCGTGCGCTTCAGCAGCCCCTTCTCTTCCAGCTTCTCCAGATCCTCGCGGACTGTCTTCTCCGTTACCTGGAATTGCTCGCTTAGCTCGGATACTTTGACCGCGCCGTTACGCTCTAATTTTTCTATAATTTTGCGATGCCTTTCCGCTGCTAGCATGACGCGTACCTCCCAAATCTTTCAGTACGACTATTTTAACTGGCTTGCAGGTACCGCGTCCATATCCGTGAACGTGTAGTTCTCGCCGGCCATCGACCAACAGAATGTGTAGTTGCTTGTGCCCACGCCGGAATGAATCGACCATGGCGGCGAAATAATCGCTTGCTCGTTCGCCACGACAAGATGTCTCGTCTGCGAAGGTTCGCCCATCATATGGAACACGCGCGCGTCGTCGTTCATGTCAAAGTACAAGTAAGCTTCCATGCGGCGGTCATGTACGTGCGAAGGCATCGTATTCCACACGCTGCCCGTCTTCAAGCTCGTAACGCCAAGCATCAGTTGGCAGCTTTGGATACCGTCTGCATGAATATATTTATAAAGGACGCGTTCATTGGAAGTTTCTTGCGAGCCAAGGTGCGAAGGGTTCGCTTCCTCTACCGTCATTTTGCGCGTCTCGATTTCTTTGTGCGCAAGGGCGGAGCAGAAATACAGCTTAGCCGGATTGGCAGCATCAACGCTTGCAAGCAACACTTGGCGTTTGCCTTTGCCGACATACAGCACCTCAAGCTTGCTAAGCTCATACGATTCGCCGTCAACGGAAATCGATGCCGGTCCGCCAATGTTCAGGAAGCCAATCTCGCGGCGCTCAAGGAAGTATTCCGTCTTAAGCGTAGCAGCCGCTTCCAGTTCCAGCGCTTTCGTAACCGGCACTGCGCCGCCAACGACCATACGGTCATAGTGTGTATAAGTCATTTTGATTTGATCCTGCTCGAACAAGCTTTCGATCAAAAACTCCTGGCGAAGACGTTCCGTATCATATAGCTTCACATCGGTTGGGTTCGTAGTATGGCGCACTTCCATTGTATAAAAGCCTCCTAATAGGTGTGTTATTGTTCGTTTTCTATAATAACACACAATTACGAACATAAAAAGTACCTTATCGAAATATTGCCTCTCGTTCCGCAATCTCAGTTACGGACACCAGCGACGCTAATACGCCGAATAATGTGCCTCCCGCGAATTAACGGACCGAGGAGACCCTATTCCCTCATAACTAGAGCGTTCTAGCCTCGTTTGACAGGTATAGCGTCAGCTGTGTCCGGAACGAGGGCGATCAGAGGGTAAACGAACGAATAAGAGCTTCTGCTGTCCGTTAGATCCAGTTCAAACTAACTAGAAAAAGAGCCGTACAAGCCAACTTAGGCTTATACGACCCTACCCTCATCCTATATATTCGGTCTCGCGTTCAACCAGCACCTTAGAACCTTAATATAAAGTACTTTACACGCGTTCCTTCACCCAAACCGCCATCTCGCCTTTGCCGCGGTTCGCCCAAGCGTAATAGGGGATGAACTTCGCTTCGGCAGGCGCCAAGTAAGCCGATGAATCCGTACGGTACAACTGCGTTCCCCATTGCTTATACTCCAGCTTGAGCGCTTGGGCCGAGATCACTTGCAGTCCTCCCGCAAGCCCTTTGTCGAACGACACGCGCAGCTCCGAGTCGACCGGCAGCATGAGCGAGCCAAGACCCGCGCCATTATCCGCCTCCTCGACGCAGTAGACGAGCGGTCCGTGCTGCAGCGCAACCTTGCCGGCGTTATACTTCACAAGCGGATTGCTTCTTACACGCATAACCGGCATCTCAAGCACAAGCTCCACGACATCTCCAGAGGACCAAGTTTTCTCTACGATTGCGTATCCGCCTTCAATCTTATCCTCATATGCATAAGGCTTGCCGTTCACGGTAATCGTCGCGGAAGCACTCCAATCCGGAAGACGGAGCGCAAGCGCGAACTTGGTTGGCGCAGCAGGCTTCACTTCATAGCTGACGTTGCCCGACCATGGCATGCTTGATTTCTGAACAAGCTGTACACTTGTTCCTTCAACCTGCAAGGTTGCTTCGCCGCCGATATACAAATGCGAATAGATCGTCGAACCTTTGACCGCATACGTATACTCACCTAGGGAAGCAAGCAAGCGCGCAATATTCGGCGGGCAGCACGCGCAGCCAAACCATTGTTGGCGTACCGGCTTAACGTGATTGTAGGTTTTATTGTTTCCGTCGCATACTTCCGGCGTTACTTCCAATGGATTAACGTAGAAGAAATGTTTGCCGTCGCGGGACATGCCTGCGATTACCGTGTTATAGAGCGCACGTTCTAATACGTCCGCATACCGGCTGTTCGGTTCAATCTGCAGCATCCGGTGCGCAAAGAAAATAAGTCCGATTGCGGCGCACGTCTCCGAATAAGCCGTGTCATTCGGCAGATCATAATCGATCGAGAAGGCTTCCCCGTTCGCCATCGAGCCGATGCCGCCCGTTACGTACATTTGCTTGGAGACGATATTGTCCCAAAGCTTACGGCAAGCATCGACCAACGATTGATCGTTCGTTTCGCGAGCTACGTCAGCCATTCCCGCAAGCATATATACGACTCGCACCGCGTGGCCTATCGCTACGTCCTGCTCTCGAACCGGCACATGCGCTTGGAAGTAGGCATCATCAAGCTGCAGCCTTCCATTATGCCAATGCGATGTCCACCCCCGCGCTTCCGCCTCAGCATGGAAGAAACTCGGTTTCTGTCCGCGCTTATCGATAAAGTATCGGCTTAGTTCCAAATATTTATTTTCGCCCGTCGCTTCGTACAGCTTCACGAGCGCCAGTTCAATTTCCTGGTGACCATCGTAACCGGCAATTTGACCTGGTCCATCGCCGAAAACAACAGCAATATCGTCAGCCATCTTGCATACGACATCTAACAGCTTGCGCTTGCCTGTTCCTTTGTAATACGCAACACCCGCTTCGATCATATGTCCGGCGCAATACAATTCGTGGCATTCCGTCAAGTTCGTCCACTTCTTGCCCGGTTCCTTGAGCGTATAATACGTATTCAAGTAGCCATCCGCATGCTGCGCCTTCGCAATTGTATCTATAACCTCGTCGGCGATCACCTCGAGCGCCGGATCTTTTCTCGTATGCAGCAAGTAACCGACGGCTTCCAGCCATTTGGCCACATCGCTGTCCTGGAACACCATACCGTGGTAGCTGCCTTCAGCTTCGCCGGCTGCTATCTTGAAGTTGGCGATCGCATGGCTCGGATCTGCGCTTTCGATTCGATCGTTCAGCGCATCCCATTGATACGGAACGACGACGTCTCGCACCAAATCGATATAGTAGCTCCAGAAATCGTCTTTTATTTGAACGTCTTGAAGCGAAGCCGGTCTTGCCTTGCTCCTATTATTTACCGCTTGTCCCATCAGTAACTCGCACCTCTCCGAAAGAAAGTTATGATTTATGTGCTGCTGATTCCTATTGTATGCGCTACAATGAAACATAAATATAATAAGATCAAACCTATTTTTTATAAAATATCACACTCGCCCGGGAGGGAGATTCAATGACTAACCGATCGTCTGAGCATGTGTACTTCGCAGCCCCGCCGCTGCCTTATTTTCTAGAAAGCGGCATGACTATTTATGAGCCGGGCGGTCAGCATCCAAGCCGCCAGCAGCTTGGCTTGTTCGATCTGATTATCGTCGAATCCGGCACTTTGCATATAGGAGAAGAGGATATGAAATGGGCTCTGACAGCTGGAGAGACGCTCCTGCTGCTCCCCGATCGTTATCATTATTCGGTGAAGCCCTGCGAGGAACCAACCTGCTTTTACTGGATACACTTCCTGCCTGTTGGCGAATGGCAACAGTCGGCAGAAGAATATGCAAGCCTGAATCAAGAGGAGCATTATACAAAATTTCATACATCGCCTTACTCCCTTCACCTGCAGAAGCAATGGAGGCTGCCAAACCCAGAGACGACGTATCAGCTCCTCCGCGCGCTGAACCAATCGGGCAGCGAGCGCCAATCCAGCGCTTTTTGGACAAGTCAACAGCACTTCGATGAACTGCTGCGCTTAATGGACCTCAGGCAAGATGACATGTATACGAGCCCTTCGGTCACGCTCGCGGAGAAAACGGAAGCCTACATTAAGAATAACTATCGGACGGAAATTACGAGCAAAACAATGACCGATGCCTTGAACTTCCATTACAACTACATTACTCGCTGTATGAAACAGGTATACGGAATGACCCCGATGGACTACGTAACCAAGTACAGACTCGAGCAGGCGAAACTGCTGCTCATTAAGACGGAATGGCCCGTAGCGCAAATCGCACAATACGTCGGCTTCGAGAATACGCCTTACTTCTCCAATTGCTTCGCCGACAAGATCGGCATGGCGCCGAGCAAGTTCCGCAAGCAGTTCACGACCTAGCACCAGACACCGCCAAACCGCAGATCTTACTGCAGCGCGCACAGCAAAGACGGCACTAGAATTATCAGCATATAGAGACAAAGCCACTCCTGATGGAGTGGCTTCATTGTTATTACAGACCCTATTTTAATTTCAAGTAAATCAATGCTAATATACAGGATACCCTGTTACGAACAATGCGAGATACAGTAGACTTCCAACAATCGATAATACGGTAAGCGCAGCATCCTTAGACTTTTCTTCTGTAAGGGCTGCGGTTGCAAAAGCTAGCGGAAACGCAACGATAAAATAACGCGGAGCGGACAGCAACCAGGTAGGTCCCACTACTAAAACAAAATATACGATAAAATACGCCGTGTACGAGGGATTCAGCTTCTTGACACCAAGCAACATAACAATCAGAGCAGTAAATATAGCGACCAGATTCGGCAGCCATAATCCTAAGAAGAAACGACTATTCCCCTCCGTAAATGCGCGAACAGCGTATTCCATCTGATACCTTACCGTATCGAAAAATAAATAGAGTTCCTGAGACCAATGCTCTTTCTGGTAGATAGAGTACTGAAATGCGTTCCCAGTAACCTCGTAATTTATATATAAATACGCCAGCAGACCCAAAGGTATAATAAGCAGACCGGCAACAGCTGTGGCCAATTTGCCTATAAACACCCGCTTATCCGAAACCTTATAGTAAACTATTAGATCCCTTACGAGCTCAATAGCCACCGGCACAGCCAAGAGAATCCCCGGCGAACGCGTATAAGCGGCTAGCGCTCCACACAAACATCCGATGATCCACTTTTTGTTACGCACAAAATAAATGCACATGAGAGAAAGTGCCAAAAATAAAGATTCTGTCATAGGTATGAGGAAAAAAAATGCTGCCGGGAATATAAAAATATATTTTACTGCCCGCATAGCGTTTCTGCGAGACATATCCATACGCGCAAGCTCATAAGCGAACAGAGCCGCGACAATCGAGAAGATGATAGAAACCACGAATCCCGCAGCGAGATAGCTTCCAGTCAATACCTCGATTACTCTTATCAAATGAGGCAGCAACGGAAAAAAAACAATGTGGAACCTTGGATCTCCCTCCGTCACATAACCATTCTCCGCAATCCCCAAATAGGCAAAGGCATCGATCCCCGATATGTGCCATGTCTCCATAATTTTACTGAATAGCCCGCCCGAATAACCATGCTGTATGATCAGAAAAACATAACCAATAATCAGAAGGAGACAGCGGCTTAGCAGCATCCAGCCTATTATTCTCAACCAATCCCGTTTCCTATTACCTTCATCCGCTCGATGAACCTGTATCTCATCCGTCCGATCGCCAGTCAGAATATAGGCGGACAGAACAGGTATAGTGCGCAGGCCCAATAACACGAATAGTACGAAACAGGAAGCAGTGGCGATTGTGCCACCCACGGTCCAGCTCTCGTTAGAATTCGCCCAATAAAATGCCAGAAAAGCCATCAACAGCATGAAGATTATGTATAGGTTCTTATCTTTCCTCATTATAAGCCTCTTAGCCCCCATCGGTTTTGCTTAATCAGTAAATTGGATGAAAATGAAAAAAGTGCACATAAACATAATAGTATTGGACTATTTATTTGTAAATATAAAACAGATAATTATCTAGTATAGGTATAAAGGTGCGGGTCTTTGTGAGTTGTTTTATCGAGTGCATCTAGTGACATCTTTCCGCCACTTGAGTCCATGTCAGCCAACATTTCTTCCGACAATATCCTTGAATTTCCTCTTAATATGAAAAAGCAAACAATTAAGCATATTAGCTTAACGGTTTGCTTTTGATTTTTTCTATAACGATACAATCATGGTTTAAACTTCACTAGCCAATACCGGGAACAGCTCTCCCGCAATCATATCTCCGTCCTTGAACCCCATGCCGCTAGTCAAATGATGGTTGCTCATGCCGTCGAAGGTTGCCTGCTCGGGCATGTATACGATGGTCAGCACTCGGCGAGGCCGATCCGTCTTGTTCGCATAGGCGTAATGGAACGTGAGCCCGTGATGAACGGTGCAGCTTCCTCTCTTCAAAGGCACTGCAACCGGCTCGCTGGCAGCAGCCTTGGAATCCCCGGCAAGCTCGAACAGATCGACAGGATTGACGAAGTCGACGTTCTCAAGCTTGCCTGCCTTATGCGAGCCAGGAACGAATGCCAGACAGCCGTTGTTCTCGTCCACGTCATCGAGCGGAATCCACATGGTCATCACATCGGATTCCTTCATCGGAAAGTAGGTCGAGTCTTGATGCCACGGCGTCGCCTTCGAATCTCCGGGCATCTTCCAGAACGCCTGATCGTGGAACAGCCTGACGCCAGAGCCTTCCGACAGCTGCAACGCAATGGCCGCAAGGTAAGGACTAAGAGTGAACTTCGCCATGCCGGCGGATTCCTTCCACGTATTCATCCGCATATTCAATATTTTAGACAGCTCCGACTTCGGCTCGTCCGCGATACCGCCAACTTCCTTGCTGCGCATGACGTCGTCCAAATACGAGGTCAACTCATCGATCTCCGCATGCGACAGTACATTATCCAGCTTCACGTATCCTTCGTTACGGTAAAATTGCAGCTTCTCCTGCGACACCTCGTAAGCCATTGGCTGTTTCCCCCCTATATTCCGATAAATCGATCAGACTAAGTTGTGCCAAACGTTACGCCAAGCTCGATGAGCCAGCGGCGGTAAGCGACGGACAGCGTATCCGCCTTATGATTAAGCTCCAGTTGCAGATCCAGCGGCAGCAGCTCGGGCTTCTGCGTCTCGATAATCCAAGCATCTTGTTCGAATACGGTGTCTTGGAAGGCGATAAATTGCTCGTCGGGAACATCAAAGCCGTAATTGCGCGACACTGCCATGTAGACGGTGCATTCCTTCTCTGCTACAGGGAGTACGGTTAGCAGAATCCATAACGTCTGCCCCGTTGAGGCATCGCGCTTGGACAGCCTTGCCGCTAAAGGACGAAATACTTCCTTCACGTAAACATACGTCGTACCTTCTTCGGCATCCGAGCCTGAATGCGCCACGGGCTGGAAGATCGGCACATCGCTCGTGTATACGCGATCCTTCTCCTTGAACACCTTGAAGTCCGGCAGCTCTGCATAGTCGGGATGGCCAAGCAATCCGCCGTGTACGAACATAAGATGGGCGAAGTCGGTGAAATTCTCAATGACGCGCGTGCCTGCAGCATGAACGGTATAAGGGCCGCAAGCGAGCGGGCGAAATTCGTTATTTTCGAATTCATCGAGGAAAGGGAGTTCACTTGTCGGTTCACCGATGCATACCCAGACAAGTCCGTACTTCTCCATGCAATGGTATTTGGTCGCCTTCGCTCTGACAGGAATTCGATCCGTCTTCGCTTGCGCCGGGATACAGACGCATGCGCCGCTCCCGTCATATTTCCAGCCGTGGTAAGGGCATACGAGCGTCTCCCCCTCCACTCTGCCCTTGGACAACATCGCTCCGCGGTGAACGCACAGATCTCGTAGAGCATGCACGCTGCCGCTCGCTGCGCGGAATACGGCTACGCGCTCGCCCATAACCGTAACGGAAACGGGCTGTTCCTTTAAATCCTTAGCTATATAAACGGGATGCCATTCGTTTTCGAGGACGGTGTCCCTCAGTACCTCAGTCAACATATCAACCACTCTCCCCTGGAATTATGACTGCGCTAATCCGTTGCATGTTTCTCCATTCCAGCTTCTATTCATTCGTAATGACTTTCGAGCCGGATTTAAGCGATTCGACGATTGCATTGATTTTGTCTTTGATTTCTTGCGAGATCTTGTCTTCGAAGCCATGGTAAGGAGCCAAGTAGATCGCGCCGTCCTTCACGCCAAGCAGTTGCGATTCGGCCTTCATCTCCTTGTTCTTAATCCGCTCGACGACAACCTTCATCGCTTCCGGGTAATCCTGAATCACGCTCGTTGCGACCGTATCCGGACCGTTGCTGTTCTGATCCTGATTCGAGCCGATGGCGAGAACGCCCTTCTGCTCCGCTGCTTCGATACCGCCGAGTCCCGCTTGATTCGCATTGGTCATAACGACGTCCGCGCCTTTCTCGATGAACGTAATCGCCGTTTCCTTCGCTTTGGCGACATCGTTGTCGCTGCCCAGCATCGTTGTAAGCACATTAATGTTAGCCACCGTTTCTTTCGCGCCTTTCTCGAAGCCTGCCACCGACTTCGTAATAGGAGGAATTTCCGAGCCGCCGATTGCTGCTACAGTGCCCGTTTTGGACAACAGCGCCGCAATCGATCCCATCAAATAACCTTGCTCGCTATTATTCAAGCTAAGCGAAGTCAGATTCGGCTCTTGCGTAATCGTAGAGCTGTTGACCAAAAACCATGTCTTCTCAAAATCCGGCGCGATCTCCTTCATCACATCGCCGTACTCGAAGCCGTGGCCGATAATAACGTCGTAGCCATCCTCGGCGTAACCGCGAATAAATTCT
This sequence comes from Paenibacillus sp. 05T425, assembly GCF_056396205.1. Classification (NCBI taxonomy): domain Bacteria; kingdom Bacillati; phylum Bacillota; class Bacilli; order Caryophanales; family Paenibacillaceae; genus Paenibacillus; species Paenibacillus sp. 05T425. Next base: position 122,538 of record NZ_JBFTLA010000007.1, read on the forward strand.
GCCGCGTCGGAGTTGCCAACCTTCTCGGAGTATGCCGTTTCCGCGCCAAGCTCCTCTTTGATTTTCATAAGACCGGCATAGGCCGTTGCATTCCATCCGTTATCATTAATCGGACCAGGGGTTAGCAGAGCTACCTTGAGCGCCTTGCCGCTCGTGCCGCCGTCGTCGCCCGTATTGCCGGTCTCCGTATTTCCGCCGCCGCATGCCGCCGCAAAAATCAATACTAAGCTTATACCTAATACCGCCAGCGTCTTACTAAACATTTTCGTTCTCATCCTAACCCCTCCAAATAATGTTTTTTTGTCTGTATGCAACACTTCTATATGGCAAAAGAAGACTTCGGCCGGATGCCGGCCATTAGCATGCCGATACGATCCAAATCCGCCGTTTCCCGATCCATCGTGTCCAGCAGCTCTCCCTTGTAAAGCACCGCTATGCGGTCGGACAGTGCCATGATTTCCTCTAATTCAGTCGATATGAGCAGAATCGAGCAGCCCTTCTCCCTTGCCTCGAGAATTCGCTTATGCACGTATTCCGCTGCGCCGACATCCATGCCTCGCGTCGGCTGCATCGCGACGAGCACCTTCGGATTCAGCATCAGCTCGCGGGCTAGAATCACCTTCTGCTGATTGCCGCCAGACAGTTGCCCGATCGGAATGGCCGCGCCCGTGGTCTTAATCGAGAAGCTGCGTATTTGCTCCTCCGCGTTCTGGCGCATCTTTCGGCGGTTGATGATGCCGGTCTTGCTGAAGCGCAGCTTGCGATATTCCTTGGAGATAAGATTCTCCTCGATGCTCATCTGCAGCATAAGTCCTTCCTTATGGCGATCCTCCGGAATATAGGCTACGCCGCGCTCGGTCATGCTGCGGGGATGCTGGCGATGAAGCTCCTCGCCTTCCAGCACAATCACGCCGCTTTGCTTGTTTCTCAGCCCAAGCAGCACTTCGCTGAGCTCTCTCTGCCCGTTGCCGTCAACGCCGGCGATGCCGAGTATTTCACCCTGTCGAATTGATAAGCTAATGTTTCKGAGCAGCTCGGAGCCGCTTTCGCCCGCGCTTACCCCTCTCATCTCCAATCGAGTCTCCGCCTGCTTCCCAATCCTCGCCTTGCGCATCTGAGCATGAACATCGCGGCCTACCATCATCCGTGCCAACTCCGCCGCTGTCGTACCGCCCAGCTCATGGGTACCGACAAGCTTGCCGAGCCTTAGAACAGAGACGCGATCGCATATTTCCTGCACTTCCTGCAGCTTATGGCTGATGAAGATGACCGTCTTGCCTTCTGACTTCAGCGTCCGCAGCACACGGAACAGATCCTGCACTTCGGGCGGCGTCAGTACCGCGGTCGGCTCGTCTAGAATGATGAACTCCGCTCCGCGGAACAGCGTTTTGACGATCTCCACCCGCTGTTGCTGGCCGACCGACAGCTCGCTTACGCGTTGCTTAGGGTCAATGTCGAGCCCGAACCGATCCGACAGCTCCCATATCTCGGAGCATGCCTTCTTGAATCGAAAGAGCGGACTGCGATCCTGCTTCATGCCGAGCACAACGTTCTCTGCCACTGTCAGAGCGGGAATGAGCATGAAATGCTGATGCACCATGCCGATCCCCACGTTTACAGCCTGCCTAGGAGAAGCGAACTTGACCGGCTGCGCTTGGAATAAGATCTCGCCCTCGTCTGGCGCCAGCATTCCCGACAGCATGTTCATCAGCGTGCTCTTGCCTGCTCCGTTTTCCMCAAGAAGCGCATGTATCTCGCCCTTCCTAATCGATAGATTCAAACGATCGTTGGCGACGAAGCTGCCGAAGCGCTTCACCAGTTCGCGGGTTTCCAAAATGATTTCCGCTTTTATCTCCATTGCATCATCCTCCTCAAGCTTCTACTGTCTTACCCATTGCGGTTAGCCAGACTCTTGTATGGCGCTCCGGTTGCCGCTGGTTGTTTGCTCTTGCCCGAGAACCACGCTAGCGCGACCATCGTTAATAAGTAAGGGAACATCAGCATGAATTGATATGGAATTTTGATGCCGAACGTTTGGAAACGAAGCTGCAGAGCATCCGCTCCTCCGAACAGCAGAGAGGCAGCCATTGTGCCGGCCGGGGTCCACTTGCCGAAGATAACGGCCGATAGGGCGATGAACCCTCGTCCCGCAACCATATTTTCCGTGAACTGATTCAATATGCCGAGCGATAGGGAGCAGCCTGCAACACCTGCAAGCATGCCGCCGATGATGCAGCAAATATATCTTGTACGGTGAACGCGAACGCCCAGCGTGTCCGCTGCCAGCGGATTTTCGCCGACGGCGCGTACTTGCAGCCCCCAATTCGTTTTGTAGAAAATAAATGCGACAATCGGTACGAGCAAGTAAGACACATAGGCAAGCACATTCTGATGGAACAATGCTTCGCCTATATATGGAATGTCGCCTAAGAGCGGAATCTTCACCACGGCAATGCCCTGTACCTGCACCGCTTCCTGCCCCACACCGAGCAGGCTTCTCCCGAAGACGGTCGTAATGCCGAGACCGAGCAGGTTGAGCGCCGTTCCGATAACGACCTGATCCGCCCCCGTCGTGACGACGAGAAATCCGAACACGAGGCCGACTAAACCGCTGACGACGATAGCTGTGAGCACGCCCAGTCCGGCACTGCCGGTATAATAAGCGCCTATGACGCCTGTCAGCGCGCCGATCAGCACCATCCCTTCCATTCCGATGTTCAATATGCCGCTCCGCGACATGAACAGAATGCCGAGTGCTGCGAGCAGAAGCGGTACGGAGAGCCGAATGGCCGAAGCCAGGAAACTTACAATGATGTCTTCGCTCATCCTAGTTCCCCTCCCCTTTCTTCAGACTGAACGCCGCTTGGGCTGTCGCTGAGCCATCTCCCCTGCGGGACAAGCTTGCCTTGCCAAGTTTAGTCATCCATGCCTCAATGAGCTTTCTCTTCACCCCGCCGAACCAATAACGATTGCAGACGACGAGGATAATAATCGTCGCTTGAATGACATAGACGAGCGAAGTGGATGTGCCCGTCAGCCGCTGCATTGCATTCGCCCCGCTGCGCAAACCGCCGAACAGAATGGCGGAGCCTATATTGCCAAGCGGATGCGCGCCGCCGACGAGCGCTACCGCAATGCCGTCGTAGCCAAAGCCGGGCGAGAAGTTCTGGAACAGCCGATTCTGCACGCCAGCGATCTCCGCGTAACCGCCGACTCCGGCAATCGCGCCGCTCATCATCATGACGAGAAGCACATTGCGATTAACCGGGATGCCCATTACCTTCGTCGCTTGCTTATTGAAGCCGACTGATCGAATCTCGTACCCCCACACCGTGCGGTTCAATATAAAATAAAGGACAACCGCGATGACGACTGCCAATATAAAGCCGTAATGCAGCCGCGAATCGAACAGCTTGCCAAGCAGCGCCGTATCCGGCAGTCTAGCGGACTGCGGGAGAGAACCTCCTTGCTCCTTGAGCGGTCCGGTTACCATAAAGCTGACTAGATAAATCGCCATGTAGTTGAGCATGATCGTATTAATAATCTCGCTCGCCCCTCTGCCGATCTTGAGCGCGCCAGCGATGCCCGACCATAGGGCGCCGCCTACAGCTCCCGCAGCAATGCAAAGCGGCAGATGGGCGATAGCGGGCAGTCCTGGAATATACAAGGCGGCAATCGTCCCTGTCAGCGCGCCGATGTAGATCTGCCCTTCCGCGCCGATATTGAACAAGCCGCAGCGGTAAGCGAAGGTGTAGCATAAGCCCGCGAACAGAAGCGGCGTCGCCTTGACGAGCGTCTCCCTCAGGCTGTTCATGTCGCCCACAGCCCCGTCCCATATAAGACGATAAGCCTCAAAGGGCGACACGCCTGCGATTAGCATAACGAGTCCGCCAGCAAGCAAAGCGACGATAACAGCTCCGGCATAGAAGCCGACCTCTACGATGATCTTCAACCATTTCTCAATCGCTTCTTTTTTATGCCCAGTCTCACTCACTTGGTCCAGCCTCCCGCCTTCATTATCCCTTGCTGCTGAATACGGGATATTCCGTCCCCAGCCTGCGTCTGAGCAGATCCACTCTCGCTTGCGCTCTGCGAATGATTTCATCCTCGTCCACTAACACGCACTTACCGCGATCTACGACCAGCTCCCCGTTAACGAAAACCGAGTCTACGTCATTGCCGTTCGCATTATAAACGATCGCCGAGCTTACGCGATGAATCGGAGCGATGTGCGCCTTCTGCAAATCGATGATGACGACATCCGCTTTTTTGCCAGCCTCCAGACTGCCGAGATCATGTTCTCTGCCTACCGCCTTCGCTCCGTTTCTCGTCCCCATCTGCAGCACCTGCATAGGCGGCAGCAGCGTCGAATCGAGCTGATCGACTTTATGAAGACACGCCGTGAACTTAAGTACTTCTAAGTTATCCTGGCAATTGTTGCTGCCTGGGCCGTCCGTTCCGAGCGCAACGTTAATGCCTCTGTCCAGCATCTCGGGGACTCGGGCTACGCCGGAAGCCAAATACATATTGGATACGGGACAGTGGATGACGGTCGCTTCGTTCTGTTGAATTAAATCAAGCTCTGCATCGCTCAGCCATATGCCATGGACGACCTGCGTTTGCTTGCCTAGCAATCCGACAGCTTCAACGAGCTCGAGATTCCGAAGTCCGAAGCGCTCCAGCGTATTGTCGATCTGATCCTTCGTCTCTGCGACATGGATATGAGTAATCAGACCGTTACGTTCGCTGTACTTGGCCGATTTCTTCAAGAACTCTTCCGAACAGCCGTACAAATTAAGCGGCCCCATTGCGATACCGATTCTTCCGTTCGCGGCGCCCTGCCAACGATCGAGCAGCGCATCCGTATTCGCGAATATCTCGTCAATGGACTCTCTGAGCTTCGGCTCATAGCTAAGATCTACCCCGCCGCGCGCCATTTGTCCTCGAATGCCGGACTGTTCCATCGCCAGCAGCACGGCGTTGTCGTTACCGGGGTGAGTGTGTACGTAATGATGCTCCATAATGTAGGTAGCACCGGATTTCAAATTCTCGATACAGCCGATCATTGCCGCCAAGTAGAAGTCCTCTTCTTCCATCGCGATGGACGCCGGCCATATAATTTGGCGAAGCCACTGCGCTAAGGGCAGGTCGTCCGATACGCCGCGCATGAACGTTTGAAACAAATGCGTATGCCCGTTCACAAGACCGGGTATAATCGCTTTGCCGGATGCATCAATGACGTTGTCTGCTTCACTAAGCAGTGCATCCTTCGAACCGTCGGGAGGCCATTCCCCAACCTCCTGAATCCGATCGTCTACGATATAGACGTAGCCGCTCTCAATCACCTCTGATGAATCATTCATCGTCATGACTGTACCGTTACGAATTAAATGTCGCTTCATGCACTTCACACCCTTATGTTAGTTATTCGTAATCATAGTTGAGCTATTCGTAACCAAAACGACAGATTCACGTTTACTTATGTAATCTTTTATGACATCATTATATTTGCGACATTCAGGGTCGTCAATCACTTTTGTAAACCGATATCGGTCAAAATAGTCAACTAATTCAGTATCTATAGACCATTTTGGTTACTAATGGTATATTAAACACAATCAATTCGTAACTTTGCAATCCTATAGCTAACACAAAAGTAACGTAAGGTTTCATAACGCTACATTTACAAAAATTCGATTCAGGAGTGGATTTAATATGTTATTACCTCACATGGACGAGACCGACCAAGAAATTATTCGATTGCTTCATGACAACGGAAGGATGTCCTACGCCAAGATCGGCGAGCACCTTAATCTTTCGAGGGTAGCCATTCAGAAGAGGGTCGATTCGCTCGTCGACAGCGGCATTATCGAAAACTTCACCATCCGGCTTAACACGACAAGACTCGGGCAGGCGATCTCCGCTTTCTTCGAGGTTGCCGTAGAGCCAAGATTCGTGGAGCAGGCCGGCGCTATCTTGTCGGAGGAGCCGGAGGTCATCAGCATCTACCAAATGACCGGCCCAAGCTCTCTGCATATGCATGCGTTGTTGAAGGATGAAGAGGCATTGGAGCATTTTTTGTTCAAAAAAATATACGCCCTCGAAGGGATTGTCAACGTCAACACGCATATGGTCATCAGACGTTTCAAGCAAGGTACCGGCCTCGAGCTATAGCGCGAACAGCAAAGGCGGCACAAGGAATCAGTCCTTGTGCCGCCTTTGCTGCGATACCTTATTCCAGCCATTTATCAATCTGCTCGGCCGCTTCCGTTAACCCCTCCCGGGCGGACAGCTCTCCTTGGAAAATCCTTATCATATAATCCAAATAGATCTCTTCGATCTTGCCCCAATGCTTGACCGGCGGACGGAGAAACGTCTGATCGAGCGCCTTCGTGAACGGCGGGATGAATGAGTCGTCCTGCGCTTTGATTACCTTCGCTTTCATATTAGTTGGTATGAGCCCCGTCTTCGACATCGCGATCTGCGAATCCTCCCGCACCATCCATTTCATGAATGCCCATGCTTGGGCCGGGTACTCCGCTCCCTGCATGATGACCAAATCCTCGCCTCCTAGTATCGAAGCAGGGCCATAATCTGGCGAGAAAGGGACAGCGACGGTGGAATCAATGGCCCGTTTCAACTCATCCCCCTCGAAGATGCTATAAAACCACGGCCCTTCATCCGTTACCAAAATGCGCCCCGTCTTCACGCCCTCCCAGTTATCCGCGCCGCCGCTAATGATGTTGCGGTCGATTAGCTGCTCGTTATACAGCGAGACAAGCTGCTCAACCGCATGAATCGTCTTATCGCTGTTCAAGTACCCCGAAGCCTTCTTATAATCGTCGCTCGTCATGATACCGCCTAACGCATAAATGTAGGGAAGACTCTTCCACGCGTCGAGCCCGCCGATGCCGATCTTGAATCGATGCTTCTTCGCAAGCTCGATGACTTCCGCGAAACTCGCAGGCGGATCGGTAAGGCCTGCCTCCTTGAGCAGCGCGCGATTATAGATGGCGACCTTCGTATTCATATTGACCGGCAGCGAGTAATGCTGGCCTTCATAATAACCCGCCGATCCCGTATTGCTCTGGAGCGCGGACATCACCTCGTCATAGTCGGGATTGTCGCCGAGCGGAAGCAGCAGCCCGCTCTGAGAGAACTCCGGTACCCATGCAATATCCATCCGAACAACATCCGGCGCGCGGTCGGAGGATGCCTTGGATATAAGCGTATACTTCAGCTCATTATCATTCGCTTGACGAACGGGATGAACGCGCACATCCGGGTGGACCTTCTCGAAGGCCGGAATCAATTGGTCCTCCAGTATTTGCGTCTCCGCATCGCTATACGTATGCCAAAACTCGATTTCATACACTTTATTATCGTTCAGACTCGCCACGCTGCTCTTATCCGTTATGATCGACTGTTGCCCGCAGCCGGAAGCAAAGAGCAGCAACGTTGCGAGCACTAGCATCTTTATTCGTTTTTGATTAACGGCCATTTCGCTCTCTCCCGTCGCCATTTTGCTTATTGCTGGTGCTTGTCGCGATATTCCACCGGCGTCATCCCCGTCATTTTCTTGAACAGCTTGCTAAAATATTTGACATCGTTGAAGCCCGACCGCTCGGCAACCTCATAAATCTTAATCTCATTCTCCGTAAGCAGCCGCTTCGCTTCATGAAGCCGAAGATCGATCACATAATCAATAAAATTATGGCCGGACTGCTTCTTGAACAGATTCGACAAATAGCTTTTGCTTACATGAATGGAATCCGCGACGTCCTGCAGCGTCAATTCCTCGCGATAATGGAGCTTAATATATTCCATCGCCTTCGCAATTAATTGCGCGCCATGCCCTTTGTCCGTAAGCTTCAGCCGATTAGGCGACTCCATCTCCTCCGACAAGCTGTGAATAGCGGCCTCAAGCTGCCCCAGCGTTTCACATCGCCTGACAAGCTCACGGAAGTCGAAGGACATCTTGGAATCGCCGTTCTTGTAAGATAAAGCCGTCAACAGCTCATACGCTTCTCTTCTCACTTGCTCCGGCAATGGCTTCTCTGTTCTCCAACGCTCGATAAAGGTGTCAATAGCAGCCTGGGCCGTAGAGTCAGAACGAAGATTAGGCTGCGTTAACGTCTTCTCCTCGCCATCTTCCCATTCATACACACCCCCTACGCCGTCATAAAACCGTCGCATGGCAGCAGTACGGCTTCTTTCCATGCCGGTTTTCAGCCATTCCGTATCCGCAGCTGCGTTATAGCCGATCGTAACGGATATCGAAAGCTCGTTAGCCACTAGCGATTGAAAACGAGCAAGCAAAGTCTTCTCTTCTCCTACTTTCGGTGACCGCTCGGGATAAACGAGCAGCAAACCTTCCCCGCTCATAATCGGTGCGCAGCCTATCTCCGACCAATCGTAAAACAACGTCTGAATATCCTCATACATCATGCTCAAATGCAAATTCCCATACGTCTCTTGCCATTCCGTCAATCCGTCGGCAGTTACATAGGCACATGTATACGTACCGCCGTTCATGCCGAATAAATCGCCAAAGCGCAAGCCGGGATTGCCGGAAAAGAGTGATCGAATGACGTCCTGCTCCAGCCGTTTGCGATCCAGCAGCGCAGTCTGTTTGAGAAGTTGCTGATGCTCCACGACCTGCTTGCGGCCACGAGCAATCAGGTCCTTGCATCTTTGCAATACAGCTATCAGCTCCTCGGCCTCCAGCGTCGGCTTAAGCAAATAATCGATCGCCCCTTGCTTCATCCCTTCGCGTACGTATTCGAATTCATTATAGCTGCTGATGAGAATGATTTTGATCGACGGATTAATGGCAAGCGCTTGCCGAGTAAGCTCCAAGCCATCCATGACCGGCATCTTGATATCGGTAACGAGAATATCGATCGGCTTCTCGCGAAGCACGGCGAGCGCTTCCTTGCCGTTCGCGCAATCGCCTTCTAGAATAAGCCCCAGCCCGCCCCAATCGATGAAGCTCTTCAGGCCATTGCGAATAATCGGCTCATCGTCCACGATTAGCACATGATCAAACATCTTCTTCCCCCCTCTTGCCGCTAATTCTGAAATCTAAGTATAATATGGATCGTTGATCCAACATTCGGTTCGCTCATGATGGAGAGGGATGAAGCCGGTCCGTAATACAGCCTCAGCGAATCATGAATATGCCGCAAGCCGATGCCGAGTTGCTCCATGCCTCCATGCCGGGCATTCATTAGCTTCAGTTGCTCGCCTTCTATCCCAGCTCCATTATCCTTCACAACGATATGCACTTCGCGATATCGACCATAGACTTCAACCGTTATGTTTCCACCCCGATTGAGCGGGACGAAGCCGTGGAATACGGCATTTTCGATGAGCGGCTGCAGCAGCATTCGCGGGATTCGAATCCCATTTTGCTCCGGCTCAATCTGAATATCCAGCTCGTACTTATGTTCATAACGCATCTCGAGAATGACCAAATATTTCTGAATAATCTCCAGTTCTTCCTCGATCGTAATCATTTGTCCGTCCTTGCCCATATTCGCCTGCAGCAGCCGAGTAAGTGCTGCCAGTCCTTGATCGGCCCGCTCCCGCTCTCCCGAACGAATAAGCCAGCGCAACGTGCTTAATGTGTTATATAGAAAATGAGGATGTATCCGATACGTTACCGCTCGCACCTCAGCCTCCAGCTTCTCCTTCTGCTCGGTTTCAACGCGTTCCATCAACTGTTCGATCTCATCGAGCATCTTGTTGAAATGCTTGCTCATTAGCCCGATCTCGTCGGACGTCTTGACCTCCGTCCGCACCGTCAGATCACCCTGCTGCACGCGCCGCATCTCGAGCGTCAATTGCTTAATTGGCTTTGTCACCTTCTTGGCAATCAATAGCCCGATAAGGACGGCCATAAGCGCGAAACACGCCGATGTAATCAGAATGCGCGTATGCAGCTTATCGAGCGCGCCCGTAATCTCCACGGTCGGCACCGTACCGACAAGCATCCAACCGTTGCTCAGCATTTGCTTGACGCCATAATACGGAACGCCATTATTGTCATATTCGAATTCGACCTCGTCATTGCCGACAATAAGCTCATGAAGATCACGCTCAGCTACCGGCTTGCCGATTCGCGTCAGATCGGTGTCAATCATGACAACTCCCTCCGAATCGACGACCGTATAACGCCCCGTTTCGCCGAGCTTCACTTGACCAATCGTGTTGACTGCCGATCTGCCGTTCATGTTGACTACAAGCAGCCCAATCTGTTTCAGCGTATCGAAATCCTTTAGGACACGGCTTACCGGCAGCACCAGCTCCGTGTTCTCGCCGCCCCCGCTAAAGAGATCCCTGCGAAGCGGCTGCCAGACAAGCTTGCCGTCTTCCTGCTTCGATTTCTTCACCCAGTCCAGCTCGGCCAGCTCAGCCTTCTTCAGCTTCGACGTGGAGAAAGTGCCGCTACCCCAGCCAACGCCGCTATCCTTCAATATATAAACGATTTTGACAAAGGAGCTGGAGTAGGCAATATTTCGAAGCAGCGTATTCGTCGATTTCGACATCTCTACTTGCTCATTCAACGGGCTCGTCGCGTAATGCATAGCCGTATGCTGAACCTGCAAGTCGCTATAGATCAAATCCGATGTGTCGCTGCCCGCATTGATCATGGTTGATAGCGCGTCCGCGGTCTGTTTCGTCAACTGCACCGTGGAAGCCCTTACGTTTTTTTTGACAAGCGCGGTAGATTCCAAGTAAAAAGAGAATCCCGACAACGTAGTAGGGATCAATATAATGAACAAAAAGGCGATAATGACCTTGGAAGCATATCGGTTTCTGATTCGTTCAAAGCGCAGCATACGTAAGTCCACCCTTACTATTCGAGATAAGTCTAGTTTACCTCATTCGCCATTGTTTAAAAGAGAAAAAACCAAAGCGTTTCGGGCTTTCCCGCCATCGCTTTGGCAATTCTTTTATTGCTTGTAGCTCACCGTCACCATATCCCAATACTTCAGGCCCGGAAGCTTGAATGTTGCGACGCCGTCCTTCTGCTCGAACGACAGCTCGACCGCTGATCCGTTGTAATAATCGGGCGAAGCGAACTGAATGCTCGCAACCTCTTTCCCTGTGGGGAGGGCAATCCGGACGTCCTTAAGCTCTCTAGGAATGGCCTGCTTGCCTTCATTATCGCGCCATTCCAGCGTCGTCGCATCGGTGAAATTAATGAAGTGGACGATATCGTTATCACCCTTTTTCTTAGTGAATGACCATACCTTATTAAGCTCGGGAGCAGTTGACAGCTGGGCATCGTCTAGCCCTTCCGCCTCTAGCTCAGAATCTTCAACACCGTCGCGAAGAACATTTTGATAGGCGACCATAAAATCATAGTAACGAACAAGCTGCTCCTCCAGCTCGCCCGGAATACTCAAGTTAAGGTTCGGAAAATATTCCTTCGCCAGCATGTTCTCGCCCAGCTCCAGATGCGAGCCCCCCGCCGCGAAAATAACGGCGTCGGTAAGCAGAACACCAGGCGTATTGAATTGTCCCGCCGAATTAGCCAGATCATAGTTCATGTAAGCAGCCAGCACCGTATTCAGCTTGCCCTTGCCGTACTTGTTGTTCTGATCGATGATGTCCTTCAAGTTCATATACTTCGGATGCGCGTCCCATACCTCCGTGTACAGAAACTCTAACGGTGCCTGCGCAGCAAGGAAAGCTTGCCCGTATTGGCCGACCGCGTTCATGACGTAATCGGTATTCAGCTTCTCCTTAGCCGCCTTCAGGAAGGAAACGTACCCTTCGGCGAGCTTGGCCGATTCGCCCTTGCCATTCCATAGCGCACCGCGGTCGCCGAGCTGATCCACATGCCAACCGTCAAAACTAAGCTGCTTGAATACTTCGATTTCCTTCTCTATTAGATAGTTCTGCCATTCCGGGTTAGCGGGATCATAGAGCATAATATCGCTAGCCCAGCTATCCGGCAGCGGATGTTTATCTTGATTCGTCTGCGTCGGATCGCGGAATAGACCCCATTCCCGCTTCACTCCATCGGCTTCCGCGCCTTCGTATGCGCCGAACAGCAAGTTGTAGTTCATCGCCATCATGTTCCGTTCATGGGCAAGATCGATATAACCTTTAACGGTATCGAAAGCAACGGGACGATTCGCGATATCCAGCCACTCGGCGGCCGGCTCGTTCCCGTTCATTTGGAGCGGCTCGTGATGCTTGTATTGCCAGTCGTAGAACTGGATGCCGTTAATATGGAATCGGTTCAAGCGCTCGATAACGGCCTTCTGTTCATCCGCAGACATCGCATGGAAATCAGCCAAGTAGCCGTAACGCGGGAACTTGCTCCAATCTGCGGAGACGTCAACCGCGACGTTAAAATGATCCACAGCCTTGCCCTTCTCTGTGAGAAATACTTCGGCCATGTAGCCCTTGCCATCCTCCTTCGGAGGCGTCCAACTCCAAGCGGCTTGCTTGCCGTCCAGCTTCACTTCCTGCCTGCCGACCTGTTCGCCGAGATGGCGATATTGAACGATGATCTTCGAACCGGACCGGTCTTCCTTCAGATCAAGCGTGAATTGTACCTTGTCGCCAGGACGATATGCAGCCTTATCCGTAGAAAGCTTCGTCATGAAGCTTTGGCTCTGTACGGTTTCGGCGTTCAGCTTCAGCTCGCTGCTGCAGCCCGCCGCGGACATCGCAGCAACGCAGCCGACGAGCAGCAACGATAATGATTTTATTTTCATAAGTTTCAATTTCATTCTTGATCTCCTGTTCTTATCGATGGCATTAACCTTTCACGCCGCCTTCGTTAAATCCGCCCTGCACGAACCGTTTCTGGAAAATGATATAGAGCAGCACGGTCGGAATGAGCGCAATAATCGAAGCCGCGAATACCCATGAGTAATTCGTCGCGTATTTGTCGTTGAACATGAGGAGCGCGATCGGCAGCGTGCGCATCGCTTCATCCTTAATAATGACCAGAGCTGTGAAATATTCCTCCCATGTGCCCTGGAACGAGAGAACGGCGAGCGTCGCGATGGCCGGCATCGACTGCGGCAAATAAATATTCCAGAAAATCCGCCAGTTGCCCCCGCCGTCGATGAGCACCGATTCCTCGTATTCCTTCGGTATGCTTTKGAAGAAGCCGCGCAAGAAAAACGTGCTACCGACGACCCCGCCGCCGATGTAGATGAGCCATAACCCCCAATACGTGTTGATCAGATGAAGCGATTTGATGATCAGGAACTGCGGGATAATATTGATGACGCCCGGAATCATCATCGTCAGCAGAAACGTGCGAAACAGAAACTCTTTGCCGGGAAACGTAAACCTCGCGAAGCCATATGCCGTCAAGCAGCCGAGGAACAGACTGCCGACCATCGATACGATCGTCACAAGCGAGCTGTTCAGAAAATAACGCGCGAAATTATTTCTGCTCCACACCAGCTTGTAATTGTATAAGTCCGGAACGACCGAGAACACTTCTTTCGGCCGCGGCAGCGAATAGGCGCCCTTGATGAAGCTCGTCATTATCATATAGACGAAGGGAAACAGGAAGGCCAAAGCACCTAAAATGATAATTGCGTAAACGAGCAGCTGAATATGCCAATTTGTCTTCATTGCTATCCCTCCCTAGCGTTATTTTACAAAAAACGCTGATTGCCGAATTTTTTCATCTGGGTATACGTCAGCAGGAAGACGGCGATCCCCATCATGACGGCTACCGCGGATGCATAACCGAAGTTGAAGTTTTTGAACGCTTGCATATACATTAAGCTCGGCAGCGTCTGGGTTTGATCCATCGGCCCGCCCCTCGTAATAAAGTACACCTGCGGGAAAAAGTTGAATGCGCCGTTGATCAAGTTGATCACGACAAACGCCGTTACCGGTCCTAGCATAGGGACGGTTATGCTCCAGAACTGCTTCGTGCCGTTTGCCCCGTCGATAGCGGCAGCCTCGTAATACTCTTTCGAAATCCCCTGCAACGCTGCCAAATAAATGACGACGCCCCAGCCGACCGTCTTCCAAATGTGGAACAGCCAGATGACGATCATCGCCGACCAATAGTTGGAGAGAAAATTGATCGGCTCATTAAAGATGCCGAGCTGCTTATAGAAAATGTAGTTAACCAAGCCGTATTCGCCGCCCGCGAACAGGAATCGGAACAGGAACGCAACGACGATCCATGAAGTAATAATAGGCAAGTAGTAGACCGTCCGGAAGACGATTTTTTGCTTCACAAAATGAAGGTTGATCAGTACGGCGAACACGATCGCGAGCAGCCAGTTGATCGGTACGGTCACCGCGACGTTCAGAAACGTATTGCGGATCGCCATTAACACTTTGTTGTTCGGATCAGTGAAGGCCGATACGTAGTTGTCGAACCCGACATACGGATTTTCCGCGTTCGGCATGATGCTGTAGTCTTGGAAGCTGATGAGGATGTTCCGAATCATCGGGTAGATGACGAACACAGCCGTGCCAACGACGCCCAGAAAGATGAACGGCAGCACCAGCATCCATTGCTTCAATCCTTTTTTGATCCGCAAGCTAGCAGGGATATGCCCGGATATCGGCTGACCCGTCACTGGAGTAGACATAGGGAAACTCCTTCCTTCTCGCTCAATTGGGAGGCCTTCTTCTCTCCGCCTGGGATGAAGAAGAAGGCCTCAGTGATTGAGAATGCGTAAGTTAGTTGATTGCTTATTTGGTGAGAATCGCTTCGATGTTTTTCGCTGCTTCGTCCAGCGCTGTCTTGGCATCAAGCTCGCCGCGGACTGCTTTCTCGAACGCCAGGTTTATGATCGATTCCATCTCGCCGTATTGCGGAATCGGCGTGCGCGGCAGCGCTGTCTCAAGCTGCTTCACGTATTCGGCAACAAATGGGGTCTCGAGGAATGACGGATCGTTAGCTGCTGTTTTGTTCGTTGGAATGAGGCCAAGCTTGCTCATAATCTTCTGCGGCTCTTCGCCGAGCATCCACTTCGCGAACGTCCATGCTTCCTGCGGGTTTTTCGAATTCGCGAAGATAACGAGATCCTCGCCTCCTACGACGGAGCGGCTGCCGCCGTCGCCGGCTGGTATCAATGCGCGAACCGTTTGCTCGAGCGGCTTGAACGCCGATTCCGCTTCGTTCATAAGAATGCTGTAGAACCAAGGTCCGTCGTCGATCATCATGTAATCATTGTTTTTCATGCCGTCCCATGCGCCCGGTTCGCCGCCGAGAATCGTCGGCGTAACGAGTCCATCCTTGTTCCATTGCACGATCGTCTCCAGCGCCTTCACGCTGGCAGGGCTGTTCAAGAAACCATCAACCTTCGTGTAATCCTCGTTCGTCAGCGTGCCGCCGAGACTCCAGAAGTAAGGCGATGCCGCCCACACGTTGGCGCCGCCGATGGTGATGCCGCCCGGCTTGCCTTTGGATACCGCAAGCTTCGCCGCAGCGACCAGCTCATCGATAGTCGCCGGTGCTTGCGCTACGCCGATTTCATCCAAAATCGCTTTGTTGTATATCGCGATTTTTGTATTCGTATTCAGAGGCACGCCATAGTAGCCGCCGTTATATGCGTTCGTTTGCATCGGCCCTTCGAATAGGTTGACTTTCAGATCCTCGAACCCGTCCATTTGGCTAATATCCTGCAACGCGCCCATCTTCGCGAATTCCGGTACCCAGATAATGTCCATCCGCATCAGGTCGGGAGCCGCGTCGCCCGCTACGCCGGCAATAACCTGCTCCTTCAATCCTTCATACGGCATGCGCGTCAGCTTCAACTCGATGTTCGGATACTGCTTCTCGAACAGCGGCTTGATTTCTTCCGTAAGCACCTTCTCTTCCTGGTCGCTGTACGTGTGCCAATATTCGATTGTTACTTTTTTGCCGTCCGTTTGCGGCTTGTTCCCGCTTTCATTTGTCGGCTTGTTGTTGCCCCCGGTGTCGGCCGGCGTGTTGTTCACATTGTTTCCGCTGTTGCCGCTGCAAGCCGTAATCGTGAATGCCGTTACCGCTGCCAGAACCACGAAGAAAATCTTTTTGTACCTTTTCATTGTGTAAGACCCTCCCTCTCATATGTGCGTTGCTTCCTCATTATGAGTTGAAAGGCGGTTTCAAGAAACCGTTTACATTGTGCTTATGGTGTCGGATATTACTCATGTTTCTTAAACGAGTTATGGAGCGAAATAAAGTGGTGTCTTATATTTCTGTGTTTGTAGAAATATAAGACACCATGAGATGGAGGCTGCGCTGGTCTGTTGGTATAGGTTCGATCAATTAGCTGGAAAAACTCCAGTTAATTCTTCGTGAGTAACCGTTTTGAATGTAATAACTGGAATTTCTCCTTCTAATTAAGCCATTCTCCTCCTCTAGTGGGGATTAGTTCGATATTAAAGGGAGTAACTCCAGTTATTTCAATCAACGACGCCTAGATTGACAATTTAACGGGAGGTTTTCCCGTTAATTTCCGAATGGCAGAGCTCTGCAAGCAATCGCATAGTCAACAAGACAAGTCGCTTCTAAGGAAGCATTTCTACACGGCTATGGCTATGGATAACCTTTAGAAAAAATACAGGGCGTTCCCGTCTGAGACGGGAACGCCCTTCCTCTGTATAAACCTTAGTCCGCCTTACCGATCGGCTCGATCGGAGCGACGCGTCCATATGCGACGCTCGCGCCTTTAACTGGCGCAGCCCATCGAACGCCATTGCCGATGACCTGCAGGATCTCCGGCTGGTGATAGATCGGGAACGTTTCATGCCCCGGGCGGAAGTAGAACAGCTTGCCCTTGCCTCTGCGGTAGCAGCAGCCGCTGCGGAACACTTCTCCGCCTTCGAACCAAGAGATAAACACAAGCTCGTCCGGTGCCGGAATTTCGAAGCGCTCGCCGTACATTTCTTCCTTAGGAATCTCGATATACTGGTCGAGACCTTCCGCAATCGGATGACCATGCTCGATTACCCATATCCGTTCCTTCTCGCCATCGTCGCGCCACTTCAGCGCGCCCGTTTTCGTGCCGAGCAGCGATTCGAATATTTTCGAGCCATGGCCCGAATGAAGGACGATCAGCCCCATGCCGTCCAGCACTTTATCGCGAACCTTCGCCACGATGTCGTCCCTTACTTCTCCATGCGCCAGATGCCCCCACCAGATAAGCACATCCGTATTCGCCAGCACCTCGTCCGTTAAGCCATGATCGGGATCATCCAGCACGGCGGTCCGCACTTCAACACCCGCTTGCGTTTTCAAATACCCGCCAATAGCATTATGAATACCTTCAGGGTATATGCTTGCCACATGCTCGTTCACGCGCTCATGCCGATATTCATTCCATACGGTTACTTTTATATTAGCCATGATTAGCTGCCTCCACGGGTGTGATTGATACCCATTTTTCTTCGGTGAACGATTGAATAATGCGATCGATTGTTAATTGGTTGATGAATCCGTCTTGTATGGTCGCATCTAAGCCGTCGCCTTTACCCAGCAATAAATCAAAAAAAGATTGCATCTGGCCGACACGGCAATCGTCGGGAATATCCACGGAACGGAACTGCTGCTCATCGCCAAACTTCACTTGAAGCGTATCCTCTTCTTCGAGGTTATACAAAAGCGCGCCCTTCGTCCCGTACACTTCCACCTGCTGATAATTGCCCCGTCCGTACGCGAACCGCGAAATGCTCATCGAGGAGGAAGCTCCGCTCTCGAAACGAGCCAGCACATGGCAGAAATCATCGACATCAACGGCACCCTTACCTTCCGCTCCAATCCGATTACGCTCCTTCACGATCGTGCCTGCATCGGCTATAACACGTACCGTTTCCCCGACAAGAAAACGATGGAGGTCAAGAATATGCGAGCCTAAGTCACCGAGCGCCCCCGAGCCTGACAAGTCTTTGCGGAATCGCCATACGAGCGGAATGTCTTCGTTCAGCCCCCAGCTTTGCAAGTATTGACTGTATACATGGTGGACGAATCCAAGCTCGCCCTTCTCAATTAATTGTTTCGCATAGCGAACGGCCGCTTTATACCGATAGGAGAAACACACCATATGCGGTACAGGGTTTTGAATTAGAGCATCCCGCAGCGTAATCGCTTCCTGTTCATTGAGCGCGATTGGCTTCTCTAGCGCAAAAGGTTTGCCAACTTGAATACAGTCGTATGCTGCATCAAAGTGGTTGCTGTTCGGCGTTCCGATCGTCACCGCATCGAGCTCGATATCTCGGAGCATCAGCTTATGGTCGGTATAGCGGCGCTCCTCCGGAATATTCAACTGCTCTCCCCTTGAAGCAAGCGCTTCTTCATTAACGTCGCAAATCGACCATAGCTCCGCATCCTCGCTTGCCTGTATGCCCTCGATATGAAAGTTAGCAATCCCGCCTAGTCCAATAACGCCAATCTTTAACTTCTTCACTCGTTATCCCCCGTTTCAATGTCGGCTGCGAATACAACCCCAGTATAGATTGTGATAGAATGAACGGGAATGTAAGATACAGACTCTTTTTGTACAAAACCGACTTTTGAAGTTATGACGGAGGTGTTCGCTTGCTTGCGATCAATATCGAAATCGTGCCAAGAATTCGTCTGGTAGGCTTCATATCGTATAAGAGCCCTTGGCTTCACTTCAAACGGATTACGGACGAATACGTCCTCTATTTCATCAAGAGCGGCGAGCTGCATATGAAGGAGAATGGCCATTCCTTCGTGCTGCGGAAAGGCGATATATACGTGCTTGAACCGAATATGGAGCATGAAGGCACGGAACATGATCTATGCGATTATTATTATATTCACTTCGAGCATGGGGACATTAGAACGCTTCAGGTGGAGGATATGAAGGCGCTGGCTCAATATTTTATCGCTCATCACGATCAGTCGCCGTTTCTAGAGGGAAAACCTGTCCATCCGCTTGTGTCCGAATATGACTGCTGCTTTCCAAAAAGCCATGCGATTACGGACAAAGCAAGGTTCCGCAAGGCGCTTCTCGCTATGAACGACATGCTGCAGCTGTATAGGCGCAAGCATTACAACCACAGCTTGACCGCTCTGCGGTTCACGGAGCTGCTGATCGAGCTGTCGCGGGACAACTTCATGGACGAGCTGCAAAGAAATGACCGTTACCCTGCCAAATCGATTGGCAAGGTGAACGGTCTGCTCGATTATATCCATCAGAACTACCCGCACAAAATAACGAGTCATCAAATCGAATCGGCCTTCGAGGGCAACTATGATTATTTGAATCGTTGCTTCAAAGCGATGACGGGGCAAACGATTACCCAATACGTCAATCAAGTACGAATCAAGCATGCGAAGGAGCTCATCGAGACAACCGACCTTACTTTTGGCGAGATCGGCTATTTAACTGGTTTGAACGATCCCTATTACTTCAGCAAAGTGTTCAAGAAACATGTCGGTATGCCCCCGAATCAGTATGCAAAGCGAATCATAGAGGAGAAGAAGACATAGGAGCATTATTTGGAGAGTGTGTCCCTCAGCCAGTCGTATGCAAACCTTCCGCTTATTTCGTGAACGCCAGGGAAAACGTCTTGCGCCAGCTTGTCTGCCGCACCCTCCCTATCGTAGATTGCCTCAATTCGAGCGGCCGCCTTATGGAATCCGGCAACAGGGAAGATCGGATCCTTCTCTCCCGATTCCAGAAACAACGGACGCGGCGCAATTAAGCCGATCAGTTCCGGCAGCTCCGCATGCTCGAGCAGACCCGGTGTGTAGTTGTCGATGCAATGTTGCACAGCGAATATACTGTCTTTAATCGTATTCGTGAAGCCCGTTAGCACCGCGGCGCTGATCCTCTCTTCCAAAGCAGCACACACATAGGCGATTAGACCGCCTCCCGAGAAGCCCATGACGCCAACCCGATCTTCATCCACTTCTCGGCGCGAGGCAACATAACGAAACGCATGAAGCGCTTCTGCGACACGTAGTCCGGTAAGCGTCTTGCCGAGCATCATAAGCTGCGTCGACAGACGATAGCAAGAGTTCGGCGCTTCCGGATTCGCAGCCAAATCGGCAAGCAGCCTGCGTTCACCGAAGCCGATCACGTCAGGTGCGATAACGATCATCCCGCGCTTCACAAGCTGAACCGCGAAATGCTGGTGTATGCCGGGTATGCCTTCATCCTGCGTTCCATCCTTCAGCAGGCCGACGATTTCGCGGCTTCCGTAACCATGACCATGCAGCGCCAGAACACCAGGCAGAGGACCTCTCGCCTCCTTCGGAATGAGGACATACGCGGCATAAGAAACGCCCGGCGTCGCCGACAGCTCCACTCGCTCGCGAATATAACCGTCGCATTCGACGCGCTCCAGCAGATGCGGCTCATGCTCCTCATTACGCTCGAACTCGCCGATTGTCTTACGAAGCGTCTGCTTCAGTTTCTCTTTTCGCTGCGTCCAAGTCTCCCCAGCAGCTTGCATCTTATGCTTGTTCACCGCATCCTCATACAACCGATCAAGAAGCGCATCCCCGTTCCACGTATTCATCTCTCGTTCATCCTCCCTGCTCATTTATGGTTAAGTTGATCATAACATGATAGCGCTGTCATAAATAGCGAATGAGAGGCATCCCTCCCCGTCCCGTCAGATGATAGCTGCATGATGGCTGCCTATGTAGGAAGCTACTGAAGCCGTTAAAGTGGATTTTGTCCAATGAACTAGAGGGTTACAGCAATTCTGTTACTTTTGAGTGGATTTTATACAGCCTAATCCGTCTATCTAGCTCGCATCCGCCTAAATGGACTCATTAGCCTGTACCAGATCCATTCAAACTTATATTTTGGAGTAGTTCGCCTCATTTGAATGGACGAAATCCAGTCTAAAATCCAACCACGCTCGTTAAGAATTACTTCACGAACTATTGCATATAAATACGGTGTAATGTATATTTATACAATAATCTGAATAAGCGGGTGAATATTTATGATTCAAACAGAAACAGCTGTAACAACACAGACAACCGGCTTGCTGGCCGAAGCCGATAAATCGATACTTTTTACGACCAAACGTCCTTCTATTGTAATGGAACGCGGAGAAGGCATGTTTATGTGGGATACAGAAGGCAAGCGTTACCTTGATTTTATTGCAGGATGGGCCGTTAATGCGCTTGGCCACTCGCCGGCGGTGCTTCGGGAGGCGCTTGCCGAGCAGTCGGGAACGCTTGTGCATGCAAGCCCTGCATACTACAACAAGCCGATGATTCAATTCGCTGAGCTGCTAACGCATATTAGCGGCATGGATAAAGCGTTCTTCGCGAGCAGCGGGTCTGAGGCTAACGAAAGCGCCATTAAGCTGGCAAGAAAGCATGGCGCTAAGAAGATGAACGGCGCTTATGAGATCATTACCGTTAAGAACGGCTTCCATGGACGTACGCTTGCTATGATGTCGGCAACTGGCAAGCCAGAATGGGAGACGTTATTCGCTCCGAAGGTAGACGGCTTCAAGCATGTGCCAATCAACGATTTGGATGCCTGCTTCGCCGCCGTCAATAACAATACATGCGCGATTATGCTCGAGCTCATTCAAGGCGAAGGCGGCGTTAACGTCGTCGATGAAGCTTACTTGTATGGACTGCGCAAGATCTGCGATATGTACGGCATGCCGCTTATCATCGACGAGATACAGACCGGACTTGGCAGAACCGGCAAGCTGTTCGCCTTTGAGCATTACGGGATTAAGCCCGATATTTTGACGCTGGGCAAAGCAATCGGCGGAGGCTTCCCGTTGTCGGCGATGCTGACTACCGACAAATACGATATTTTCGAGCAAGGCAATCAAGGCGGCACCTACACCGGAGCGCCGTTGTCGATGGCTGCGGGATACGCGGTCGTAAAAGAAATTGTCGAGAGTAACCTGTCTCGCAATGCCGAGCTTCAAGGGCAGTACTTGAAGGTCAAGCTAAGCGGCCTATCGCTTGACCTGCCGATCTCGAACATTCGCGGCAAAGGGCTATTGCTCGCCTTCGACGTCCCAGAAGGACTGGGGCCGAAGCTTGCTGCTGCTTGCCAAGATGCAGGCTTGCTCATCAATGCGCCCAAGCCCTCTGCTATCCGGCTAATGCCGCCGCTTATTGTGGCGCAGGAGCACAGCGATCTTATGATCGATATTTTGCGCCGCGAAATGAGCAGCCTCCTCGCATAACCCGGCCACATAGAAGGGGCGTCGATCATTGGATCGACGCCCCTTTATTATGTGCTAAATGACATAGCGACCTATCAGACTGCCGCTCTTGCTGCAGCAGGAACGGGTTCATCCGTTTTAATAAATCGCAGCGCCAATGCAACGAATATGAGCTCCGCCATCATGCCGAGCGACTGCGCCCAAGCTCCGATTGCCCCGTTCCATTCGGGAGCAAGCCAGGTACAAACGATAAGCGTGATGATCGTGAAAGTTAGATTCGAGATTTGGGAGCCGATAATAAGTTTCGTCTGTCTGCGTACGAATACGAGTCCATTCAGGACATCAAGCCAAGGCATCACGAGCGCGAAGAGCACGAAGCTTTGCAATACCCGAATGCTTTCTGCCTGCAATCGGCCGTGTACGCCGATAACATGCTCCAGCAAAAAAACGCCTAAATCCGTAAAGGCTATGAGCCCCATTAACAGTGCGGGCACGAAACCTAGCATTAGCGTAAATCGACGAACCGCACCGGGATCGATAGGATAGAAATTGATTACGATTTGATGAAAATAGCTAAAAAAACTGCTGAGCAGCATAACGAGACTGGCTGCGATCGCAAAGGAAGAAATGGCCAGCTCGGCATTCCACGTTTTGCCCAGCATCGCATTAATCGCCGGACCGATCCACACCGAAATAAGGGAAGAGAACAATAACGGCCGGTAAAAAGAGAAAACATGACTTTTGGTCTTAGTGGTATGATCCTCCAGCTTGTCCGGCATTTTGCGTACGAGCAAACGCCCCTCCATGAAGCTGACCGCCGCTTCGATCATCATGCCGAATAAGAAGATGTACGCTCCGACAACGCCGCTGTGCACCCCGGTATGGATAAAATACAGCGAGAGCATATACATACCGGCGAGTCGGACTGCCATGCCGATCGTCAGCCACTTGGTGCGCAAATTATAAATGATAACGCCCTGGTAAAAACAGCGAATCCCCGAAAATATACTTACGAACATAAGCACCTGATAGACCCGAAGAACATCGTCCACACTGTCCTCACCGACTCCGAATACGTCTTTAAATATGAATGTCCCGAGCGGTGTATAGCTGATCAACAGCCCCATTATCATAATGCTGGCAAACACAAGCTGTGCGACGGTAAGCGTCGACGTATAGGAGCGTTTATCCCGAACCAGTGTAGAGCAGGTCTGACGGAGCAGAACGGCCGGCCTTTCCGTAATTGCAAGCAGGCTCATCGCGACCGCATAACTGGCGATTATCCGCTCGGGGTCAGCAGCTCTGCTTAATGTACTATTAATAATTACGTGCGAAATGGTGACCAAACTTGCCGAAATGCCTAATGGCAGAAAAAAAGACCATAATTTCATCATGCTTATGGCTTGCTGCTTCGTCTGTAACATAGGCTCGCTCATATGCAGGCTCCTTCTTGCTGTTGGTCTGTTATCGTCTTAGCTTAACGACTAGGTGCTTGCCGCTTCCCGTTAACGAGCCGCCCACATCGCCGCGCTCGCAATGAGGCCGCGATACGGAAGGTTCGCGAACGACGGCGCATGATGGCCCGGCATCAAATAGGCAACGCGGCCAAGTCCGTGCTTATGCGCCCATGCTGCCGGATACAATTCTCCGTCCATCTCATAGGTCATGAGCAACTCTGTCTCGATGAAAGAGTCCATCTCGAACATATACGGCTCTTCATCCATCTCGAACGGCTCAGCTCCTGTCCATATTTCATGACTGTTGTCCGCGTAACGGAACTTCAGCCGCTGATATTCCGGATGTCCGAGAAACTTAGCGCCAATCAACTGGCGCAGCTCATGCCGATTCTGCACCGATATGCCGTTATGAATGACGAGCAAGCCGCCTCCTTGCACCACGAAAGCGACAAGTCCGGCAACTTGCGCATCGGTCAGCTTCTCCTCCCAGCAATCGGCATACGAGACGCATAGATCGTATTGGCCAATCGAAGCAGAGTGTAATCGGTCATAGTCATCGGTTGCTTCCAGGACGAAGCGATCGCCCAGAATCGCCTGCAGTTCCTTCTCTATCGCATGAAGCGGATGATACGGCGCGCGCTCATTGTCGCCAAACACCATTGCTCGAATCTTATCGCTCATCACTAATCCCCTTTCTATTCCTTCCAATCTCGTTCCTATTATAAACTACCAGTTCATAGCCGTGCCGTTATAATCGACATATTCGCATTCCGCTTGCGACTGAGGCTGCGCCAGCTTCTCTTCGACGACGCGTGTAATGGAAGCAGCGGATTGCTCTGGTGTCAGCTCTGCATTCGCGTCCAGCTTGCCCTGCATATACGTCTGCACCCAGCCCGGATGCATGGCGAGTACGCGGCCGCCCAAAGGCTTGAAGCCGTTATGCACGAGCTTCGACTGCATATTAAGCGCCGCTTTGGACATGCAATACGCATACCAGCTATCGCGATGGCAGTTGCTTATGCTGCCCGCTTCCGACGATATGTTCACGATCATCTTCGTCTCGCCTTTCAGAAGAAGCGGCATGAAGGACTGACTCATCCGCAAGCTTCCGAGCGTATTGACGTTGAACACGCCCATCATCTCCGCGTAGTTCAGCTCATCGGTAATTTTCGCCTGAATATCGCCTAGAATCGACGCATTATTGAACAGCAGGTCCAACTGACCTGCGCGGTCTGCCACATAGCTTACCGCCTGGGCAACACTTTCATCACGCGACACATCAAGCTGCACAATATGCAGCTGCTCGCCGTATTGCTGCTGCAGCTCAGACAGCCCTTGCGTCCCCTCCGCGTATTGGCCGGCGAATACCGTATAACCTTTGCCGAGCCATACCGATGCCAGCGCCAGTCCGACACCGCGATCCGCTCCTGATACAAATACGGTTTTTGTTGTTTTCGTCATATCGAATACACTCCTCTAGTTGAATGACGGGACGAAGCTTTGTTGAAAGGTCGAATGTTGGATAAGCCGCCCCGCATACGCTTATATGATTGATTAGAGCCCGATAGCCGGAGGTTGTATCACGTTGAAAAAGCGAACCCCACCTACGAAAGAATTTACCGTCTACGTCGTTCCCGCCTGGAAATGGAGAGAATTTATCGCCTTCGAGCTGATCGGCGGATTCGCCTTTTATTTAGTATGCAAAAAAACGGCAAACTCCGAGCTGTTCGGAATAGCCGCTAACATTGCCGGTCCTCAAATGCTCCGGTATATGACGAGCTTGTACCGGTAATCTTTCTCTATGAGACATCACTGCCATCCCTTATAATATGACATAGATGGGAGGCATGCACAATGATGACGAAGTCGGAACAAATGGACAAGCTGCTTGAGACCTATGAATCCGGTGCTAGCGGCGCAGTCATTATCGCGGTCGTAAGGCAAGTGTTTGCTATACAGCTAGAATTGATGCCCTTTCTTGCTGCTGACACTGACACTGACACTGACACTGACACTGAAACTGGAGCCTATAAAAGCTCGCCTAGCGCCGCTTTTGAAGCTTATATCGAAAGCTCCGACCGAAAGACGGCTTCCGGCGTGGACATTCGCCGGTGGATTAATCAACTTTTCGGAATTAATCTGGATGCATTATCTGCGCTGGAGGGTAAACAAATTTCGATGTTTTCGAAAGGCCGGTGGATGATCCAAAGCAGCGACGATCTGTTCGCCGTACATACCGGAGCTCATGATGTGGACGTTMAAATCTCTGCGACAGTCCGCTACGTCGAGCTTGCCGGTTCTTCTGAGCCGCCGCCGGCTTTAATTACAGATCTATCCCGGTTGGGCTACGAGTATGATTCCCAATCGATCTGCTTCCGCTATGCCGATCCTGAGGGCAAAGCTGTTCCCGACTCGTTCAAGGGACACACGATTAAAGCGCTTTTGGACGCGATACGCGAGTTCAACAGACGAGGCTTATTTGCCGAAGGATGATAGAAACTTGACCCGGTCACCCATTGGCGGCGTACCGTTATCCTTTAACGCGACTTCCAATATAGCCGGTCCGTTCGAGTTCAGAAGCCCGTTCACGGCATCTTGGTCCAGATCGTTCATATCGTTAATGCGGTAGCTCGGAATTTGCATCGCCGCACCCATCCGGGATATATCGATCGGCTCCTGCTCGAAGGATGGGTGCGTTCGCTTGAACTGCAGCGAATGTCCATGATAGACCATGCCGAGACGCGCGTTGTTCATGACGATGAACAAGATCGGCAAGCCAAGCTCCTTGGCCGTCAATATTTCCATGCCATGCATGAAGAAACAGCCATCCCCCGTTATGCAAGCGACGGGCCGGTCAGGCTCGGCCAACTTGGAGCCGATCGCCGCTCCGATCCCGCTTCCCATTGCTCCGAAATGGACATTGATATCGAACGAATCCTCCTCCAGCACCTTCATATGGTGAATGACATAAGACATGAACTCGCCAATATCTACCGTATACCTCATATCAGCCGGCAGGCTGCTCTGAATATGGCGCAGCACATTTTGTGTGTTATATACTTCGTCCGTAGTAACTGGCGTCTCCTGCTTAATCGCCTTACGTTGACCGCTGGCGCTAACCCCAGACAATCCTAGCGATTTCAACTCATCGATTAACATGAGCAAGCTTAAGCGGATATCGCCCAACACGGGAAGATCGATCGCGTATTTCCGATTGAACACCGTCTGGTCGAAATCGAGCTGAATCGTGAACCGGCCATTCGTCAAGCTTGCGTTATAATTGTTCGTGGCGGTCTCGCCTAAGCTCGAGCCGACGATGAGCAGCGCGCCGCCTGCTCCTTCGGTAACTAGATTCGAGGCGGTCTCATGACCGGCAAAACCGAATACGCCCCAGTGGAGCGGATGCTGCTCCGTAATATAACCCTTCGCCTGCGGCGTCGTCATAATCGGCCAGTTCAGCATTTCAGCCAGCTCGATCAGCAGATCGACAGAGCCGCGGACGCCTTGTCCGACCAGTATGCAGCCGTCCTTCGTATTCAGCAGCGCTCCGGCCGCCTTCTCGATGACATCCAGTTTCGGAACCATCGGCCTCCTAGGAGGAAGGAGGGGAATGTCGGGTTCTCCCACTTTCGCATGCTGAACGTCAATCGGTATCGCGACATGAACCGGCCCCGGCACCCCCGATATCGCAATTTGGCACGCTTTAACCACTTCCGAGAGTAACTCGCCCGCTTCCTTGACGATAACGCTGTGCTTCGTCACGGTACGAAATATCGGAGCTGCGTCCAGCTCCTGCGAGGCGTTCAGGCCCATCGTGCTCACGGGAACTGCACCGGTGATGAACAACACCGGCAAATGCTCGCGCATCGCGCTGGCGGCACCGGTAATGAGGTTCGTTCCGCCCGGACCGCTGCAGCCAATGCTCACGCTAAGACCGCCGGAATACTTCGCGTAGGAAGCCGCCATATACGATGCGGCTCCTTCATGCTTCGTGACGACCGGTTCGATTTCCGGCATTTCGTATAGCTCGTCGAAGAAGGCGTTAACCGATCCCGCCGGGATACCAAAAATATGCTTTACGCCGTTTGCCTTCAATAACTCCAATACTGCTCTTGCCGCTCTCATTCCACTACCTCCACTTATCTCTATCATATTCATTCGCGAGAAAATTGTCGGTGATTTCCTTAGCTGTCATTGGTTTGCTGAAATAATAGCCTTGCATTAAGTAACAATCACGATCGCTTAAAAAACGAACATGCTCCTTCGTTTCGACGCCTTCGGCAATGACGCTCAAGTTCAAGTTCCGCGCCAGCGTAATAATCGTATTCGTGATGGCAGCATGATCGTCATCGCTTGTAATGTCCTGTAGGAACGATTTGTCGATTTTTAACGTGTCGATCGGCAGACTGGACAAGTAGCCTAACGACGAATATCCTGTTCCAAAATCGTMAATCGCGATTTTCACTCCTATCCCTTTCAAAGCCTTCATCGTTTTCAACGTTACTTCTTTGTTTTTGATGATTGAATTTTCTGTAAGTTCTAGTTGTAAATTGTCAGGGGCTATTCCCACCTCTTGCAGCACCGATTGGACGGCAACAAACAAATTGTTTTGCTCGAACTGGCGCGCCGACAAATTAATCGACATGCTGTATAACGGATAGCCTAGCTGCTGCCACTCTTTTAATTGTCGGCATGCCGTTCGCAGCACCCATTCGCCGATAGGGACGATAAGAGCCGTTTCCTCGGCGATCGGAATGAACTGATCCGGCGATACAAGCCCGCTCATAGGGCGATTCCAACGCAGCAGCGCCTCAACGCCGACAATTCGGCCAGTCAAGTAATTGATTTGCGGCTGGTAATAGAGCTCTAGTTCTTGTTGATCGAGCGCCTTGTACAGATCGTTCTCGAGCTTAATGATTTCGAACGTTCTCGTATCCATGCCGTTTCGGAAGAAATGATAGCTGTTGCCGGTGATTTCTTTTGATTTGTACATGGCGGTATCCGCGTTCTTGATCAACGTTTCGGTCGTGTCGCCGTGATCGGGATACATGCTGATGCCCATGCTCACCTTCATATAAATTTCGTGGCCCATCAGCTCGAACGGATCGGCGAAGCAGTCGACGACTAGCCGGACAACCTCGATGACCTCGTCTTCGCCTTCGATGTGCGGCAGGAATATCGTGAATTCGTCCCCGCCTTGACGCGATATAGTCGCTTCCTTCGGCACGGAGCGGATCAGCCGGCTGGCGACATCCCGCAGCAGAAGATCACCGTAGCTGTGGCCGAGCGAATCGTTAATGAACTTGAAGCGGTCCATGTCCAAATAAAGGACCGCGAGCTTGCCGCCGTTCTTCTGCGCATGAACCAGCCCTTCATTGAGCTTGTCGATCAGCAGCAGACGGTTAGGCAAATCGGTCAAGCTGTCGAAGTAGGCCCGACGCCTAATCTCCTCCTCCATCTGCTTCCTTTGCGTAATGTCCTTGAAGGTGACCACTTCGCCGACGATTTCGTCCTCTTCCTTAATTGGCGATATGACGTTTTCGACTGGAAAGCTGGAACCGTCCTTCCGATAAAACAGCTCATTCTCATAGTAATGGTCCCATTTGTTGTCGGACTCTTGCTTATGAACGGAGGACTTTTGCTCCTGCTGCTTTCCTTTGAAAATAATCCGCGAGGGCTCGCCGATCATTTCGGCGGAAGAGCTGTAGCCTAACATGGAGACGCCGGCCGGATTGCAGAACGTAATGTTGCGATCGAGGTCTAAGCCGAATATGCCTTCGCCGGCCGAATTAAGAATAAGCTCCTTCTCTCGGCTGAGCTGCTGCAATTCGCTTACGAGGCGTTCAAGCTCGTTATTCTTAACCGTGATTTCAGAGGTCCGCTCTTTGATGATCGTTTCTTGCTTCTCCATATAGAGCAAGTTCGACAGCGTCGACGCCGTCGCGTCCACGATCGATTGCGCGAGCTGAAGCGTAGCCTCGGAATAGAGAAGAGTGCCTTCATCGAGCTTAACGACCGCGATGGAGCCTAGCGCTCCGCCCATCGACACGAGCGGCAGCATCAGCATGCCTTTAATTCCGAAGTTGCGGCAAACCTCATGATTAGGACGGCTGTCCGCATACACGTCCGGAATGAGTACCGCCTTCTTCGTCCGAATGACCTCTTGCACGACCTCATCATTGCTTTCGTCGATTATTATTTTGCTATGGGTGCGCATCCAGTCTTCTTCCGTCCAGTCGCTGTCCTTGCTTAGCTTGGCCGGCTTAATTTTGCTTTCCGTAATCGGATCGAGCAAATGTACGCCGATATTATCGTTCTCCAGCACCTTGCCGAGATAGAAGAAACAGCTGTCCAGACTCTCCTGCATCGTAGAGCACAGCGAGAGGTCGCGAGTGACGTCGAGCAGCAGCTGCTTCTCGGCGATCAAGTTTTCTTTGTGCGCCAAGTTTCTCGCGTTTTGGATCGACACGGCCGCCATATTTACATAAGCTTCCACCGTCTGTATTTCCGAATCGGTCAAGTTCATTGGAATGCCGTAATCGAACAGAAATACAAGTCCGAACAGCTCCTGCTCGAACGAGATGGGAAGCACGAGCAGCGATTTGATATGAAAGCCTTGCACGGCTCTCGGGTCCGGCCGCGAATCTTGAGACGTATCCGGAATATAGATCGTTTTCTTCGTTTCGATGACTTCTTTTGCAAGCAAATCCATCTCGGTGTCGATCACATGCATATCGAGCGTCCAACCGTTAATGACCTCCGGCTTGCCCACATAACCTCTAAAAGTACCGTCCTCTTGGGGTAAATAAATGCCTACAGAATCGCAACCTACGATTTCTTCGGATATGGCCGTCGTTACATGCTCAAGCACGTCTCGCAGTTCAAGCTTCGTATTTATTAACTTCGTGAGATTCGCAAGACGTGAATATCTCATCTGTTCCTTTAACATGACAATACCACCATTCCCTTAGTAAGTTGCCCGTCCGTTCTTGCTGGTCAAATGATTCAGAACCTGCATTTACCAGTATGTATAATTAATCTACAAAATTCTACACAAATCCTATAAATCCTTTATCCGAATTGTCATTTCCAATAAAAAATACCCGAATACACATTTTAGTGTATTCGGGCCTCTATTTCGATCCTTTTTCGTTAAAAACCGAAGTATTGCTTCGCATTGCGGTACGAAATATTTTGCACCATATCACCGAGCAATTCCAGATCGGCAGGCGCTTCGCCGTTCTCCACCCATTCGCCGAGCAGGTTGCATAAAATACGGCGGAAATACTCATGGCGCGTATAGGACAGGAAGCTGCGTGAGTCCGTCAGCATACCGACAAAGCGGCTGAGCAAACCAAGATTAGCCAGCGCGTTCATCTGATCAAGCATGCCGTTTTTCGTATCGTTGAACCACCATGCCGAGCCGAGCTGAATCTTGCCCGGTACGCCGCCGCCTTGATAGCAGCCAATTAGAGCGCCGAGCACGTCGTTGTCGTTCGCGTTAAGCGAATAAACGATCGTATTCGGCAACAGGTCGTCCGAATCAAGCGCGTCGAGCAGACGAGACAGCGGGTAAGCCACCGAGCTGTCGTTAATGGAATCGAATCCCGTATCCGGGCCGAGCTTGCCGAACATGCGCGCGTTGTTGTTGCGCGCAGCGTTAATATGAAGCTGCATCGCCCAGCCGCGCTGCGCATATTGACGGCCAAGGAACAGCAGCGTATACGTCTTATACTTCTTCTCGTCCTCCAGGCTTACCTTCTCGCCTTGCAGCGCGCGCGCGAATATAGCCGAAGCTTCTTCCTTCGTCGTCTCTGCGTACGCCACATAGTCCAGCGCGTGATCGGATACTTTGCAGCCGACCTCGTCGAAGAACTTCACGCGATCCGCGAGCGCGTCCAGCAGCGCATCGTAGCTGTCGATCGAGCTGGCGGATACTTCCGCAAGCTGCTTGATCCATGGCAGGTAAGTCGCGCGGTTAATCTCAAGCGCCTTATCAGGACGGAATGACGGCAGCACCTGTACGTCGAATTCTTCCAAACCTTTGATTGCGATATGATATTCCAGCGAATCGACAGGATCATCCGTCGTACAAATAACCTCGACGTTCGACATCTTGATCAGATCGCGTGCTTTGAAGCTGCCCGTTGCAAGCTTCGCATTAACCTTCTCCCAGATCACGGGAGCATTCTTCTCATTAATAAGCTCCTGCACGTCGAAGAAACGGCGCAGTTCAAGATGCGACCAATGATACAGCGGGTTGCCGATCGTCTGCGGAACGGTTTTCGCCCAAGCCGCGAACCGCTCGTAATCGGTAGCGCCTTCGCCGCCGGTTACAAGTCTTTCCTCCGCGCCGTTCGCACGCATGGCGCGCCACTTGTAGTGATCGCCGTATAGCCAAGCTTCCGTAATATTGGAGAAGCTCGTATTTTCATAAATCTGTTGCGGGCTTAGATGACAGTGATAATCGATGATTGGCATTTGCTTCGCATAATCGTGATAAAGCGTAACGGCCGTCTCGTTAAATAACAAGAAGTTGTCGTCCATAAATGGCTTCATTGCAGCTTTCCCCCATAATCACTTTTTGTAAAAATGAACCAAATCGTCGATCTGTACCGCCTGACCCGTCTGAATCGAGCGGTTAGCCGCGATGCCCGTCAAAATCGATCTTGCCCCGTCTATGTGATTGGCAGCGCGATTCCACTTATCCTCCACCGGCGTACCGAACAGATCGTTCAACAGAACGGGGTCGCCGCCGCCATGACCGCCGACTCCTTCTTCCACGTCAACCTCGTACGGCGCTCCGAACATCGGGAATACCGTAATCGACTTGTCCTTCAGCGCGCCCTCCTCGGACTTCTTGCCGCCGGAGTTCACGTAAGACTGCTCGACGATATTCATTTCGATGCGGCCTTTTGTGCCGTTGAATGCGATGCGGTAGCCTTCCCATGGCAAGTAAGCGTTTAACGAATAAGTCATAATCGCGTTGTTCTTATAGCGGACAAGCACGCCCATTGTATCTTCGATATTGATGCCGTCTCCGAACACGCTTTGATCTCGCCGGTAGCCGTCCTCGTGTTCCGCGTCCAGGTACATCGATTTCAAATGGTCGTTTTTATCCAAGTGTAGCGCAAAAGGATCGTTCTCGGCAATCGGATTGCCCGTCGCGCGCTCATAAAACTTCGTCTCGCCGCGTTGCTCCGCATTCTCGCGTCCGTAGAACAACAGGTCGCCGAAGGCGAATACCGATTCCGGCTGCGAATCGATCCAGAAGTTAACGAGGTCAAAGTGATGCGTCGACTTATGGACGAGCAAGCCGCCGCTGTTCCCCTTATTGCGATGCCATCTGCGGAAGTAGTCCGCGCCATGCTGCGTGTTAAGCAGCCATTCGAAGTGAACGGACGTTACTTTGCCAATTGCGCCGCTCGCGATCAGTTCTCTCGCCTTCGTATGATGCGGCGCATATCGATAGTTGAACGTGACGCGCACGTTACCGCCCGTGCGTTCTACCGCATCGAGTATTTCCTGACATTTCTTCTCGTCTACCGTCATCGGCTTCTCCGTTACGACATCGCAGCCCAGCTCCAGGGCGCGAATGATGTACGAATGATGCGTACGGTCCATGCTTGTTACGATTACAGCATCGGGCTTCTCGATTTCGATCATGCGATCGAACTCATTCGACTTATAGGTGTTAACGGCGTTGTAGCCATACTTTTCGGTCAAAATTCGGTTCGCGTAATTCATGCGGGTCTGGTTAATATCACAAAATGCCGTTAGCTCAGACGTTTCCTTGAAATCGGTTGCAAGCGCACCGTAAAAAAATTCAGCCCTGCCGCCGCTGCCTACCAATACATAACGTTTCTTTGTCATTTGATTCGTCCTCCTCTATTTATCTTGGTTTTATTTTAGCGCATAAGAGTAGTATAATTCTCTTCATATTCTGCTTAATTTTGATCAAATACCGCATATCTTGCGCTAATCATACCTTTTGGAGGCTGGAGATCATGCCCACCGAGCAAGAACCGTACAGTTACAGCTTCGGCGACACGCCGGAGCTTTACGTCGAATACATGAAGCGATCAGAAGCGTTCACGATGAGCGTCGACCATTATCACGCCTATTACGAAATCTATTACATGCTGTCGGGAAAACGGCTGTACTTTATTCGCGATCGTTCATACGCCGTCGAGCAAGGCGATCTCGTGTTCATACCGAAGCATGAGCTCCACAAAACGATGCATGCCGGCGAAGCCGCGCACGAGCGTGTCATTATCCACTTCGATGACGCTACAGTCGAGAAATGGTCTTCGGAGCACTTCGGGTATTTGCTTAGCTCGTTCCGGCAAGACAGCCCCATCATTCGCCTGCCGTTGTCCGAACAAAATCGCGTCGAGCAACTCATTCGCCAACTACTCTCGGAAATAGAGATTAAACCTACGGGATATGAGCTTATCCCCGGCCCGGCTATAACCGAACTGCTGCTTATTGCGGCACGTTACGTGGAGCAGCATGATTTTGCGCCGATGCAGCACGAAACGCCGATGCATGCGAAAATAACCGAGGTCGTCCGGCATATTAACACCAGCTATGCAGAGCCTCTTCGTCTTGGAGACCTATCGGAGCGTTTCTTCATTAGTTCTTATTATCTCAGCCGCATGTTTAAGGAAATTACCGGTTTTGCCTTTTCCGACTACGTCGTTCTGACCCGCATTAAGGAGGCGCAGCGCCTGCTTCGCGATTCAGACAGCTCAATCTCGGAGATCGCGGTTGCCGTCGGTTTCGAGAACTTTTCCCACTTTGGCAAAATGTTCAAGAAGATCGCCCGGCAGTCGCCTCGCGACTATCGCAAGCAGTATGGCAAGAGTTGATCAACTTCCACGAGCTAGATTATCAAAGTGTCGTAATATTGAACATATAAGGTCATGAAATTGCACTAATAATAAGAAAATAAATATGTTACATTTACTTTGTTGTCATAAATTTATATATTGAGGCTATACAATCAACTGCTGAACTAATGGAGAGGTGAATGTATGATTCGCATAGGTAAAATTAGCTATTGGCATGTGCATGCATGGGATTACACGAAGCAAGCTCAGGCGCACCCGGGGACAGAAATTGCGGCCGTATGGGACGAGATTCCTGAACGCGGACGGGAAGCTGCCGAGAAACAAGGCGTTCCATTCTATGAGAATTTGGATGACATGTTAGCGAGAGAAGACATTGACGCCGTTATCGTCGATGCGCCAACCTCGATGCATGCCGAAGTGATCGCGAAGGCGGCACGCGCAGGCAAACATATTTTCACAGAAAAAGTAATTGCGCCGACTTTAAAAGAAACAAATGTTATACTTAACGAAGTAGCAAACAACAAAGTGAAACTTACCGTATCGCTGCCTCGTCTAAATGATAGTTATACGCTCGCGATTCGCGATATTTTGGAGAAGAATCTGCTCGGCAAGTTGACGCTTGTGCGGACACGTTTATCCCATAACGGAGCGATTGCGGACTGGCTGCCTAGCCACTTCTACAACTTGGAGCAATGCGCCGGCGGCGCGCTCATCGATCTTGGTTGTCATCCGATGTACCTCGCTAGATTGTTCCTTGGCGAGATGCCTTCCGAAGTATCCGCTACGTTCAGTTACTTAACTGGCAAAGATGTCGAGGACAACGCGGTATCCGTGCTGTCTACCCCTTCGGGAGCTATCGGTATTGCGGAGGCTGGCTTCGTGAACAGCCACTCGCCATTCACGATTGAAGTCCACGGCACGGAAGGAACGCTGCTGTATGGTACGCCGGACGGCGAACTATTGCTTCGCACGAATGGCGCAAACGGCGAATATGCCGACAAGTGGACGAAGATTCCGTTGCCTGGCAATCGTGAAAGCGCATTCGACCAATGGGTCGGCCATATCAACAACGACACGCAAGCGGATGAGAACATCTCCTTGGCAACCGACCTTACGAAGCTGATGGAAGCTTCTAACCGGTCTGCTCAGGAGAGAAGAGCGATCTCGATCAGCGAGCTTAGCGAGTAGACGGGCATCTGGAACTGCAGAGGAGGAGATGGTTTTGCCTAGCTTCCCATACGAAATGATGAGAGAACGCGAAGATGCGCTGGAACGATTGGAGCTTCACATCAGATGGGGACGTTATGATATCCATGTGCTGCGATTCCATCTCACCCATTTTCCATCCGGCAGAGTCATCGGCTTTCACAAGCATGCGGAGTTCGAATTCCATTTCATTCCTCAAGGCAGAGGCAAGGTCATTATCGTCGATCAGGAGTACGCGCTGAAGTCCGGATTATTGTACTTAACAGGGCCCGAGGTCATGCACTATCAGGAAGCGGATACGGCTGAGGCTATGGACGAGCTTTGTCTTCATGTCGATATTATCGATCGCAGCCTGGAGCAGAACGAGCTTCCCGATGTATACGATGACTGGGAGGATGCGGAAGCCCATGCCTGCGTCGAGAAGCTGAAGGCGCTCCCTGCTTATCCGACGTCCGATCTTCATGAGGCGATGCCGTGTTTCCTTGATGCATACCGGGCTTATAAGGACAACTATACGGGCAGCTATACGACCATTAAGCAAAATGTGATTCAAATTCTGCTGCGTGCTGTCCGCGCATACGAGACGGCAGGCGAGCAGAAGCAATTTCCGACCCGCGACATGAAGGCTTATCGGTACCGGCTCGCAATGGAATACATCCAAGCCAACTATGCCGGGCCGATTACACTGGAGGATGTTGCCGACAAGCTGAATCTCGGCGTAAGGCAAATTCAGCGGTTGTTCAAGGAGCTTCATAACGGGCAATCCTTCAGCCGCATACTCGAAGATATTCGGCTTGCGGCCGTCTGCCGGGAGCTTGTGGCAAGCGAGTTATCCGTAGAGCAAATCGCGAAGAACGCCGGCTTTGCCGCCGGCAACTATTTGCACACCGTCTTTCGCAAGCGTTACGGAATGACCCCTTCCGACTATCGGAAGATGGAACGTCAGACCGTGACTACTTTATAGACTTAATCTGAGGAGGCTATTTAATATGTCACGTACTTATCGTATTGCAATTGTAGGCTGCGGCGGTATCGCCAACGGCAAGCATATGCCGGCGCTGAGCAAGCTGAAAAACATTGAAATGGTCGCATTCTGCGATATCGTGGAAGAGCGCGCTGTGGAAGCGTCCCAAAAGTACGGCGCTGAAGGCGCTCGCGTGTACACGAACTATAAAGAATTGCTAACCGATGCTACTATCGACATCGTTCATGTATGTACGCCGAACGATTCGCATGCTGAAATTGCCATTGACGCGCTCGAAGCAGGCAAACATGTTATGAGCGAGAAGCCGATGGCGAAGACGGCTCATGACGCTCAGCGTATGGTTGATGCAGCGAAACGCACAGGCAAAAAATTGACGGTCGGCTACAACAACCGTTTCCGCGCTGACAGCCAACACTTGAAGAAAATTTGCGAGGAAGGCGAGCTTGGCGAAATTTACTTCGCGAAGGCTCACGCGATTCGTCGCCGTGCCGTTCCGACTTGGGGCGTATTCCTCGACGAAGAGAAACAAGGCGGCGGCCCGCTTATCGATATCGGTACGCATGCGCTTGACCTTACGCTGTGGATGATGAACAACTACAAGCCGAAAGTCGTACTCGGCACTTCGTACCACAAGTTGTCGCAACGCGAGAACGCGGCTAATGCATGGGGACCATGGGACCCTGCCAAGTTCACGGTTGAAGATTCCGCATTCGGCATGATCGTGATGGAGAACGGCGCTACGATCTCGCTCGAATCAAGCTGGGCACTCAATACGCTTGAAGTCGACGAAGCGAAATGTACGCTGTCCGGTACAGAAGGCGGAGCCGATATGAAAGACGGCCTTCGCATCAACGGCGAGAAGCACAGCCGCCTGTACACAACGGAGATTGACTTGAAAGCCGGCGGCGTTGCGTTCTACGACGGCGCTACCGAAAGAGACATCGATCTCGAGATGAGATTGTGGATCAAAGCAATCGACGAGGACAAAGATCCTGTCGTGACGCCTGAGCAAGCATTCGTCGTATCCCAAATCCTTGAAGCTATCTACGAATCAGCGAAAACCGGCAAAGCGGTTTACCTATAATTCATTAGAAGCCAGGCAGATACAAACCATCTGCCTGGCTTTCTTATATGTCTCTAGAAGCAGGAGGAGCCCCTGTGAACACATTAGTGTGTTCACAGGGGCTCCTCCCAACTATTCCAAATCACTACAAGCGCATCGGCGCTCCACGATGATCGATGAACAGCGCACCATCTTCCGCCGCTGTCCGTCTCTCCACCAAATCCAATATGCCGCTAGCCGAAGCGTCTGCATCACCTGGCGCTTGCTCACCGCCCATGTCAGTCTGTATCCAGCCGGGATGTACGGCATGAACAAGTATGCCTTGCGGTCCAAGCTCTGCCCGTAGTTGAGCAGAGAACATGTTAAGCGCAGACTTCGACAATGCATAAGAGTAATCTCCGCCGTAAGCGCCAGCCGAGCTGCCTGCCTCCGAGCTAATATTGATAACCGCTTGCTGCTCACCTTTGCGCAGCAAAGGCAGGAAATGCTTCAGCACGAGTATCGGCCCATATAGATTCGTCTGGAACGACTGCTCCAGCTGTTCCGCATCCAGCTGTTCCAACTTCTGATCGCGCCCAAGCAGAATAGCCGCGCTGTTAATAATGACATCGAGCCCATCGAACCGAGCCCCTGCCTGCTCACTCGCATATCGGATCGAATTCTCATCCGATACGTCAATCGGCAATAACGTAAGTTGCTCTCCATTTTGCTCGATCAATGGCTGCAGCTTCTCCACAGAAGAGCCTGGTCCTCGTACCCCGGCCAGCACCTCATGTCCACGCTTGCATGCTTCCTTTGCCAAGGCAAGGCCAAGCCCCCGATTTGCACCTGTAATTAATATTCGCATTTCGTCATTTACCTCCATCTATATCCCAGTTGATGCTATCTCATTTATCGTTCTCGAGCAGTTCCAACATAACCTTTAATGATTTGAATGTATCCATATAAGCGTAACGCCCCCCGGTATACTCCCCTTTTTGCACAAGAGGCATACCGTTTTGCTCCATCAAGGCGATCTTCTCCTTCATGCCCTCGACGGCAAAAGCAATATGATGCGGCCCTTCGCCATGCGCGTTCAGATGATCCCTCCATGTGCTCGGATGCTCATCCGGCTCGATCAGCTCAAGCTGAAGCGCTCCCATATCGAAGAACGCAAGCTTCGCCCGAGCTACGGATGATTCGCCGTTATATTCCGTCTGCGCCTTGTCTACCGCATCCGTCCAGAACCAATCAGGCTTATCCACGCCAAAAAACTGTGCGTATGCCTGCGAGGTTGCTTCTATGTCATGCACCAATAGACCAATCTGAGTAATGGTACGATTGCCCAAAATATTATTGTTCATAGCTAACATTCCCCTTTTCGATTAGTGTGCATCTGTGCAAAATCCGAATCGCGGTTTCCTTACATAAGCATCCCCCTTCATTAGCTTCGAATTGCGTGAACACGCGTTTATTTCTTTGTAAGAAGAAGCGCCTCTTCCACTTATGAAGAAGAAGGCGCCCGGCAGGAATCACGTATGATAAGCGAATTCGTCATCGCTATTTGTGAGTAAACTTGACTGCCGTTCTCTATTCCGTCAATTAAATGGCGAGTAAGCTCATCCATCATCGCCGAGAAATCAACGTGAATCGTTGTCAGAGGGGGACTAAATCCGGCGCTCAGACTATGGTCGTCGAAACCTGCGATTGATAGATCATCAGGGACGCGCAAACCTGCTTCTCCTAATGCGCGCATAGCTCCGAAAGCGATGCTGTCGTTGGCTGCGAAGATCGCCGTCGGCAGCTCTCCGCCAAGCTTTAACAGTTCCTTAATCGCCAAGTAGCCGCTTGGTTCATTGAAATCAGCTGCCATCATCCATTGCTTCACAATAGGCAGCCGATTGCGCTCCATGGCCGCCTTGAAACCCTTCCGCCTCGCAACTCCCGAGTACCTGTTCAAATCGCCGTTAATAATCCCAATGCGCGTATGCCCAAGTCCCGCCAAATAATCGATAACAAGACCAGCACCTGCCTCATTATCGAAGTTGAATACAATCCGATTCGGCTCTTGCTCACCAGACATATGATGATCAACGATGCCGACCATGAAGCCCTCCGCGATAAGCTCCTCGATGATCGGCTCCTCATTCGCTGCTCCAATGAAGATGCCGCCATCAATTCGGCGCTGATAGAAACATTCCTTCACCGCCCTCGCTTCCTCCTGCCGCTTCGGATCGCGCACGATATGCGTCAAGACGAAGTAGCCGTATCTCGATGCGCTCTCAATTACTTTCGTCAGCAGCAGACTGGCGATCCAGTCGCTCGATACATCGCCCGAATCGATCATGAACAGGCCGATCGTTCTTGTCTTCTTCCCGGCCAACACTTGCGCTGACAGGTTCGGAAAATAATTATATTGTTCTATGACCTGGAGCACCTTCTGCCTCGTATGCTCCGGAACGTTCGAATAGTTGTTAATGACACGGCTCACCGTACTGCGCGATACGCCAGCAAGCCTGGCAATTTCGGTACTGTTTATTTCCTTGCCCAGCTTGCTCAAATCGATGTACCCACTTCCTGTAAACACGCGTTTATACCGCTATGTTAACAACGATCGCAACCGCTGTCAAACGTCATTTTCGCCTGCTGCTCCTTACATTTCTAATACAGTCGGAAACTCGTCCATGAGCAGGCTCCAATCCGATGCGAGCTCTTGATCGCTGAGAAGGCAGTCATCCAGCGAACCCGTCAGCTCGGCCCGATTCATCGCAATGCCGATGAATACAAGCTTATTGATCCGATCGCCATATTGCTCATCCCATTTGTCCGCAAGCTCCTTCTCTTCGGCGAGCAGCGCCAGCTTTTCGGCCTCCGGAAGCTCGGCAGCCCATAATCCTGCCGGCCCGAATTGAATGGATGGCCCTGCCTGACTTAAGCTTTGGGCCATCCTATTCCGAGTCGCAAGCCAGACAATCCCTTTGGCTCTGACGACCTCCTCAGGCCAGTGCTCCATCCAGGCCATTAATCGCCCTGGGTGGAACGGCTTTGCTCGCTCATAAACGAAAGAAGCGATGCCGTATTCCTCCGTCTCCGGCGTATGGTGCGGCGCTTCCATTTCCTTTATCCAACCCGCTGATCGGCTCGCTTCATCAAAGTTGAACAACGACGTGTGCAAAATATCTTTCGGATTGACCCGTCCTCTTGCAGCGCGTATCAACTTGGCTCTCGGTTGAAGCGCACGCAAAACGCCTTCCAGCTCCGCTAGATCCTCTTCCTCTACTAAATCGCATTTGTTAAGAATAAGCACATCGCAAAACTCGATTTGATCAATAAGCAGATCCACGACTGAGCGCGCATCGTCCTCGGAAGCTGCCTGGCTTCGTTCCAGCAGCGATTCCCCCGAGGAGTAATCATGCCAGAATCTATAAGCATCCACGACAGTGACCATACAGTCTAATGTGCAGTACCTCGATAGATCAATCCCTTGCTCCTCATCCAAGTAGGTGAACGTCTGCGCTACTGGAACAGGCTCGCTTATACCAGTCGATTCAATCAAAATATAATCGAACCGATTCTCCATCGCAAGCTTCTCTACTTCCCGAAGCAAGTCTTCGCGCAGCGTACAGCAAATGCAGCCATTCGACATTTCCACGAGCTTCTCGTCCGTGCGGGATAACCCGCCGCCGCCTTGAATCAAGTCGGCATCGATATTGACCTCGCTAAGGTCATTGACGATAACAGCTACTTTTAATCCTTCCCGATTGTTCAGAACATGGTTCATAATCGTCGTTTTTCCAGCACCCAAATAACCGCTCAGCACCGTGACCGGAATTTTGTTGCGGCTCTTCGTTTTGTCCAAAATGCTCAATTTGCTCAAAATGCTCATCTTAAGTGACCCCTCGTTTCCAATTGTTATATCGTAATTATTACGATTAGATATCGAAAGAAAAACCGATTCATATCGGTTTAATCGTAATTGTTA
The DNA here is from genome assembly GCF_056396205.1 of Paenibacillus sp. 05T425. Taxonomy (NCBI): domain Bacteria; kingdom Bacillati; phylum Bacillota; class Bacilli; order Caryophanales; family Paenibacillaceae; genus Paenibacillus; species Paenibacillus sp. 05T425. The sequence goes on from NZ_JBFTLA010000007.1 coordinate 164,179, forward strand.
CGATTAAGTGAGTATATCAGTCCATAAGGATCTCGTCAATGTATGTGCACCACTCTACTTTTCCGGGCTCATATCCAATCAATAAACTTTTGAGCTACATACTCTATTATATAGCTCATGCCAGATTAATAGAGGACGGTGGCGGAATGTTTAAAAAGCAAACAGTATGCTCTCCCAAGAAACAGGTATGTCATGTAAAAAATCGCGTGACGAAATGCGCAAAACGGCCGACGAAAAAAAGATGCTCCTGCAAAAAACATACTTGTGGATGCAATTCGGCGTTTAGAGCTATTGCCAATGCGGTCCAGCCCGTGCCTGGCGCAGGAGGCAACCCGTTCCCTCAGGTATTGTACGGTTTGGAGCAATTCGATCTCAATAATGAATATGATCCCGCAACATCGACGTTTATTCCGAAGAGAAGCGGCGTATATTCAATTACTGCAAGTGTCAGATTCGACAGTAACGCATCTGGAGCGGTTGATGTCGGACTAGCGATCCGGGCAAACGACGCGCCTATCCTAACCGATCGCGAAACGTTCCCGTTCGGCGACGGAAGCATTGATGCGGGCGGACTTGCCCGGCTGCGCGTCGGCGATCGGGTACAAGTTTTTTTTACGATTAGCGGTGTTGCAGGCGGCAACATTGAAGCAAACGTAGGCACACGTTTTGAAGGAGCACGAATCGGTTAATTCACAATAAAGAGGCCGCAAGCGATTGATGCGCTTACGGCCTGACTATAATTAAGCGGATTATTCGACCTTCACCGCTTGTTTCTGTGCGATCAAGCTCAGCTCCGCTGCCTTAAACGTATGCTCCTGCGTCATGGCAAGCTCCGTGCCGTTCAAGCAGTCGAGAATGAGCCCGCCAAAGTACGGGAAACCGACTTGGCCGCTTACCTGCATCCGCTGCTCGCCGTCCGCGTTGACCAAATACACTTGATCACCTGCGGAATCCCGTGCAATATCTACATACTTTCGAAGCTCGATGTATCCTTCCGTGCCCATAATAATCATACGGCCGTCCCCCCATGTGCTTAGGCCGCTCGGCGTGAACCAGTCTACGCGAAAATAGCCAGTCGCTCCGTTCTCGCCGACGATGGACATATCGCCGAAGTCCTCTAGCTCGGGGTATTGCTTATTATTGTAGTTTGCAACTTTACTGTTCACGACCGTTGCGTTTTTGTTGCCGGTAAAGTAAAGGAATTGCTCCACCTGGTGAGAGCCGATATCGCATATAATGCCGCCATACTTCTCCTTCTGGAAGAACCACTCCGGTCGCGAATGCGCGTTCAGGCGGTGAGGACCAAGGCCGATGACCTGCAGCACTCTGCCAATCGCGCCTTGTTCGATTAACTGTCCGGCGAACACGGCACTTTCCACATGCAACCGTTCGCTATAATAGACCGCATATTTCTTGCCCGTATCGGCATACGCTTGCCGAGCATCTTCAAGCTGCTCCAGCGTCGTGAACGGAGCTTTGTCGGTGAAATAATGTTTTCCTGCGCGCATAACGCTAACGCCAAGCGGCCCGCGGTCCGACGTCACCGCCGCTGCAGCAACAAGCTGAACCTGCGAATCGTCCAATATTTGCTCTAGCGACTCTGCCGCTTTCGCCTGCGGATATGTCTTCAAGAAAGCTTCTACCCGAGCAGGTTCTGTGTCGTATACCCATTTAAGCTCAGCGCCCGCTTCCAATAGACCGTTGCACATGCCATAGATATGCCCATGATCCAAACTAACCGCCGCGAAAACAAACTGTCCCGGCTCAGCTACCCTATTGGGCTTGCCTTTAGGGGCGTAATTCATACCGTCAGCTTTACTCATTGTGCAGTCACTTCCTTCTTAAACGTCGAATTGGCAATACGATCCTGCAAATACTCATAGTATTTCTCCTCATCGATCGGCAAGTCGACCCAATTATCCGTCCAAGTGGACAGCAGCATCGCGTTGGACAGCATCAATCCTTTAATGCCTTCCTCGCCGGGAGCAATAAGCGGCTCATCGCGCAGAATCGCATTGACCCAGTTCTGCGTAATGCCCTTGTGATCCGGGTAGCTGCCTTCAACCGGTATGTCCATCTTCCAGCATTCCGGTTGACCAAAGCTGCCTTTGTAGCTGTTGTTAAATTCCTTCTCCGATACGCGCAATCTCCAGAACGTAAGTTTATTGTCCTCGATAACAACCTTACCTCGGTCGCCGCTAATTTCCAGCCTGTTCGTGCCCGGCGCCTCGCCTGTCGTCGTTACGAATACGCCCGTTGCCCCGTTCTCATATTCGACGAAAGCCGTTACGTCGTCCTCTACTTCGATATTGCGATGTTTGCCGAAGTAACAGAAGGCGCGGACGCGCGTCGGCATCATACCGATCGTCCATTGCCATAGATCAAGCTGATGCGGGTCTTGGTTAAGCAGTACGCCGCCGCCTTCGCCTGCCCATGTGGCGCGCCAAGTGCCCGAATCATAATAGGATTGCGAACGATACCAATTTGTAATAATCCAGTTCGTACGCTTAATCTCGCCAAGCTCGCCGGAATCGATCAAATCCTTCAGCTTCACGTATAGCGGATTGGTCCGTTGATTGTGCATCATGCTGAACTTCACATTCGTCTTGCGGCTAGCGTCGTTCATCTCGCGAACTTGCTTCGTATAGACTCCGGCTGGTTTCTCGCAAAGCACATGCAGACCACGTTCGAAACACGCGATCGCAAGCTCGGGATGAGAGAAATGCGGAGTTGCGATTAACACGCCGTCAACAAGACCGGAGTCCATCATCTCATAGGGATCCGCGAATAAACCAACCTGATCGCCAAGCTGCTCCTTTGCCCATGCAAGGCTAGCAGGTACGCTGTCGCTAACGGCCGTCAGAACGACACCGCTAACCTCGCCTTTCTTTAAATATCCGATATGTCCCTTGCCCATATTGCCAAGTCCGATGATACCCAATCGTACGGTTTGCATCCGCCATTTCCCCTTTGTGTTGGTTTACTTGAATCGTACCACTTCAGAGCGAAAGCGACTTCATTCGCATTAGCTTGTATCCGCTTTAATTTAACTCTGGTTGGTGTATAATGAGTTTATTTACACAAGGAGGACTCGGGTGAGCAATGAGTACGCAGCATAAAATCTCCAAGCCTTTCACAATCGGGACAAGCTCCAATTATAACGCGCAAATTCAATACCATACCCATTTTCATTATGAAATCTATTACTTCCATGACGGTAAAGCCAACTATCTTATCAATGATCGCATTTATGTGCTCGAACCTGGCGATTTGCTTCTTATGCACGGCACAACGCTGCACCGAGCCAATGTCGATCCAAACGTGCTGTACCATCGTTCGACGCTGCATTTCGACCCCTATTATTTCAAGCAGTTCATTCAACCGCCCTTTGCAGCCGATTTGCTAGCTCCATTCCAGAAGCTGCAGAACGTGAGGCTGCAGCTTCGCGGTGAGGACAAGCAGGAAATAGAGACGATATTCGCCAAGCTGGTGCAATTCCATAATGAATCATCCACCTATGCGTTCCAACGGTTTCAAGCACTGTTTCTTGAATTCATGATTATTATTAACGAGCATTGCAAGCAACCATTGCAGGAGATAGCGACCTTACCGTCGCCGAAGGAACATCACGTTCAATCAATCATCTCCTATGTGGAGAAGCATTATGCCGACGACGTTACGCTTGACGCGATCCAAGCCGAGCTGCATCTAAGCAAATATTATTTGGCCAAAACGTTTAAGGAAGTAACCGGCATGACCATCTTTCAATTTCTGATGCAGCGCCGTATTTATCAAGCAAAGATCGAGCTCACTCAGGGCAAGCAGCCGATTACCGATATTGGTTACGAGGTCGGATTTAAGCATCCGTCTCATTTCAGCCGTGCCTTCAAGCTGCAATTAAACGTAACGCCTGAACAATACCGCAAGCAGCATCAGCTTCGTATTTAACTCCGTTTTGCGCCGACAACCTTTCCTTGACCTAATTAGTTGTTACGCGTATTATTGTTATATCAACTATTTTAGATTCGAATTGCGAAGAAGGTGAATGAACAGTGGAATTCAAACATTCAGTCGGCTATATGATCTCAAATACAGGCCGCAAGCTCAATCAAAGCTTACAGCAGCTATTTCACCATTCAGACGTTACGCCTGAGCAATGGTCGCTTCTCATGACATTAGACGAGAAGGATGGGATCAGCCACAAGGAACTCGCACAGCGTTCCGAGAAGGATCCTGCCAACATCACGCGCTTAGTCGATCAATTGGAGAAAAAAGGGCTCGTGCGACGGGCAGCGCATCCGAATGATCGAAGATCGCTCCTGCTTCACTTAACCGATCTTGGAAGATCGGCAGCGCACACGCTAGCTCCTATAGAAGCCGCATATGTCCGGCAGATCGTTTCCGGCATCTCACCGGAAGAAGTTCAATTGTTCATGCAATTCATGAACAAAGTGAACCGTAACATCGAGAACGCACAAGACATTCAACCTTTAAACGGCTGACGTTGCATTCTAGCGATTACAGTTTTTTTTGTGTTTAGGCAAAAAAACGACAACATCCGAGAGGGGAACCTGCAGTGATAGACAATCATAAATTATGGACCAAAGATTTTGTTAAAGTCTGCTTAAGCAGTTTTTTCTTATTTCTGAGCTTTTATATTATGGCTACCGCCTTATCGGGTTACGTTACCGATGGTCTCGGCCGATCTGAATCACAGGCGGGATTGGCAATGACCGTCTTCATTATCGCCGCCGTACTGCTTCGCCCGTTCACCGGCCAGCTAATGGACAAATTTGGCGAGAGGAAGATCGTATTCGTTTCGCTATTGCTATTCTTTTTATTTYCCGTCGCATACTTAGGCGTATATAGCTTCGGCATGCTGCTGCTTGTCCGTTTTCTTCACGGAGGAACGTTCGCAATCGGCACAACCTCAACGAACACAACCGCGATTAGCATTATGCCTGAGAATCGCAAGGGCGAAGGTATTAGTTACTTCAGCTTGTTCATGAGCCTGGCGATGGTAATTGGTCCGTTCGTCGGGCTGACGATTACGAAACACGGCGGCTACAATTCACTGTTTATGTTATGCGCCGTATTTGCGCTAATCGCTTTTGCACTAGGAGCCAGTGCTAAGAGCAAATCGACTGCAAAAGCCCAGGAGGCATCGAAGGCGCAATCGGGGCTATCTCAAACTACACATACCCAGGTTAAGACTAAGCTGCAATGGAGTAATCTCTTCGAACGTAAAGTATTGCCTATTGCCGTTAGCGGCTTCGTCGTCGCATTCGCTTACAGCGGACTCGTAACCTTCATGTCCGTCTTCGCAGCCGATCGTGCCATTGACGATTATGCCAGCTACTTCTTCGTCTGCTTCGGCATTATGATCGTCCTGCCTCGTCCAATCGTAGGCAAGCTGCTCGATCGAGTGTCCGAGCATTATATCGTCTATCCGAGCATTGCCGTCTTTGCCATCGGCTTGTTCATGCTAAGCGCTGCACATTCACCGCTTATGCTGCTCGTATCGGGCGCCGTCATCGGACTTGGCTATGGAGCTCTGCTTCCATGCTTCCAGACGATTGCCGTGCTGGCCGCTCCGCCGCATCGCAGAGGACTTGCTACGGCAACGTTCTTTATCCTATTCGATTTGGGCTACGGCATCGGATCCTTTTGCCTTGGCTTAATCGCTACTCACTACGGCTACACCGCCATGTATCTCATTTGCGGCAGCATCGTTGCCTTATCTTCTGTTGTTTATTTCATTCTGCATCATAAGCGCCGCCAGGCAGCCGTTCCTGATCTGAATCTTGAGCAGGCAATATAATTTCGATAGTCGTGCCTTCATTTTGCTTACTGTATAGATGCAGCGTGCCGTTATGGGCCTCAATGATTCGGGAACTGATCATCAGACCAAGACCAGTTCCCTTTTCCTTGGTCGTTACAAACGGCTCGCCAATCTTGGCAATGAGCTCCTCAGGTATACCTTGCCCCTCATCCTTAATTCGAATGCATATGTCGTTCTCAGCTGTAAGAACAGCCGATATATCCACAACGCCACCTCCAGGCATTGCTTCTATCGCGTTTTTGATGACATTCAGAAACACCTGCTTCAGCTGATTCTCATTGCAATATACGGCTGGCATTTCGAGCCCGAGCTCCACCTTAATCTCGACGTTAAGCAGAATCGCCTGCGTCTCCAAGATCGACAGCACGCTTTGCATAATCGGCTCGATATGTCCGCTGCTGAATTGCGAGAAATGCGGCTTCGCAAGCGTCATAAATTCGTTCACAATGAGGTTAATACGATCAATCTCCCCAGCCATAATATCAAAATAGTGCGAATGATCGTCGTACTTCGCTTTAAGCAGCTGGGTAAACCCTTTAAGTGCTGTTAACGGATTGCGGATCTCATGCGCTACACCAGCCGCCAATTGGCCAATGACCGAGAGCTTCTCCGAACGAACCAGCATTTCCTCCGATCGCTTTCGGTTTGTCAGATCCCTTATAACGCTAAGCAGTACGTTTTTGCCCATGTAATCATTTATACGTATGCTTGATATTTCGACGTCGACATATCTTCCGTCCGAACAGCGAACGATGCTTTCGGTGAAAGGGGCGATATCCTCAGACAAAATAATTTCATCCATCCGCATCGTTGTTTTCGCTTGGAAAGTTGGATGTATGAAGTTGATTACGTTTTGCCCGATTACATCATTGCCATCCTTAGCCCCTATTAATTCAAGCGCAAGCTTATTTGCATATATAACCTGGCCATCGTCAGTTAATACGATAGCCTCAGGAATGAATTTAATAATTTTCTGATACATGAGTGCTGTCATGCGAAGCTGCTGCTCCTGCTCATGCTTGAACGTAACGTCTTGCACAATACCTAGCATAACCTCCTCGCCTTCTATCGTTGTAATCGAGGAGCTGCCTTCAATATACATAACGCTGCCGTCCTTGCGCCGTCCTTTCAATCTCAGATGAATCTTAGTCGTTCCCTTGCTTAAACTGTCCATCACTTCATGCCTAATCTTTCTCAGATCGCCATCATCCAGCAAATCTCGCACTCTAATATGTATAAACTCCTCCGGTGTATAACCGTACATCTCCGCGAAGTGCGGATTTGTATATGTAATTTCATCTCCTTGCGCGACGAAAACTCCTGCAACCGTGTTTTCAATTACCGTCTTGTACAGCTTCTCCTTCTCGTTAAGGGAAGCCTCCATACGGATCCGATCGGATAAATCGCGGATAAGGAGCTGAATCCCCCGTTTGCCATCATAAGTAACGGCTACTGCCTTGATTTCGACTTCAAAAGCAGTTCCATCCATGCGCAGCAGCTTCTTCACTTGAAGGTTCGAGGGGCCAACCTCGCTAAGCAGATACTCCACATGTGCCGGGAGGCAGTACAAGTAATCCGGATGCAAGAATTGGACGATCGGCACCCCGATCACGTCTTCCAGCTTCCCTGCCTTGAAAAGCCGAAGTGCAGAGTCATTCGCGAAAACGAGGTCATAATCGACAAATACAACGAGAGCGTCAGGCAGCATCTGAACCAAATGCCTATAACGCTCCTCGCTCTCCAACATGAATAGATCACACTTGTTTATCGACATATGCTATCCCACCTATATGTGCATTTGCATGTAAATTTGTCATCATCATTGAATAATGTTCAACGTGCAAAACCATTGTCCTGCTTAATACCTATTAAATTTGTTTGACCATCGATTTTCTTGTCAATGCAGAAGGTCATTGTAGATGCCGCAACTCACCGCCAACAATGAAAAAGCCCGTGGAAGCAACAAAGTTGCTGCCCACGGGCTTAAGATTGAATAGGTAATGAACTTAGCCTTCAAGAAGAAGAGCTTCCGGATCTTCAAGCAGGTTCTTAACGGTAACTAGGAAACGAACCGCTTCGCTGCCATCTACGATACGGTGATCGTAAGAAAGAGCGATGTACATCATTGGACGGTTAGCCATCTCTGTATCGTTAATGGCGACCGGACGAATTTGGATCTTGTGCATGCCGAGAATACCTACTTGCGGCGTGTTCAAGATTGGAGTCGACAGCAAGGAGCCGAAGACGCCGCCATTCGTAATCGTGAAGCTTCCTCCGCTTAGGTCGCTAAGCGCAAGCGTGTTCGAACGAGCTTTCGATGCAAGCTCGCCGATGCTTTTCTCGATCTCAGCGAAGCTAAGACGATCTGCCTCGCGTACGACAGGAACGACAAGACCTTCCTTCGCGGATACGGCAATACCGATATCGTAGAATTTCTTAACGACGATATCTTCGCCGTCGATTTCTGCGTTAAGCAGCGGGAACGCTTTGAGCGCGCCAACGACTGCTTTCGTGAAGAATGACATGAAGCCGAGGTTCACATCGTTTTTCTCGAAGAACGATTGCTTGCGGCGTTTGCGCAAGTCAAGAATCGCTGTCATATCAACTTCGTTGAACGTTGTCAGCATCGCAGCTGTACGTTGCGCTTCAACGAGACGGTTCGCGATTGTTGCCCGGCGGCGCGACATGCGCTTGCGTTCAACCGGCTTGCCGCTCACGGCTTGCGGCTGAGCAGCAGGTGCTGCTGCCGCTGGAGCTGCTGGAGCTGCTGCTGGTGCAGCAGCTTGTCCGCCTTGCGACGACAATACATCGCCGGAAGAAATGCGGCCGGCTTGGTTTTGCGCTTGCGTCAGATCGATGCCTTGCTCGCGAGCCAGCTTGCGAACAGCCGGCGAAGCGTTAACAGATGCTGCTCCAGCAGCTACTGGCGCTTGCACAGCTGCAGGCGCAGCGGCTGCTGGAGCCGCTGGCTGTGCAGGAGCTGCCGCTGGTGCAGGTGCTGCGCCGCCTGCGGAAGCGCCGATCGAACCGATCGCTTCGCCTACAAGTACAACCTCTCCGTCGCCTTTTGCAATGCGCGAGACAACACCGCTGCTGTCTGCGCTGATCTCGATATTTACTTTATCCGTTTCCAGCTCCAGAAGGACGTCGCCCTGATTGACGGAATCGCCTTCCTTCACAAACCATTTCGTAATTGTACCTTCCGAAATCGACTCTCCCAATTCCGGCACAATAATTTCTGCCATCGGTAACTACCCCCTTACCAAACTCGATTCGAACGGTTGACCGTTCAAAGCGGATGAAATAATGCTTTGTTGTTCTGCTGCATGCACTTCTTGGTGACCGCTTGCCGTACTGGCGCGATCAGGACGTCCGATATAACGGACTTCCACTTTATTAGGAGCAAGCTCGCGGAGACGCGGCTCCATGTAGAACCATGAGCCCATGTTCTTCGGCTCTTCTTGTACCCACACGATCTCTTCCAGCTTAGGGAACTGGCTAATAATACGCTCAAGCTCCACTTGCGGCAATGGATACAATTGCTCTACACGCGCAACGCGCAGCCAAGTGTAATCCTCTGCATTCCCGGAAGCAAGCGCTTCGTCAAGGTCGATAGCAACTTTACCCGTCGCTAGGATAAGGCGTTTCACTTTATCCTTCGCAGCCTTCGGTTCAGTCAGGCTGAACTGCGGCAGTACCGGCTTGAACGAGCCTTCGCTAAGCTCAACGCCATGCGATGCGACACGCGGATTACGGATCAAGCTCTTAGGCGCCATCAGCACGAGCGGACGAACATTCTCGCTGCCCAGCATAGCCGCTTGCTTACGAAGCAAGTGGAAGTATTGAGCCGCGGAAGTCAGGTTCGCTACCGTCCAGTTGTTGTCGGCGGAGAGCTGTAGGAAACGCTCGAGCCTTGCGCTGGAATGCTCTGGACCTTGACCTTCATAACCGTGCGGCAGCAAAATCGTAATACCCGATTTTTGCGACCATTTTGCCCGGCCTGCGGAAATAAATTGGTCGAAAATAACTTGTGCCACGTTCGCGAAGTCGCCGTACTGCGCTTCCCAAATAACGAACGTGTCAGGCGCGAATACGTTGTAGCCATACTCGAAGCCTAGAACAGCCGTTTCGGACAATGGGCTGTTATGAACGGCGAATGACGCTTTCGCTTGCGGAATCATGTGCAGCGGCGAGAACTTCTCGGCGTTCGCATTGTCGTTCAACATAATATGGCGATGCGCGAACGTTCCGCGCTCGGAATCTTGACCGCTGAGACGGATCGGCGTTCCGTCAGCAAGAATCGTAGCGAAAGCCAGCGTCTCCGCATGTGCCCATTCTACTTTCTCGCCATCGTTCAATGCCGATGCCCGGCGCTGCAAAATACGCTGCAGCTTCGTATATTCAGTAAAGCCTTCTGGACGGTTCAATAGCTCCAGATTGATCTCACGCAGCTCTTCTAGAGGAACAGCTGTGCGAACATCCTCGGCCACGACATTGCCAGTCTGTTCAGGCGGGGCAATCTTCGCCTTGCCTTCGTTCGCTTTCATCGCATCATAAGCAGCTTGAAGCGAAGCGGTCGTGCGTTGACGCAATTGCTCCACTTGCTCTTCCGTAATCGCTTGTGCGCCTTTCAACTGCTCGCTGTACAACGTAGCAACCGTCGGATGATTGCGGACCTTCGTGTACATCAGCGGTTGCGTTACTTCCGGATCGTCCATCTCGTTATGTCCGTAGCGGCGGTAGCCGATCAGGTCGATAACAAAACCTTTGTTGAAGCGCAGACGATATTCGCAAGCAAGGCGAACGGCTGCAAGACAAGCTTCCGGCTCATCCGCGTTCACGTGAACGATCGGAATGTCGAAGCCTTTGGCCAAGTCGCTCGCATAATGCGTCGAGCGGGAATCGATGCTGTTCGTCGTGAAGCCCAAGCGGTTGTTCGCAATAATGTGAATCGTTCCGCCGTTGCGGTAGCCTTGCAATTTATTGAAGTTAAGCGTCTCGGCCACAATGCCTTCGCCGATGAATGCCGCATCGCCATGGATGGCGATCGTAACTGCGCTATGCAGATCCTGCTGCGGGAAGCCAGGCTTGCTGCGATCTTCTTGCGCTGCGCGCGTGAAGCCTTCAACGACCGGATTAACGAATTCAAGATGGCTCGGGTTGTTCGCGAGTACAACATTCGCGCGTACCGTCTCGCCTTCCTTGATTGCGCGATCCGCGCCAAGGTGATATTTAACGTCGCCTGTCCACCCGTAGTTAATACCCATCGAGCCCTCGGAAGGAATGACTTCCTTGTTAGGCGCATGATGGAACTCAGAGAAAATTTTCTCATACGGCTTGCCGAGCACGTGAGTAAGTACGTTTAGACGACCGCGATGCGCCATACCCATTAGAATATTAGTAGCTCCATCATGAGCGACTGCGCGGACAATCTCATCCAGCACCGGCACGAGCATATCAACGCCTTCGATCGAGAAGCGCTTCTGACCTACAAATGTACGGTGCAGGAAGCTTTCGAATTGCTCAACTTGAAGCAAACGCTCGAGTAGCGATTCGCGTTCCCTTGCCGATAGCGGCGCAGGGAATGAACCCGATTCCGCTTTCTCGTGCAGCCAGAAACGTTCGCTTTCGTCATGGATATGCGTAAACTCGTAAGCAGCCGAACGCGAGTAAATTTCTTTTAGACGAAGGATAGCATCCCAGCCGTTCGAAATTTCCGCTGGCGCGTTATCCCAGATCAATGATCCCGGTATAGCCGACAAGTCCGCTTGCGTAAGACCGAACGTCGCAGGATCAAGAAGCTTCGTATCAGCCTCCGGGCTTAAGCCCAGTGGATCGATATCCGCAGCTAAATGGCCGTATCTGCGTATGTTCAGCATAAGCTGATGCGCAGCAACGACCTTCTTCAACATATTCGAGTCGATCGGACCGACTCCAGCGCCTGCCGGCAGTGCCACGTTGCTCACTACTGCACTTGCAGTTTGCGTTCCGCCCGCAATTGGCGTGGAAGGAGGTGCCCCCCATTGGACAAACAGTTCACGAACCGAAGCGTCAACCGAATTCGGATCGGTCAAATATTGCTCGTATTGCTCTTGCACATAACCAAGATTGGGACCATAGTAGCTTTTCCAAGGCGAATGATTGCGCTCATCATGGATGCTCATTGCAGAAAATTCCACCCTCTCTATTCATAACCATCCTATTATTTTCTAAGGCGAACGCCAACATACATGGGCGCCGTCTTCCTTGATACTAATTGCTTCATAATTATTGATGCTTGCCCTCTGATACATAACCTCTTCATATTTTAGTACATTACTTGCCCGTCAACCATAATCAACTTGGCATCGGTTTCATCCATTTCAAGCATCAATTATGGGCATCAACTTGCCGATAATCGATTAATCCAATTTATTCTTAATACGCAGGCTAACATATACATGTTTTTTTCTTTACGCCCGCCTTACCCATGGTTACCGTCTTCTGTATGTAATTCGCCGCCAGCGGCACTTTGCATGCCGTATTACCTACGTCCACATGCACCTTGCCGATCTGCTCAGCTGCGGTCATTGCCTCTTCCATCAATTCCGTGACGTAGACGCCGACTGTAATAACGAAGCTGTTCATCGTGTAACGGACGCGATTCTGCTCTTGATGAATGGTCTGCTCAACGCGCCGAAGCAAGCCGCGAATTTCTTCTATATCTAGTTTCTCATCCTGCGTCACCGATACATAACTGGCATAGGTGCTCCAACCGCACGAAGCAACCATTTCCTTCGTTGATTCCATCCATGCAAGCGCCAGCTCGCGGGCATAGGGACTTTCGGCCGCTACACCCGCTACTGTCGTCTCCGCAAGCAGATACCAGTACGCCTGATCTACCCAATGCTGCAATTGCTCTTTTGCCATCAGCTTTGGATTAACGCTAAGACCTGCCAGATACATCGCATCAGAGTTCCCCGAGTCATATAGCTTTAGAGCTAGTTCATGATCCTTCTTCACATGCTTCACGAGCTTCTTCATATCGCCAATCTTAACACCAAAGAAAGGCTCCATTGCTCCATGAGAGATACATGTACGCTTCGTTTGCTCCGATCCCAATCGCTCCAGCTCACTCATAACCTCTTCATAAGTCACGACAACTGTCCCCCAGATCGTTAATTAGTAGTTAGTATGCCCACTTATGGGAGGGTGAATAGCCTAACCGATGCCACCGATGCCTATAATAACGCTAATCTCGCTGTTCGACTAACTCGACCAATGTCCTCACCATTACGCCTGTTGCTCCCTTAGGCTCCCAGCCTCTTGGCACTTCCAGCCACGCCGTTCCGGCGATATCCAGATGAACCCATGGCAGCTCCTCGGCAAAATGGCCAATGAACAAGCCGCCCGTAATCGTTCCGGCATAACGTCCGCCGCTGTTCTTCAGATCAGCAGCGTCGCTTCGCAACTGCTTCTTGTACTCTGGGTAGGAAGGCAACTGCCATACGCGCTCGCCCGCACGTTCGGCAGCCGCAAGCAATTGCAGCAGCAATGACGTATCGTTCGTAACCGCTCCCGTTGCCTCCGTACCAAGCGCCACTCCTACCGCTCCAGTCAGTGTTGCCACATCGATTAGACGTGTAGCGCCGCGGCGAATGGCGGTCGTTAAACCATCGGCCAGCACAAGCCTTCCTTCTGCGTCGGTATTCACGACTTCGACCGTATAACCGCTCATCGTACGAATGACATCGCCMGGCTTAAGCGCTCGATCTGAAGGCATATTCTCCGCTGTTGGAACGACGGCAATTACGTTAACCGCCGGTTTCGTCTCCGCAATAACCTTCATGGCGCCGAGCACTGCCGCTGCACCGCCCATATCCGATATCATTTCCTCCATACCGGGTGCTCTTTTAAGTGAGATACCCCCAGTATCGAATGTAATCCCTTTGCCAATCAGTCCCCATGTTTCCTTCGAATTCGGATCGCCCTTATATTCAAGTACAATCATGCGGGGCGGGTTGATACTTCCTTGGCCAACGCCAAGCAAGCCTCCCATCCCCTGCTCAGAGGCGCTCCATTCGTCAATAACTTCTATATCCAAATCATACTCACGCGCCAGTTCTTCCGCGTGGAAAGCCAGTCTCTCCGGTGTAAGGTCATTGCCCGGCAAGTTCGTCAAGTCGCGCGCATAACTTACGCCGCCTGCGACAACCTTGGCGCGCTTAATGCCGGCTTCCCATCCTAAGACGTCCCCAAGTGTTGCAGCTTCTAGAGTTATGGTAACATCCTTAATTTGAAATCTGTTGCCCTGCTCTTTCTTCAACGGCATACGATCATGCAGCGCAAGCAGCAATCCTTCCGTCATTGCTTGAGCAGCAGCGCTTGCGCTCAAACCTTCCGCTCCGCTGCTGCTGAGCGTTGGAGGAATAATTTGCAAGGATTGCGCTCTTAGCCGCTTCAACGCTTTAGCTGCCGCCGCTGCTGACTTCCGCAAGCCATCTGCTCCGCCCGCTTCCGAGTATCCGACAAATAACACATGCGATGCAGGGTATAGCCCTAATGTAGGAACAACTTCCACTTGCTCGGACTCCGCCTTGAAGATGCCTTTGGCGCTTAATCCGCGAATCGCCTCGTCAAGCTGAGGCTGAATAATAACCTTCGAACCAGCCTCCTGCTTCAGATCAGCAGCGTCGATCCATCTAATAACGGCATCAGGCGCAGCTTGATTGGCAGCGCGTGCACCGACTGTAAATTGTACGTTCATGTTTATTGCTCCTCACTTTCCTGCGATCAAATGAAATGAAAAAAAGAATCGAGTTATTACCCCCGATTCTAATGGTTTACTCTGCTAATGGCAAATAAATGATAAATTCGGTACCGCTGCCGGGCTGGCTGTCTACCCGAATCGCTCCGCCATGATTGCGTATGATTCGATAACTTACCGACAAGCCGAGTCCCGTGCCAAGCTGCTTCGTTGTGAAGAACGGATCGAACAGCCGGCTCATCGTAGCTTTGTCTATTCCTTTGCCGTTATCTCGAATGACGATCTCGGCGTACTGGCCGTCACTTCGTCCGATGACATCAATTCGGCCTCTGCGCTCCAGCTGTACATCTTCAATAGCATCGAGAGCATTTTTGATAATGTTCAGCACGACCTGCTTCACTTGCTTCACATCGATCGAGACGAACAAATCTTCTGTCTGGCACTCAGCTACAATTTCGCAATTGCGGAGCAATGACTCACTCTCGGTTAGTAAAACAACTTCCTTGATTAAGGAGTGGATGGATACATATTGCTTCATCGGGGCTGACGGCTTAGAGGAATTAAGAAATTCATAAATAATATCGTTCGCTCTATCAATCTCCGTCAAAATAATGCGGGCATATTCCTCTTTGCCTACTTGCAGCAAATAAGGGCGCAGCAGTTGGATAAAGCCTCTTATGCTGGTAAGCGGATTGCGTATTTCATGCGCGATGGCTGCGGCAATCTTCCCAAGCATTGCCAGCTTGTCATTCTGCATCGCGCTCTGTTCGATCTGTTTATACTCGGAAACGTCCTTCACGCTGAACAGAAAATCTCCGTCCAGTTGATCGCCGTATGTAACGGTCACCAGCAGATGCTTGCCGTCCTTATATTCGAATTCATAATATTTGCTGCGCAGAAGGAACATCTMCCGATATAACCGAAGGATTGTCCGTTTCGTGCTAATGCCCAGTTGGCGATGTCTTAATATTTCTTTCATATTGCAGCCGATAAGCGTCTGCCGCGGAATCTCGAGCAGCTTGGCCATTTGTACATTAATAAACGACAAAATTCCATCGCTGTCGAAGATGGCAATCCCGCTGTCCATATGCTGCAGAACGTTCTCATATTTATTTTTGACCATTTCAAAGGATCGGTTCGAGCGGAACAGCATTTCTCTCATTTCCGTAAACCGTTGTTCGACGGATTGATCAGCGGTCACCTCGAAGCGTACGGCAACCATAACCTCGATAAGGAACAGAAACGAACGATTGTAAAGCTGCAACGCTTCCTCAGATTCTACATTAGCGACAAGCTTCTGCAAGCTTTCTTCATGCATAGCGATGAGTTCCTCGGGTATAAATCCATCCAGCTCTCTGCCGAGTTCGCCTGCCCGAAACAATGACTCTTCACTGCGACTCCGTAAGTACTCGGCAAGCGCCGGGAAATAGCGCTTTCGAATAGCCTGCATTATGTACTCCTCCCCGGCTACGACTACAGACCATGGTTATGACATACACTAATCATAGGATTACTTTACAATCGCTGTCAATCAGAAATACTGTCGAAAATTGTTATTTAAATGAGTCCAGAGACACGCTTCTTCTAAAAATGCAGCCAAAATAGTGATAACCGTCGCCTAATGTCGCCGGTCCCCGTTGTTTTCTCTACCGCTTTGCGATCCTCCGCCACGACTATTGTCATGTTCGTCGTTTCTGTCTTGTCCGCCTCGATTGCGATCATTATTATCCCGATCGTTGGAACGATCATCATTGCGGCCATCATCCCAATCGTTATCCCAATCCACATTGTCGTTATTACCGCGACCGCTGGACTGTCCCCTGTCGTCATCATCATTATTATCGTCTCTGCTGCCGCGATTATCGTCGTTGTTATCGTCTTTGTCTCCCCAACCCTTATCGCCGCGATTTTTACCATCGTTTTTGCCAGAAGAAGATTTATCGGTTGAAGTCGGCTTCTTGCCGTTATTAGGTGTAGCCGTAGGTTTCCTGCCCCCATTGCCTTGACTACCCTGATTCTTATCATCCTTATTCGTTACTGCTGGCTTGCTTGTGCCATTCGGCTTAGCCGTCTTTGCAGGCTTAGGGGTTGAGGCAGGCTTCTGACTATTTTTTTCGTCGTCATCCTTCTTGATCTTCTCCGCCTTCTCGCGGTCAACAAGTTCCTTCAGCTTGCTTTTACTCGTATCCGGGGCGTTTTCGACGATTGTCTTCACGCCGCCTATCGATGCCGTCACGCTATCAATCGATTGTTTCTTCAACTGCTCCAGCTCGATTTGGTAGCCTTCGTCCTTCGCCATCAAGTACACGGCCATTTTGCCGGAAGATACGCCGTTGGCTGCTGCCTCATCGCGAAGCTCCGACGGTATGGCAAGCGTCGTAATGTTAGCCGTAATCGATTCAGCCGCAAGCTCGGTCAATCGCTCTATTAACGTATCGCTAATTTTGCCTGACAGCAGTTGATCATAATCGTTGCCGCCATCTTGCCCACCCTTCATCACCATGCTTGTTATGACTATGTCCTTATCTGCCACATCTAGATAGTGTGATTCTCTTGCTTTCTCGAACAAGCTTGCCGCGACAAGTTCAACTGCAACGCCCTTATAAGTAAGACCGCTTATGATTTTCTTTCCGTCCTCATTCAGCGCGTGCAACGACCGAACGCGATCCTGGCTGTCGACGCCGATCTCAATGCTTGGGTTAATGTCCATACTGACGTAAGCGACAATTGGATTAGCGTCCTTCACCATCATGAAGAGCAGCGGCAAAAATAAAATCAATGCAATGGCTGCTGCGCCCGAATAGCCATACACGGATCTCAGTCTGGGTCTGCGTCTAGCTTCCGAATATTCTTGCTCGAAAATAATTTCTTCGCCTATTTGCGGCGTTCCTTGAATAGGGGCTCGCAAAAATCCGCCATCTGCCGTCATAACAACAGCATATTTATCAGTCATGCTCATGACGATTCCGCGCTTCATTGGCTAGCCTCCTGATTCATAGAATGGGGTTCAATCGGTATGTTTAGGTAATCGTGCATGAAAGGATATGTACCCGAGATCACAAGCGCAATTGCAATAATATACTTCCGATTGCGCTCAACCGTTTTTCGCGATACACCGCATAGCTCGGTGAGTTCTTTAACCGGCAGTCTGCCCGCCTGCTTGAACGTCTGCAGCAGTTCAGGGTCGAACGCTAGTGTCTGCGCAATGCCGATCAGCAGCTTGCGCGAATCGGAATGCTTCGGCGATTGCTCAACCAACTCCATGAACGTTATGCCGTAGCTCTCAAGCTCGGTATTCAGATCACCGATCTCCAATCGCCGCTCGTTCTCAGTCTGTCTTAAGTCATATTGATGAAGCGCCTGCTTCGTCTCCACCGAGTTATATACCGGCTGATCCTCTTCCTCCGTGTCGAACATGCTGTACGGAACAACCTGCGAATGGCGCTGTTCTTTTCGGACATAGTCAATAAGCCGACGCCTAATGACGGTTTCAGCGAATCCGATGAATGATTTTCCCGCATTGCTGTCGAACTGGTTAATGGATTCATTAAAGGCCAGCAGCGCTATGCTATATTCATCATCACGGTTCGGATCGATGTACCGTTTGCTAAATCGACTTGTTACTTTCAAAATATAAGGTTTGTAGTCTGAAATGAACTGCTCTCGGAGCCTTTCATCGCCCAGACGGATTCTGGCAACCCATTGTTCGGGAGCGAGCTTCTGCTCGGTCTCCTGCGTTTTTGCGGAAGCAGGCTTTCGCAAAAACCGTTTGAACAATACAAGTAACAACCGCTCCACCTCACTACTAGTATGATTCGAATGTGTTCCTTCTTTTTCGGGGGGTAACGATTTTAATTTTTTTAATCTAATTAAAAAAATAAGCCTCCCGCAGGAGGCAGTCGCTTTATACTCATCGCAGCTACACCGAGGTGCGCCTCTGACGCAATTTGTTGCGGCGGCTATTAAGCATCATAAGCCGCTTCTTAAGCTGTAGCTCCCACTCTGTATCCTCAATCTGCTTAGCGAAGCTGAGCAGATCAAGCGCCATATCGATCTGACTATGCACAACATCCATTGGATCCTCGTTCTCGTTATTAACGCAGTTCTCGAACAGCAGCTTGCCGTCCTGCTCCACATATTCTTGAAAGTCCACCTCGGCGGCATCGTCGCCATGAGCATACTCAGCCAAAATGTCATACTCGTCCTGTGCCAAATAGTGAATATCGACGCGATGGCATACTGGACAAAACGTAATTGGCACATTGTGAATTTGTGTTCGATAATGCTTCAGCGTACCCTTCGTTCCAATCATACTCGCTCCACAGCAAAAACTCATAGCGATACCCCTCCTTAGACGTTGCATCATTACAATTCACGCTGGCTGCTCATTATACCCTACATTATTCGCTAATAATCTCTGAAATTCCTGCTTGAAATAAATGACATCTCGTTTATGGTACTTAAATATCCCGCTCTGACAATAACAAAACCCGTACCAGAAGGTACGGGTTCCATATGAACGAAATCGATTATTATTTCGCTACCAGGTGAGACTGGCCTGGTTTCCAGTTGATTGGGCAAAGTCCGCCGGATTGCAAAGCTTGCAATACGCGAAGCGTTTCTTCAACGCTGCGGCCTACGTCGTTGTGGTTAACAACTTGGTATTTTACTTCGCCTTCCGGATCGATGATGAACAAACCGCGAAGCGCGATTCCTTCTTCTTCGATCAATACGCCGTAGTCACGTGCAACGTTCTTCGTAATGTCAGCAGCGAGCGGGAAGCTCAGTTGACCAAGACCGTTATCGTTAACCGGCGTGTTGATCCACGCGCGGTGGCTGTGCTTGCTATCTACGCTGACACCAAGAATTTCAGTGTTCAAGTTGTTGAATTGTTCTGCAGCCAAGCTCAAAGCGGTAATTTCAGTCGGGCATACGAAAGTGAAATCGAGCGGGTAGAAGAACAATACCAACCATTTACCTTTGTAATCCGAAAGCGACGCCGTACCAAAATCTTGTCCGTTACCAGTTGCCGTTTCCATTGTGAAATCTGGAGCCGGGCGACCTACCAAACGTTCTGCCATAATCGAAAAACCTCCTTGACCTATCCATAGATTATTATTTGTGCCGATTTATTTGCGCAACTTACTTGTTACATACTATCACTAGAATGTAATGAAGTCAATATTATAATTAATTCTTTTTGATAATTATTTTAAACTGCAAATTATTTTTTCATCGCAGCTACGATAAGATCGCCCATAGCTGTTGTGCCGATTGCTGTGCTCTTATCAACTGCGATATCACCAGTACGGTGGCCAGCATCCAATACTTCCTTCACCGCGTTCTCGATCGATGCCGCAGCCTCGTGATAGCCGAACGTCAGTCTGAACATAAGCGCAACAGACAGAATCGTAGCGATTGGATTGGAGATGCCTTGTCCCGCAATGTCAGGCGCAGAGCCGTGTACCGGCTCGTACAAACCGAAGCTACCTTCGCCCAGGGAAGCAGACGACAGCATGCCGATCGAACCCGTCAGCATTGCCGCTTCGTCGCTAAGAATATCGCCGAACATATTTTCCGTTACGATAACATCGAAGCTCGATGGACGGCGAAGCAATTGCATAGCGCAGTTGTCAACGAGTACATGCTCAAGCTCAACTTCTGGATATTCAGGAGCGATCCGGTTAACGACTTCGCGCCACAGGCGGGATGTCTCAAGAACGTTCGCTTTGTCAACGGATGCAAGACGTTTGCTGCGAGTCATAGCGATGTCGAACGCTTGGCGCACGATGCGCTCAACTTCTTGTACATTATATACGCAAGTATCGACAGCTTCTTCGCCGTTCGCGCCTTCGCGGCGGAACTTCTCGCCGAAGTAGATGCCGCCTGTCAGTTCACGCACAACGATCAGGTCCGTACCTTCAAGAACTTCCGGCTTCAGCGTGGAAGCTTCTTTCAAGCAGTCGAATACCATTGCTGGACGAATATTGGAGAATAGGCCAAGCGCTTTGCGAATGCCGAGCAGACCTGTCTCAGGACGAAGCTCCTTCGAGTTGTTGTCCCATTTCGGACCGCCAACAGCGCCGAGCAATACCGCGTCCGCGCCTTTGCACAGGTCAAGCGTTTCCTGCGGAAGCGGCGTACCTTTCTCGTCGATTGCGATACCGCCGAACAAGCCGTTCTCCGTCTCGAATTGGTAACCGAACAGTTCTTCTGATTTCTTAAGTACTTTAAGCGCCTCGCCTACAACTTCAGGTCCAATACCGTCGCCGGCAATGACTGCGATCTTTTTCACTTCTGCCATGATTGATTGTACACTCCTCTATTATCTCATTCTCAGTCTATTATCATTTGTACCATAAAACTGCCTTGATTACAAAGATATAAAATCTATTTAGTTTATAGTTTGCAGCTATAAGCCCAATTATCAAGGTGAAACGGCTAACGCCGTCCTTTGGCTGCGTGGCACGTTTCATTCCGGAGAAATATAAGCCAGGTTATAAGCAGAAAACTTATAAATTCTTATATTTCGAGAAAGAGGACAGCCGCCAAAGGTAATCCCCCTTGACTGCTGTCCTCTTGTTCAGCGGTCATCCCACCTGCTTGCTCAGTTGTCCTAGATCAGGCTCATCTTATCGCGGCGACTCGGCGACTTGCGCTTGTCGATCAAGCGGTTCACCGCATCGATGTAAGCGCGAGCGCTTGCTTCTAGAATGTCGGTGCTTAGGCCGCGGCCTTGAGCAGTCACTTCATCCTGCTTGAGCACGACATGAACCTCGCCAAGCGCGTCTTTGCCTTGCGATACAGACTTAATGGAGTAGTCCTCCAGCTCGACTGTCTCGCCTGTTACTTTATCAATCGCGTTATAGATCGCATCCACGGAGCCGTTGCCGACTGCCGCTTCTTCGACCGCTTCGCCTTCCGCCTTGCGAATGCGAACCGAAGCGCTAGGCGTCGATTGGTTCGTGTAGTTCACTTGGATCGTCTCAAGCGTGAACACTTCCGGCGTATCGACGAGCTTCTCTTCGAGCATCGCGCGAATGTCTTCATCCGTCACGTTCTTCTTGCGGTCAGCCAAGTCCTTGAACTTAGCGAACGCCGCGTTAACGGATTCGTCTTCGAGTTCGTATCCGAGGTCGATCAGCTTCTCGCGGAACGCATGACGTCCGGAGTGCTTGCCGAGGACAAGCTTCGATTCCTTCAAGCCGATCGTATCCGGCGAAATAATCTCGTACGTTGTCTTCTCCTTCAGCATGCCGTCCTGGTGAATGCCGGATTCATGCGCGAACGCATTCGCACCGACAATCGCCTTATTGCCCGGAATGACCATGCCTGTAAGCTTACTGACTAATCGGCTCGTCTTCGCGATTTCCTTCAAGTTCAGCGTCGTCTGAGCGCCGAAGTAATCCGGACGCGTCGCTAGCGCCATCGCGACTTCTTCAAGCGCCGTGTTGCCCGCGCGCTCGCCAATGCCGTTGATAGTGCCTTCGATTTGATCCGCGCCGTTCATGATCGCCGATAGCGCATTAGCAGTCGCCATGCCAAGATCGTCGTGGCAGTGCGCGCTAAGCTGAATCGTCTCGATATTCGGCACGTTCTCCTTAAGCGTCTTGAAGATGTTGCCATACTCAAGCGGATTTAAGTATCCGACCGTATCGGGAATGTTCACGACCGTAGCTCCAGCCTTGATTGCCATCTCCGTCACTTGGCAGAGGAAATCAAGCTCTGTGCGTCCTGCATCCTCAGGCGAGAATTCTACCTTGCTGAAATATTGCTTCGCGTACCGAATGGCGCGCTCAGCTGTCTCCAGCACCTGCTCCTTCTCCATTCTAAGCTTATGCTTGCGATGGATGGGGCTTGTAGCAAGGAAGACGTGAATGCTTGGATCTTGTGCGCCGATAAGCGCTTCACGCACCGCATCGATGTCCTGCTCACGCGAGCGGGACAATCCGATTACGCTTGCGTTCTTCACGGCGCGCGCAACGGCGTTGACGGCTGCCAGGTCGCCTGGCGACGCAGCCGGGAAGCCTGCTTCGATTCGATCGACGCCCAGCTTCTCGAGCTGCAGCGCAATCTCGACCTTCTCCTTCGTATTCAGGTTGACGCCGGGGGATTGTTCCYCGTCACGAAGCGTTGTATCGAAAATATAAATTTTCCGCATATGGCTCTAGTACCTCCGTGAACAGAATTATCCCGGTACACGCGGGGGCGCACGCGGATCGTCAGACGATTGCCGCATGCGCTAAAGGCGTACCGGGATCATATCATTTTGCGTATAGACGCAGTTTATTACTTCTTGATCCAGTGCATAAGTTCACGAAGCTGTTTGCCTGTTTGCTCGATAGGGTGAGCAGCTTCGTTACGGCGTGTAGCTGTAAGCATTGCACGGTTCGATTGGTTCTCCAAGATGAAGTCGCGTGCGAAACGTCCGGATTGGATGTCTTCAAGAACGCGTTTCATTTCTTTTTTCGTTTCTTCTGTAACGATACGAGGACCAGTTACATAGTCGCCGTACTCAGCTGTGTTGGAGATGGAATCGCGCATTGTTGCAAGTCCGCCTTCATACATCAAGTCAACGATTAGCTTAAGCTCGTGCAAGCACTCGAAGTAAGCCATCTCTGGAGCGTATCCAGCTTCAACAAGCGTCTCGAAGCCAGCTTTAACAAGCGCGGAAGCGCCGCCGCAAAGTACGGCTTGCTCGCCGAACAAATCTGTTTCTGTCTCTTCTTTGAAAGAAGTTTCGATAACGCCCGCACGAGTACAGCCGATACCTTTAGCATATGCAAGGCCGATAGCTTTAGCATTGCCGGTAGCGTCTTGTTGGATCGCGATCAGACCAGGAACGCCGAAGCCTTCTTGGTACGTACGGCGAACCATGTGGCCCGGCGACTTAGGAGCAACCAGGAATACGTCTGTATCTTGGCTAGGCACGATTTGGCCGTAGTGGATGTTGAAGCCGTGGGAGAACATAAGAGCCGCGCCTTTTTTGAGGTTTGGTTCGATTTCTTCCGCGTATACTTTCGCTTGTGTTTCGTCAGGAAGCAAGATTTGAACAACGTCAGCGATTTTAGTTGCTTCTGCAACTGTCAATACTTCGAAGCCGTCTTTCTTAGCTACGTCTGCGGATTTACCTGGACGAAGACCGATAACTACTTTCAGACCGCTGTCGCGAAGGTTTTGCGCTTGCGCGTGGCCTTGGCTGCCGTAACCGATTACTGCAATTGTTTTACCTTGAAGAACGCCTTGATCAGCGTCTTTTTCATAATACATTGTAACTGCCATGATAATAATTGCCTCCTTTAATTTAACCCTTTTGAACGGGTGTTTAAGCAGAGAATGGCGAATAGAAGCGGTTCTCCCCTTAAACTCCCGTTCAAATAGGGATGTTGAACAAGTTAGACGTTGAACAAATGCTGTTACTTAGAATTGCCGCGGTTAAGTGCCGTTACCCCAGTGCGGGACAACTCGCGAATGCCATATGGCTTAAGAAGCTCGACCATCGCGTCGATCTTCTCAGTGTCGCCGACAACTTGCACGATCAACGAGTGCGTGCCGATGTCGACAACGGCTGCGCGGAACGTATCGACAACGCCGAGAATTTCCGGTCTTACCGACGGCTCAGCGGCTACCTTGATGAGCGCAAGCTCACGGGCAACCATTGGGTTCGAGCTAAGATCGATAACTTTGATGACATCGATCAGCTTGTACAACTGTTTGATGATTTGCTCGAGCGTATGATCATCGCCTGTAGTGACGATGACCATGCGCGACAAGCCTACTTCCTCGCTCGTGCCAACCGTAATGCTCTCAATATTGAAGCCGCGGCGTCCGAACAAGCCGGATACGCGCTGCAGAACGCCGGGCTGATCGTTAACGATTACTGCAATCGTATGCTTCTTCATTCCGAATCCCCCATGATCATTTGGTCGATAGTGCTGCCTTGCGCGACCATCGGATACACATTCTCATCTCTGCGAACGACGAATTCCACGACAGCCGGACCAGGATGATTAAGCGCCTCTTCCCAAACCGCTCTAGCATCCTCTTTGTTCGAAGCACGGAAACCTTTTACGCCATACGCTTCGGCAAGCTTAACGAAATCAGGGCTGCCTGCGAGATCGATATGGCTGAAGCGGTTCTCGTGAATAAGCTCTTGCCATTGACGTACCATTCCGAGTACTTGGTTGTTAATAATAACTACCTTAACAGGAATGTTGTTG
This sequence comes from Paenibacillus sp. 05T425, assembly GCF_056396205.1. NCBI lineage: Bacteria > Bacillati > Bacillota > Bacilli > Caryophanales > Paenibacillaceae > Paenibacillus > Paenibacillus sp. 05T425. The sequence goes on from NZ_JBFTLA010000007.1 coordinate 188,987, forward strand.
ATTGCGCAAATCGCGAGTTCCTGAGCGCACATCTGCATGCCGCCGTCTCCGTTAATCGATACGACTGTACGATCCGGGTTCGCCATTTGAGCGCCGATCGCCGATGGGAAACCGAAGCCCATCGTGCCAAGACCACCCGACGTTACCCAAGAACGCGGCTTGTTGAATTTATAATATTGAGCCGCCCACATCTGATGCTGACCGACGTCCGTCGTTACGATTGCATCGCCGTTCGTTGTTTCGTGGATTAACTCCACGACCCATTGCGGCTTAAGCTCGTCTTCGGAATCAATGTAGCGGAACGGATGTGCAGCCTTCGACTTCTGAATGTCCGCGCGCCATACGTCTGCTTTGTCCGCACGCTTCACAATCTTGTTCGCAAGGCCTAGAACGGTTTTCACGTCGCCGACGATTGGAATATCTGTCGGTACGTTCTTGCCGATCTCAGCCGGATCGATATCGATATGAACGATCTTTGCTTTCGGAGCGAAGCCGGAAAGCTTGCCCGTTACGCGGTCATCGAACCGTGCGCCGATATTAATGAGCAAGTCTGCGTTCTGAATCGACATATTAGCGGTATACGTGCCGTGCATGCCCGGCATGCCAAGCCATAGATCGTTGCCGCTTGGATATCCGCCAAGACCTAGAAGCGTCGTCGTGATCGGAATATCCGTCTTCGTCACGAACTCGAGAAGCTCCTCGTGAGCGCCGGAGTAAACAACGCCTCCGCCGGCAAGGATGAGCGGACGAGTCGATTCTTCAATCGCCTTCACCAGCTTATCAAGCTGCAGCTTGTTCGGATTTACCGTCGGATTGTAGCCGCGGATGCTTACTTCCGTTACCGGCTTGAACAGCGTCTTCGCTGCGGATACGTCCTTCGGAATATCGATAAGCACAGGGCCTTTACGGCCGGTGTTCGCAATATGGAACGCCTCGTGAATCGTACGCGGCAAGTCCTCTACATTGCGTACCAGATAGCTATGCTTCGTAATCGGCATCGTAATGCCCGTAATATCAGCCTCTTGGAACGCGTCCGATCCGATTAGGGAAGAGATAACATTACCCGTAATTACAACGAGCGGCACGGAGTCCATGTAAGCCGTCGCGATACCTGTTACTAGGTTAGTAGCGCCTGGTCCCGACGTTGCGATACATACGCCGACCTTGCCGCTTGCGCGTGCATATCCGTCAGCTGCATGAATCGCGCCTTGCTCATGGCGAGTCAATAAGTGGTTGAAGTCTGGGTTGCCATGCATGGCGTCATAGATATACAATACAGCGCCGCCTGGATAACCGAACACGCAATCTACACCTTCAAGCAACAGACTGCGGAGCAATATTTCCGATCCCGATATGACCTCGGGCTTCGAGAGTTTTTCCATCAATTCTTCTTTAGACTTCTGTAAAGCATCTTGCGTTACCATCAGTCATCCTCCTCTCAAGCGTAAACGGCTGGCGCCGTCCTCTGGCGGCAAAAGCTTACGTTTCGCGGTGAAATATAGATGTCCGCATAGGCATGAAGCTTATGCTTAGCTATACTTCAAATAAACAAAAAAACCTTCCGTTCCTCACGCTTCATAATCGAAGCAACGAGGGACGAAAGGTTGATCTTCCGTGGTACCACCCAAATTCGTTATACATATTCCAATGTATAACCTCCATAGGTAAGAACGATGTGCACATTGTCGTTCATACCTTTGGCACTTTAACGCTTGCCCTGCGATTTCCCCTAATGCGCATCGATTGATGCTTTTCAGGGAAACAGCTCCGAGGTGAGCTCGTAGAAAAGGGATTTTGGCGACGGTTGCAGCTGATCCGTCTGCTCTCTGTTCAAAAGAGCCCTTAGCACTTCGTCCTCATCATTGCCGATAATATATTTACCACTGAAGCCGTAAGCCAATGTGGTAGATAAGACTTTCTTTATTATATGCCGAGATATTCGGTTCGTCAAGCGTAAACGGCAAGCGCCCATAAACGGTTCTTTATTCATTTGTATTCGGCGCATTTCTCCGACCCGGTACATATAGTATTGTAGCCTCGCGACGGCAAAACCATGCAGCGGCCGTACATATGCAACACAGAGGCCGTGCAGATAGGAATGAATGTCATGATCAGATTGCGTAATTCGAGAACCGACGATGCCGAGCTCATTCGTCTTATTCGCACCGAGCTGCTTCCGCTCTCTCATACTGCACGCCCATTGGACGCACAAATCGTGCGAGAGCTGCCCAAACGGTTCCGCAGCGGAATGACATATGTCGCCTCATTATCCAAGAACAGCCCGCCAGTTGGCTTCGTCCATTGCGAGATTATGGGTGAGTTTCTCTATGTAGATATGCTCGTGACCCATCCCGATCATCAGAATCGCAGGTGGGGAAAGCGTTTAATGGCGCAAGGCGAGGCCTACGGCCAAGCGCACCATTGCAAAGCTGCCCGGTTATTCGTGGATTCGGTTAATGAGAAAGCTGGACATTTCTATGTCAAGCTCGGTTATTCCGTCGTCCAATATCACCAGGATCTTCGCTGCTATGAGCTTATCAAACCGCTAACCTCGCCTTGATCGCCTAATTTCCTTTAGAAGCCGCTATAGTAGCCATCGCCTTGGTAGCCATTGCCGTTGCTGTATCCGTTATATCCGCCGCCGTAGCCGCCTCCGTAACCGCCACCGCCATAGCCTCCACCGTAACCGCCGCCGCCATAACCGCCGCCGTAGCCGCCTCCGCATTTGTTGTAACAGTTACCAGCTTTAGCGCCGCAGCCGCAACTGCAAAGGGCGCCGACCGCAAGCACGCCTAGCAAAAGCAGCGGGAGGAAAAAAAAGCTAGTCTGCACTTTTTTACCCTTATCCCTGCCAAGAGGCTCAAGAATAAGCTTATTGCGATGAATGCGTACAAGCTTCCCTGTAACGACCGAGCCATCCGGACGTACTGCATAGATCGGTTTGCCGATTAGTTTCCGCACTTCCTTCTTGGAAACATTCTGCATGCCAAATCCCTCCTTTCCCGTTGTTCTTCAGTTTATTCAGGGAGGAGGTTCAACGTCTGTTTGTTTGTCCACTGAGTCAACAAATGTGCTAATCATACGCAAAAAGGCTGTCCCCTAAGATCATTCTCATGATCTAAGGAACAGCCTCTTCTATCAAAAATAACGACTAAGCGTTAATTTTTTCTTTAGCGATGCCTGCAAGCGAGTTGAACGAGTTCAAGTCGTTAACAGCCATGTCAGCAAGCATTTTGCGGTTTACTTCTACGCCCGCAAGTTTCAAGCCGTGCATGAATTTGTTGTACGAAAGGCCGTTAATGCGTGCAGCAGCGTTAATACGAACGATCCACAGTCTGCGGATGTCACGTTTTTTGTTGCGGCGGTCGCGGTAAGCGTACATTAACGATTTGCCTACTTGCTCCTTCGCTGTTTTAAACAGACGATGTTTCGAACCGAAATAACCTTTTGCGAGCTTTAGAATTCTTTTGCGACGACGAGTGCGGACAAATCCGCCTTTGACTCTTGCCATTTGTGGAAACCTCCTGTAGGTTGAATGAATTTATATAGCAATACGACTATTTCAATTGGGAAAGGCCTTGTTGCAAACGGCKAACGTCGCCTGCAGCCATAAGCGGCTGACCAGCAAGAACGCGTTTTTGACGACCGGATTTGTGCGAAAGCAAGTGGTTACGGTAAGCTTTGTAACGTTTTACTTTACCTGTACCGGTAATTTTGAAGCGGTCCTTTAGACTGCTGTGCGTTTTCATCTTTGGCATGTCAGTTATCCTCCTAAAAAGTTTTCGTTGCTACGGATGATGATCCGAGTGCTAGCTAGTTGTTTTTGGTGCCAAAATCATAATCATGCTCCGGCCTTCAAGCTTAGGAGCACGTTCTACGCTGCATATTTCGGCAACCTCTTTGGAGAGGCGGTCCAATATCCGTTGTCCAATCGCCGCATGCGTGATTTCACGGCCGCGGAATCGAACAGAAGCTTTCACCTTATCGCCTTCGTTCAAGAATTTGACTACGTTACGGAATTTCGTTTGGTAGTCGTTCTCCTCGATGTTGGCGCGGAACCATACTTCTTTGATATCAACGATCTTCTGATTCTTACGGGCTTCCTTCTCTTTCTTCTGCTGCTCGTAACGGAATTTGCCGTAGTCCATGATGCGGCATACTGGCGGCTTTGCCGTCGGAGCGACGTTCACAAGATCAAGACTAAGGTCGATAGCCATTTGAAGCGCTTCGCGAATCGGTTTGATGCCGATTTGTTCGCCTTCCGCGCCGACTAAGCGCACTTCTCTTGCCCGAATCTCATCATTGATTTGATGTTCTCTGCTAATAACGTGCCACCTCCAAAATGGTATATTGCTTGGTGAAGACAATAAAAAAATGCGGGTTCGCTCGAACCCGCATCTCATAACCGTTCATAGTAGCCGCCGTTCGTATGTACGAGGGTCGACCATTCGATTTCGATTATCGCGAACCAGTTAGCTTGAGCCAAAAGGTGAGAAGCGGGTGCTTCTGCTTGTGCGTCATTAAGTTGTTCATAAATACTACCGTGTTAATATATCATAGTGCGTTAATCGATGTCAACTGTCGTTTCTACAGCTGCTTGCTCTGTACTTCTTCAAGCCGAATTACGCGCGTATGCTCCGTATGACTCCACGTCTTGTTGTTTTGCGTGAAGAAGGCGTGCACGGTAATCGGCCACCATGACAACGTGAAGAGCAGGAACGTCGGAATGCGCAGGTAAAGCTTCCAATCCACCTTCGCCAAATACATCGACAGCGGGATTTGCACGAATACGTAAGCCATATACGGAATGCTCAGCCAAATCGGCAGCATGTTGTACACGGAAGTCACGTTATCTCCGCCGGATAAGAAGATATCGCCCCAGACGATCGCCGCTATGAAGAAGCCGGCCAAATAGTTATAAGCGTTGAAAACATACAGCGCAGCGTCGATCTTCGTCATGCTGCGTTCCTTGATGCCCTGCCATAGAAGCGGCAGCATATATTTGCGTGTCACGTCAAAGTGTCCTTGCATCCAGCGAAGACGCTGACGGGCGGACGCTTGGAACGTAATCGGCTTCTCGTCATATACCTTCGCTTCGAAGTTGAACTTCGGATAAATACCGCGCTGAATGCAGCGCACCGTAAACTCCAAATCCTCCACGAGGCTTGTCGCTCCCCAGCCCATTTCCTTCAGCAGCTTAGCATCGAAGCACATGCCCGTACCGCCGAGAAAATTCGCCAGCTTCAGGTTCGTGCGCGGCAATTGCCACAACCGGTTGCAGAACCAGTAGTTGATCGCATTGGCCGAGCTGATCCAAGAATCGTTCGGGTTTTTTGTATCCAGATAACCTTGGATAACACGCGAACCGTTGCACAAGTCGTTGTTCATATATTGCAGGAAGTCTGTCGCCACCAGGTTATCAGCGTCGAAGATCGCAACGCCGTCATAGCTCTTCGGCATCTTCCACAGTTCTTTCAGCATCCATTCCACAGCAAATCCTTTGCCGCGTTGATTCGGATTCGTACGCTCGCAAGCATATACGCCGTCGTAACTCTTAACTACGTTAACCGTGCCGTCTGTACAATTGTCGCAAATAACGAAAATATCGAACAGCTCGCGCGGGTATTTCATTTTCAGCAAGTTCTCGATCAGAGCCCCAACGACTTGCTCCTCATTGTGCGCCGCAACGAGAAGCGCGAAAGACTTCTGCGGCGGATGGGATAAATCCTCTTTCTTGCGGTGCCAGCCAAAAAACGTTAGAAACAGCTGATACAATCCTAGTAAAGCAAAAACAATTTGAACCACAAGCATGATTGTGTTGAACATGCGGTACTGCCCCCTTGAGACCCCATTTTTTCTTGCTTCGACCTTCGCTAACGAAGACGGCAAGTTTTTTATCATATATTTTCTCTTTGTGTATGGGCGCTTCTCTGCAAGCGCTCCGCCAACCCTTTTTGATTTTCCACACAATTAACAGCTTTGTCAAAAGTAGAATAGGACGCGATTACGCTTAATCTCGTCAGAAAAACGCTTGCATCCCTACGGAATGTGCCCAATCCCCCCTTTTGCGATGGCTACGCCTTATTTTCAACCATTTGCTGACTTTTTAGCACTAACGACCTTACTTACGATAAAAGGTTTGAAAATGTTCCCTATTTCGCGTCCCAGACGTGTGACGAATAGGTGAACGGATGCATGGCTAACGCTTTTCTTTTTGAAGAAATTGTCGAATAATGCGGATAGTCTGTATCAGCATTTCCATACGATTCGAATTGTAAAACGAATTTTGGTACAAAAAAGGATTTTATGAAAAATGAAAATTCATTAATAAAGGATTATTAATTCGTTAACGTTCATCGTACAAAAACGTGGTAAGATCGGAATACGCTTATGAAGGTTATTTGCTGAGGGCAAATACGGCAGGAGGGAACCACTTATGGAGAGAATGCTCGATTGGTTGCGATCGAATGAGCAGAGAATGCTTTTTTGGGCGAACCGGAGGCCTGCTGACGGAAGAGTGCATTCGTGGCTTGGCAGATGGCTGAACACCGTGACGCATATGGGAGGCGCTACGTTCACCCTGGCAACCGCCTTGCTATATGCGCTAATCGCACCGACACCTTGGAGCACGACCGGCTGGCAATGCCTCGCGGCCGTCATCCTTAGCCACTTGCCGGTAGCGATTGTGAAACGTAAATTCAAGCGGTTAAGACCCTATCAAGCGCTGCAAGATGTCAACACTTGCCATAAGCCGCTGCAGGATTCTTCGTTCCCATCCGGCCATACGACAGCCATCTTCGCTTGGCTCGTCCCCATATTACTGACGGCCAGCGTGGGTTTGACCATTATCGTGCCTGCCGCCATTATAATCGGCATTTCCGTTGGATGGTCGAGGATGTACCTAGGGCTGCATTACCCGTCGGACGTTGCAGCTGGAGCACTGATTGGAACGGCTACCGCGTATGCCGTCAATTACTTTTGGATCGCATCCACCGTTCCAAGCGTGTAGCTCTCAATGAATCCGATTACTCGGTTGCCGATTCGTCGTCGCTATCATTATCTGCAGCAGCATCATTCGCTTCAGCAGCTTCCTTTATCGCAGTCGCTTGTTTCGCTTCGCGATGCTTACGGAGCGCTTCGGCACCGATAACCGCTTCGACGCGATATATATTTTGGCCTTTTTCCATAAACTTCATTTCATATTCGGTAAATACGAGGTCCTCTCGCGGACCGTCCTTATGCAAGTGGAGCGAGATATTGCGCATAATAAGCTCCATATCAGCGAAGCTATTCAAGGAGAACTCGAACAACGACAGCGAATCGGTTTTAAAATGAATCTCACCGCGCTCGTTCAACAGCTCGATATATTTCTCGACAAAACGGGAATGTGTCAGCCTGCGGCGGGTGTGTTTGCTTTTTGGCCAAGGATCGCTGAAGTTCAGATGAATTCGCTCAAGCTCGCCTGGCGCGAACATATCCTCAATACCTTCAATATTCGCACGCAGAAGGGCTAGATTCGGCGGGGATTCGACACCTTTCTCTTCCCAAATKACACGCGCCTTCTCGCTGGCACGGCGTATTAGCTCATCGTACATATCGACGCCGATGAAATTAATATGCGGGTAACGAGCGCTCATATTGCTAATGAAACGGCCCTTCCCCATGCCAAGCTCTACATAAATCGGATTGTCGTTGCCGAAAAACTCGCGCCACTTTCCTTTGTGCGGGGCAGCATCCAGTACAACGAGCTCCGGCTGGCTCTCCAAGCTTTCACGAATTCCTTTTCTTCCTCTTAAACGCATCGCATATATGCCTCCAATTGCTTTAAAATCAAAAGTCCATTGTGTAGTACTTTATAATGAAACTAGTCCTTATTGTGCCCAACAATAGCCTCCTTGTAAAGCAATTTCGTTACGGGATCCGCAAATAAAAAAGCCGGCGCTTTGTCGGCGCAACGGCTTTAATCACTTGCTTCGTATGAATAAGGTTGATTCACGATTAGCTCAGCAGCTGATACGGAATCGGTGCGTCTCCGCGCTGTCCGATCTCATAAGTACCTTCCAGCACTTCGTTCAGCTTCTTGCGTGCCGAAATCTCTACGCTGTGATTATCGTGGAAACGAACGCCTGTCAGCGCCATTAACTCTTTCACTGTAAGCTCTACCGTTACTTTGTCATTGCCATGCGGAATTTTTGTTGTACTCATCTCACATCACCTCATCGATTTATTATATAGCGTTACCAGTTAATCGACGTTTCATGAATTCAGGTGCAAATGGGCTATGTTAGGTTTATTTGTTGTTTTGTCGCACTTTTAATATAACACTTCATGTAAGGTATTGCAAGCCCATAATCGCCAATTTCAAAAATAATTTCCAATTAAAGCGGTTTCCGAACATTGTCCGCGGCTAAGTGGATAAGTCGTGGCTTTTCGGTTCGTTTTTCGCTAAAATAGAGGATGTACGTCTTGAAAGAAGGGGAAAAAAATGATTGATCTAAAATCGACGCCGCAGCAGCCGATGCTCTGGGGCGACAAAAGATTTCATACATGGAACTACGAGATGCGCGAGCAATTCGGCGGCAAGGTATTCAAGGTCATGCTCGACGCAGGCTTCACTTGCCCGAATCGGGACGGCTCGATTGCCAAGGGCGGCTGCACGTTCTGCAGCGCGCGCGGATCAGGCGACTTCGCGGGCAGCAGACGCGACGATCTCGTCACCCAATTCAATAATATTCGCGACCGCCAGCATCAAAAGTGGCCGGAGGCGAATTACATCGGCTACTTCCAGGCTTATACGAACACGTATGCACCTGTCGAGGAATTAAGAGAATATTATGAAGTCATTCTTCAGCAGCCTGGCGTCGTCGGCTTGTCGATCGCTACACGGCCGGACTGCTTGCCGGATGATGTCGTCGATTATTTGGCAGAGCTGAACGAACGCACCTACCTGTGGGTCGAGATGGGCTTGCAGACGGTGCATGAATCGACATCCGAGCTAATCAATCGCGCGCATGATACCGCCTGCTATCTCGATGCGGTTCGCAGACTCAGAGAGCGAGGCATTCGCGTGTGTGCTCACATCATTTACGGCTTGCCGCAGGAAACGCATGAGATGATGCTCGATACGGGCCGTGCGGTTGCCAAAATGGATGTGCAAGGCATTAAGATCCATCTGCTCCACCTCATGCGCAAGACGCCGATGGTCCGCCAATACGAAGCAGGACTGCTGCGCTTCCTCGAACAAGACGAATATGTGAAGCTGATTGTCGACAGCTTGGAATTCCTCCCTCCAGAGATGATCGTCCATCGATTGACGGGCGATGCGCCTCGCGACCTGTTGATCGGGCCGATGTGGAGTCTGAAGAAGTGGGAAGTGCTGAATGCCATCGATGCCGAGCTGCGCAACCGCGATACGTGGCAAGGCAAGCTGTGGCAGCCGGAGAGTTAGTATGGGCTTCTTATCCGTGCTGAGCATGGCGCACAGATGGATCGCAGAGCGTGCCTCTGCCGGCGATATTGTCATTGACGCAACCGCAGGGGGCGGTGTCGATACGCTTGCCCTAGCTGAGCTTGTCGGCCGGAGCGGCACCGTATACGCTTTCGACATCCAGCAGGAAGCGCTGGATCGAACTAACGAGCGGCTCTCTCCGCTCGCTGACAATGGAAAGAAGCCCGATGTCAGGCTTCTGCTGGAGAACCATGCGCGCATGGCGGAAGCTGTTGCTCCTGAAGCAGTTGGCAAAGTAGCCGCCGTTATGTTCAATCTCGGCTACTTGCCCGGAGGCGGGGATCACGCCGTAATCACGGAGCCTGCTTCGACGCTTGCGGCACTAGATGCCGCCTTGTCGCTGCTCCGGCCAGGCGGCATCGTAACCTGCGTGCTCTATCCCGGTCACCCGGGCGGGGCAGAGGAAGCGACTGCCGTCGAAAGCTGGGCAGCTCAGCTTCCGCAAACTTTGGCGCAGACGGTCATATACCGTCAGTTGCAACGCGGAACTGCGCCATATCTTATTGCTGCGGAGAGGCGCCGCAGCAATTAAATCTCAGTCTTAACGTTTTACATATAAATCACGTACATGGGAGAGATACAACAATGACAGTAAAACCTTATCCATTGCAATTCCAACCGGAGATGAAAGAACGTATTTGGGGCGGACGAGCACTTGAAGGCTTCGGCCTTACGCTGCCTGATGGATCGATCGGCGAAGGCTGGATGATCGGCGACCACCCGAACGGAACGACTAAAGTAATGAACGGCGAGCTGACTGGCACTGGCCTCGATGTCATCCGCGAAACTTACGGTCGCGAGTGGTTCGGCTCGCAAGGCTTCTCAGAGAAAAACGGACGTTTCCCGCTCCTGATCAAGCTACTCGATTGCAATGACGACCTGTCCATCCAAGTTCATCCAACCGATGTTTATGAAGGGCTGCCGAAAGGCGAGCTTGGAAAGACGGAGATGTGGTACATTCTCGACGCTAAGCCAGGCGCCAAAATCATATACGGCCTCAAAGACGGCATCGACCGTGCCGCTATGGAATCGGCTATCGCCGAAGGCCGCATTATGGATACGCTTCAGGAGGTTTCCGTGGAGGCGGGCGATGCTTTCTACATCCCTGCAGGCACGGTTCACGCTCTATGCTCCGGTGTCGTTGTTGCTGAAATTCAGCAAAACTCGGACACGACTTACCGCCTGTACGACTATGCCCGCCCAGGCCTCGACGGTCAACTGCGCGAGCTCCATATCGAAGACTCGCTGAATGTTATCGCATACGAGGGTGCTGGCGCTCAGCGCATGAAGACGGACGGAGCAGCCCCTGGCGAATGGCTGACAATCGCCTCTTCCCCGTATTTCATCGTAGAAAAAGGCATTGTTGCAGCGCCATGGCAGCTTGAAACAACGACGCAAAGCTTCGTCATCCTTGTTATCGCCGAAGGCCAAGGCAGCCTGAAGTGGGCGGACGGCGAACTGTCGGTCAAAGCGGGCGAGTGCTTCCTTCTGCCGGCGACACTCGGCAGCTACGAGCTGTCCGGCAGCATGACGGTATTGCGCAGCGTTGTTCCTGCAAGCAAATAAACGTAAACCATTCATACCTGCCGTATCTTGGCCTTCAAGCCATGGTACGGCTTTTTTCATGCTGTTCCTGTCTTCGTTCATGGTTACTGCTTGCTTACGAATCGTAGAATGTCTATTTAACCTCCAACCCGCCTTTCGTTGCTTCTTACGAACCGTGGAAACGCTAACGCACATCCTTCCTAATAACGTTCCTAAGATTCCTTAGCACGCAACCAATAAAAAAACGGCTTAGCGTCACTATCGGACGCTAAGCCGTCTATTTACTTCGTAACCGCCTCGCTTGCCTTATCCGCTTCCATCGTCAGCATATATGGGCGCGGCGTCGGCTTCGTGCTTCCGGCATCGAGCGCATACAGCATGACGAGAAGCGTATGCCTCGACTTATCGATCTCGCCGCTGGCAAGGAAGGCTGTAAGATCGTACGGCAGCTTCTCGATGACCGCATGCTTGTGCAGCTCCTTCTCGCTTAAGCCGAGCGCGGCGAATTCCGGCGACACGTCGCCAGGATGCTCAACAAGACGTCGCATCCAACCGCTCCACTCCGACTTGTCCATCGTGAATTCCCACCATGTCTTGCGCGGCTTGTAATTATGATTCAAGAAGAAATCGTATTTCATGAGCCCTAGCACGACTTCGGAATCGAGACGGTTGCGAGCGTCTGCGAGCATCGAAGCTTGCAGCTCGGTCGACGCAGAAGCAGAAGCATCCTCCAGCGAGCCAAGAAACGCCCATAGCCGCGAGAACAGATCCTCCAGCTGATGGCCGATCTTCTGCCAGCCGCGACGCTCCCAATAATCGCCGAACAGCTGGAAGAAGTCGAACGGCGAGTCGAATACGCGCTCGACTAGATAAAGCAGCGTATGGTCCATCCGATGCGCGTTCCAATATTTCTCCAGCACATCCTCCACCCGCTTAATGCGAACGATATCTCCGAATGGCATCAGATCGTTGCCGAGCATTTCGTAAGGAGCCCGATCCATATAAATATATCCCCACTTCGCCGCATCAAGCCGCAAGCCTGTACCGCGCAGCATCTTCAGGAATCCGAGCTGCAGCTCTTCCGGACGAAGCTCGAACACATCATTGAACGTCCCGCGGAACGTATCATAATTCTCAAGCGGCAATCCGGCGATCAAGTCCAGATGCTGATCAATCTTCTGCGAATCCTTCACCTTCGTTACGGTGCGCACGAGCTTCGACCAGTTCTGTCTCCGCTGTACCGCTTCATTGGTCGGATCATTCGTCGATTGAACTCCGATCTCGAAGCGGAATACGCCAGGCGGCGCATGCTCGGCCAAATAATCAAGCACCTCCGGCCGCATAATATCAGCGGTAATCTCGAATTGGAAGACGCAGCCCTGATGATTCTCGATCAGGAATTGGAACATCTCCAGCGCATAGTCGCGCTTAATATTGAACGTTCGGTCTACGAACTTAATGAGCTTCGCGCCGGAATCGATCAAATATAAAATATCGGACTTCGTCCGCTCGATATCGAAGTAACGCACGCCAACCTCGATGCTGGATAGGCAGAACTGACAGCTGAACGGACAGCCGCGGCTTGTCTCGAAATAAACGACACGGCTGCCGAGGTTCKGAATATCTTCCTTGAACCGGTKGGGCGAAGGCAGCTCCGCTAGATTCAGCTTCGGACGCGGCGGCATAATGACCACCTCTGATTCCTCTCCGCGCTGCTTGCGGTAAGCGATGCCGAATACCATATGATATTTGCCGTCCCCTTGAATCTCGGTCAATAACTGGTCGAACGTCTCTTCGCCTTCGCCGATTACGATGAAATCAACCTCGGACACGCGGTCCATCCAGTAATTCATATCGTAGCTGACCTCTGGTCCGCCTAAAATGATTTTGACCTCGGGCATGATTTTGCGCAGCATGTTGATGACGGTGATCGTCTCTTCAATATTCCAAATGTAGCAGGAGAAACCTACCACATCCGGTTTGCGCGAGAAAATATCCGATACGATATTCATCGCCGGATCCTTAATCGTATACTCTGCTATATCCATATCGAATCGCTCGCCGCTGTATGCCTTCAAGCATCGCAGCGCAAGCGAGGTGTGAATGAACTTCGCGTTCAACGTCGTTAAGACGACTTTCATAGTAAATACCTCTCTAACTTTAGCGCTTATTATAAGACTGCTTCTTATTGTACAAAACTTCGCATCAAAAAAGAAGAGGCGCCCCTTCCGCATGATGCGGACGAAGCGCCAACGTATGAGTTAGATTATTGCTTAACGTCAATGACAAGCTGGTCCTTCACCTGCATATCGATAACCGGGAAGCGCAAGCGCCATTTGCCCTCGCCTGCCGGCGTAACCTCATTATTCTCGTAGCCGCGAGGCTCGAACGTAAGAACACGGTCATAGGACACTACAAATTGGATTTTCTCGTCAGGCAGCATTCGATGAAGCTCGTAGCCTAAGTTAGCAGCCCAAATGCGAAGCTCGTCTGCCGATGCCGGACCATAATACATATAGAACATCGGATCGATATCCGCTGTTATCACATACCAGCCTTCCACGTCGCGCTTCACTTCCCAATTCGTGAACGTCGCCGTCGCCGCCTTCAACTGCACGCTTCCGAACTGCTCTTCCATGAGCTTCTTCACATCTGCAAAAGGAGCCCCGACCAGCGTATCCGGCATGGTAGAAGGAAGGAACTTAGCTTGCTTAATCATCTGCTCCGTTACCACTCCCTCGAGGAGCGACGCATGCATAACCGATACGGCAATATTCAAGTGGGCCGTCGTATTTTCCATGCCGCCCGATGTAATGCCGATCAATTCGCCCGTATCGCTAAAGAGCGCTCCTCCTGAGCTGCCATGGTCGATCGGTGCGCTCGTTTGCAAATAACGAACGCCATCCTCATAGATGATGTTGCTAATGACACCTTCCGACACCGTGTTTTGGAAGCCCAGCGGACTTCCGATCGCCACAACTTTATCGCCCTTCTCCGCGCTCAGGCCATATCCGAGCTCGACTGCAGCAGCCCCGATGGATTCCTCCGTCTTAATGATAGCAAGGTCATCCGTCTTATCATAATGGACGACTCCAACCACGCTCAGAGTTTCTCCATCCACCGTCATTGCAGTTGCCGAGGTCGCATCGACGATCACATGATAATTGGTCAAAATAAGATTGTCTCCGATCACAATTCCGCTGCCTTGGCCAAGATTCGTAGAAATAAGGACGACGCTTTGGTCGTATTTCTCTACAATTTGCTTCGTCGTAAGCTTCGGAATGTTAGCTTGCTGCTCCAACCATTTCTCATAAGCGAGCCGTTCAGCTTCTTCCGTGGATGTAATTCGAATCGTATTAGCCGCACTGTCCCATTTCACTGTCGCTCCAAGCGATTGCGAGGTGAAGCGGACGGGAACGAATGTCACTCCGCCCTTGACGATCGGCGCAGCGTCCAGCTTTACTGACTTGCCGTTAATAAGCGCTGTTTTCTGCCCAACCGTTAATGTAATCGTTATATTGCCTTTGCGGCCGATAATCGTCTTCGTCTTCGGCTCCCACGTTACGGATGCTTGCAAGGCGCTGAAAATATTGCGCATCGGTACGAAGGTGACTCCGTTCTGAGCGAACGCCGATGCCGACAAATTTAATTTCTTGCCGTCCACATATACGAGCGGCGACTTAGCTGCTGCGGCAGCCGGTGCAGGTGCTACTGCTGCTTCGACTGAAGCAGAGCTGCTAAGACCAGGCAGCGGAGCAAGCAGAAGACCTGCTGCAAGCATCGGAGTTACTATCATTGTTGCAAGCTTATTGTTCACTAGTTTCACTTCGTACATTCTCCTAACCTTCACCTTTTATACAACCGACAATCTATAAAATTATGGTAACATCCCTATCCTTGCTTGTCTATGAAAACAGCTTTCATAGAATGGTATACCCAGTCTTCTTCTTTTCAAGTGAATCATTAGAACTGCAACGGCCAATCATGGTATAGTAGGAGCAATGAAGCTAGGAGGTCGTAAGCATGAATAAGGGGAGAAGTCGCCCTGAGCAACAAAAGCAAAAGCAGACGCACGGTCCAATAAAGAAAAAAAATCACGGCAGCGGCGGAAGCAATGGCAATAACGGCAATAGCAATAGATCTGCGGGCCATATTAAACCGCACAATGAGCGGACCCAGTTGAAAGATAACGCCAAGGAAAAGCAGAAGGCCTATACCGTGGATGAGGCTATAGAGCTGCTGCCTTTCCTCATTAAGCATATTGCGGGGGCCGGTCGGAATAAAATCAAATCGATGCTGGCGCATGGTCAGATCGCCGTCGACGGCAAACCGAACACCGCCTATAATTTCCCGCTTCGTCCGGGCAGTACGGTAACGCTGAACAAAGGGCGGGCCATTGAGGCGCCACCGCTCGAGGGCATGAAAATTGTGCATGAGGATGATGATGTGATTGTCATTGTTAAACAGGCAGGACTGCTGTCGGTTTCCTCTACAACAGGGGCGGAGAACGAGGTAACGGCCTATCGTCAATTGATGGCCTATGTCCGTGTCTACAATCCCAACAATCGGATCTTCATCGTCCATAGGCTCGACCGGGATACTTCAGGTCTTATGCTGTTCGCAAGGAGCGAAGCCATTCAGCAGCAGCTCCAGAACAATTGGCAGGAAACCGTACAGGAGCGTATGTATGTGGCATTAGTCGAAGGGACGGTTAAGCAGCCGCAGGGCACAATCTCGTCTTGGCTCAAGGAGAGCAAGACGCTTAAGATGTATTCCAGCAGCTATCCGAATGACGGCCAGCATGCCGTCACCCATTATAAAGTGCTTCGCTCGGACAGAAACTTCTCCTTGCTCGAGGTTCACCTGGAGACGGGACGCAAAAATCAAATTCGCGTTCATATGGAGGAAATCGGGCATCCTGTGGTCGGCGACAAAAAGTACGGCGCCCGTACGAAAGCGATTGGCCGACTTGGCCTGCACGCCCGCGTTCTCGCTTTCAACCACCCGGCTACCGGCAAGTTGCTTCGGTTCGAAACGGAAATTCCGAAGCTGTTCTTAAAGCCTTTCCAGACGGAAACTCCAGGAACCAAATAACAATAAAAATAGGACGGATGCGGATGCAGCCGTCCTATTTTTATTGAAGATTGTCGCCCATGTTACAATAGATTAGCTTTATATTTTCGAGCTTTCCATATCTAGGAGGTCATTTATTTGCCACATTTAGTATTCCGCGGCGTAACCGCCGATCAACTGCGCACCGCCAGCGAGCCGCTTGCCGAGACATTAGCCGAGTTATGTCAATGCGGCACGGATAACTTTACGATGTCTTGCTTGAATGCGACGAGCGTATTCGGCGATCCGGCTGACGGATCGCTGTTCGTCTTCGTCGAGGTAGGCTGGTTCGATCGCGGGCAGCAGACAAGGAACGAGTTCGCGCTGGCCGTTACCGAATCGATTCAGAAGCTCGGCGCATCCGAGGTCGAGGTCGTCTTCATCGCTTATCGCGAGGACAGCTATTACGTTAACGGGACGCCATTCTAATCACATTATAGTGCTTAAACTCTCTCACCTCGTAGCCGCTCAGATCGCTAGGAGGCTGATCTCCTTCGGACAAAATATAGACGGCATTATCGCTCGGCTCGAACGCAGCCGGCAAGCCGAATTGATAACGTCCGAAGGAGCTTACGAATTGGAACGGGGCACCCGGATTGCTGTATACGACCGTGTCAAGAAACAAATGCGGATCGATCCGCTCGTAAAAGAGTACATAAATATACGGCATATTAACGTTATTCGTTACGTAGATCGTTCCTTCCGTCTGATCGGACGCATATTGCACCGCTTCACCAAACGATTCATAAAACATCGGACCGGCTTTCTTCGGATACTCTACGAAATAATTACCGCAGAACAAAACGAAAAACACTGCAAACGCCGCCAGCGCGACCGAAAAAACGTACTTGAGCTGTCCCTTCAGCCATATTAGCCCTGCTAACGTTAGCAGAACCAGCGGGAAGAAAATGATATTGATCCGATTAATATTAATATCCGTAATGAGCGACATCAGCAAGGCTGTTATTCCCCAGATGGCGATAATGCCTTGCTCGGTGCGCAAGCCGCTGCCAATCCTCACGCAGACAGCGTAAAGTCCAACAAGCATGAGCGGCAGCGCTAAAGGGTACATATACCCGTAAGGAGGAATAGCGTTCCACAACAGGCCGTCTTCCTGACTAAGCAGCACTTGCAGCAGCAGATCGAAATGCTGAACAGCATTTTGCAGCACATCGCCTTGGAAGACGCTCGATACCTGCTCTACCCTCGGAACGGTCAGCTTCGGAATCGAGAACAGCCATGTTTCAATTGTCCCCTTGCCAAGCCGGTTGATGACAATAAAGAGCAGGATCGGCAGCCCCAGCACAACCATGATGCCTATATTCCATAGTAACGTACGGAGTTTGATTTTTCTCTGCGCGATGAGCAGGATGAGTACGCCGAGCACGAACACGGGAACGAAAAAATATGCGGTCCCATAAGCATACAACGACAACGTAATCGTAATTGCGAACAGCGTGAACCATTTTGGTTGTTCGAGCGACTTGAACAAGAACCATACCGCCAGCAGTACCAACGTTGGAAAAAGGTTCGACTCCAGCGCCCATCTGGACATCATAATATGCCACGGACAAATCGCGATAAGAAACATGGCCGTACCAGCCGCTGCCTTATGCTTGAACAGCTGCTTGGCAATAAAGTAGAAAGCAATCATACCAACAAGACCAAATACGATATTGACGGCTCGAACCGATAGCTCATTCAAGCCTAGCAGCCATATTAAAGGCATCGATAAATATGCGTATAAGGCGTTCTGACCGCTGCCCCAAGCAATCAGATGAATCGGCAACTGGATGCCGTTACGGTCGATGCCGTAATGAAGGATAGCATAGGCGTCATAACCGATCGACGCCTCATCCTGGTTAAAGCCTGCCGGTATAGCACCGGCATAGAGCAAGCGCACAAGTGCGCCAATTGCGAACAGAGCTACGATCAACCCATTTTTTTTGACCCATTCTAATGATGGCGACATTCGATCAACAACCACGCTTCCTATACATCCAAAGATGATTTCTGTTCAGTTCCTGTACTGCGGATTGGATACAGAAAGAAGAACACAAACGCCAGCAGCAGTGCGCCGAGGGGAATAAAGCTCAGCATCGAGCGGATGCCCCAGACAGCGCTGTCCGTCTGCACCGCATCCTTCACATAACCCGTCGTCTCCAGCACAATGCCAAGCACCACTGCCTGAAGCGATACGCCCCATCTGACGATGAAGCCGTTCATCCCAAAGTACATGCCCTCTCTGCGCACCTTCGTTCGCCTCTCGTCCTCGTCGATAACCTCCGACAACAGCATATCCAGCAGCACGAGCAGTCCGGCTAGTCCTATTCCAATTGCGGCAGCTGCTATCGCGGCAGCGAGCACGCTGGAAACGAAGGCGAAGGGCAGCATGGAAGCTGCATAACAAGCGACGGCGACCAGCGACGTCTTGCGCAGTCCCCAGCGGGTGACGAGCTTGCTCCAAAGGAATACGCAAGGAATAGCCGCTACGAATATCGCGCCGAGCAATATCGTATTGCTGTCATCGGACGCGCGGAGCACATATTTCGTGAAAAACGGAATAATTGCCGGAATCATCGCGAATGTGAACTGCACGAAGAAACTTCCGATAACGAACATAACGAACGCTTTGTTGGTGAACGTATACTTCAGCGATTGCTTCAGGCCAAGCTTCTCCCGCTCCACGGTCGTTTTCTCTTTGCTTGACGTCACCATAATAAGAAGGAACAAGAGCGCTACGCCGGCGAAGATTACGCCCATCGGGCCCCAGCCAATTCCGCTGTACAGCAGCGGTGGCAGCGCAACGCCGATAATCATGCCTACGATGCCGAGCATTTGGCGTGAAGCGGACACACTCGCGCGCTCCTTCATCGTTGTGAACATTTCCGGGAACAGCGCCGAGTAGTTGAGCACAACCATAACGAACAATATATCGTACACGAGTACAATAAATACGAAGTACCAGAATAACGTCATTCCTTCGCCTACCGGAAACCAGATCGCGGTGAAGGCAGCGGCCAAAGGCACCATGCCGAACAGCATATACGGGATGCGTCTCCCCCAGCGCGAGGTCGTTCGATCGGACAGATGACCGAACAATGGGTTCAGAACAGCGTTTACAATGCCGTGCACAACCATGGCCGCGCTTATGAGTCCAGGCTTCACGCCCAGCACGTCCACATAATAAAATACGATGTAGGTCGCGAAAGCCTGCGCAATCAAATTTACCGACAAATTACCCGAACTGTAAGCTAGCTTCGTGCTTCTTAACCGACCACCCAACATGAACAACACGCTCCCGGATACGATTGAAAAATGACTGGAAATGACTTTATCTGTCACTTTTATATTAACGTACCGATCCTATTTATTCCAAGAAATAGTTTTAGAGCGTAAGCTATTATTCGATATTTTTCACCATTCTTCTGTATTGGCCTCCGCTGACGGTAATTATGCCGTCCTCAACGTAGTTAAGCTTTTTATACAGCGCATAGGCACCTTCATTATAGGGCTCTACAATAAGCGACATTCTTCTGTAACCGGCATCTTTCCCCTTCTCCTCGAACGCAGCGAACAGCTCCTTAGCAATCCCCTGCCCTTGATACTCTTCATCGACGGCGATCGAATCCAAGTAATATTCTCCCTCCTTGGCCTCAACGACGATGGGGTCCGCTCCGGCAGCGCCGTGGATAAGAGCAATACGCTCGGCAAAGGGCCGATCAAGCAGCTCCGCTCCATCACCCGGATAGCTGATTGCCATTCCCACAACATGTCCGTCCCTCGTATAGACGAGCACATGCTCATAGCTGATCCGATTGCCCTCTCTTCCGTAAAATTCAGCCAATATGCGCTTCGTCTCCGCATCGTCCTCCGTGCCCGCCAGCGTATAGGCGATGTTGCCGATTGCCGCCAGCAGCAGCGGCATCACTTCATGCACATCCTCTTGAACAGCTTGTCTAATCATGTTGCGTCAGCTTCCTCTCTCTTTCGTTAGCTAGTCGAAATCTCATGCCATCTGCTATGATGGTCTATATATTTGTTGACGAAGGTGATTGATACATGAGTCTTACCTATTATTCTTACCCTATTGGGATTCAAAATAGTTCCATTCCCGTTGCCGACCGCGCGGAAGCCGATACGAGCGCTCAGCTCGTCGGCAGCAACGAGGCGGATGCCGCCTTCTTCCGCGCGCTTGAGCGGCACGGCATCTCGCTGAACCGTCCGCAAATCGCCGCCGTGCGCCATGATACTGGACCGGCGCTTACACTCGCAGGCGCCGGCACAGGCAAGACGTCGGTGCTCGTCTGCCGCACCGCCTATCTAGTCGCGGTTCGCCATGTACAGCCCCAGCAGGTGCTGCTCATGACCTTCTCCAAGAAGGCCGCCGACGAAATGAAAGGCCGTATTCGTTCCTTGCCCGCCATTCCGGCGCAAACCTCAGGCGCAATTGAAGCGTGCACCTTCCATTCCTTCTGCCTCCAGCTGCTGCGCGGAAGGGGCTATCGGCAATCGATTCTAAGCGAGACAAGCCAGAAACTTGTCTTCTTCAAGCGGCTAATGCGTGAGCTTGCGCATACGCTCACGCGCGAATACGAGCCGGAGACGCTGCTTGCTCAGTTATCCTCCGTGAAGCTGCAGATGATCGATGTAAGCGATCTGCCCGAATCAACCTCCGAGGAACGCGAGCTGAAGGTGCTCTTCACGAGATACGAGCTATGGAAGCAGGAAAGTGACCGTTTCGACTTCGACGACTTGCTGCTTGAAGCGTATCGCCTGTTATCGAGAGACAAAGCGCTGCTTGCTTCCTTACAGCAGCGCTTCCGCTATATCATGATCGACGAATTCCAAGATACGAACGAGGTTCAGTACGCTATTGTGAAGCTTCTTGCCGAAGGCCATCGCAATCTGATGGTCGTCGGCGATGATGATCAGACGATCTACTCGTTCAACGGCGCTCGCAACGACTATATCTTGAACTTCGAGCAGCAGTATCCGGGCGCGGCGACGATCGTGCTTGATATTAATTATCGCTCGACCGCCGCTATCGTCGGTCTTGGCAATGCGATTATTCGCCGCAACAAGCTGCGCAAGCCGAAGACGCTGCATGTCGTTAAGCCAACGGGAGAGCCGCCCTCTTACGCCCGCGTTAAGACGACTCAGGAAGAAGCGAGTCTCATCGCGGATACCATAGCACAGCAGCAGGAGCAAGGCGCTCGTTCCTTCAGCGACTTCGCCGTGCTCTACCGGACTGCCAGCAGCAGCCGGGCGCTCGTCGAGCAGCTTCTGCTTCGGCAACTGCCGTTCGTCGACTTCGGCGACGGCCAGCTATTCTACAACCATTCCGTAGTGAAGCCGCTCCTTGCCCATCTGCGGCTCGTGCTGGACCGCCGCAACTTCGACGCGATCGAGTCGATGCTCCAGACGCTGTATGTGAATCGCGAGCAAGCGATGGCGTTCATCTGGCATCAAGACAAAGAGCGGGCTAAGAAATGGCCGCTTATTCATCTGCTCGACTATCCGGCATTGAAGGAATTTCAGAAGGAAAAAATCAAGGAACGCATCAAGCTGCTGAAGACGTTAACCGAGCTGAGGCCGCAAGCCGCTATCGCGTTGCTGCGCCAATCCTTCTACGACCAATACCTCGAGACAGGTAAGCAAAGTGTCCTTACCGAACATAAGGAAGCGATTAAAGAGGTCGTCGACGAGCTCGAATCAGCGGCACAGGCGCATGAAACGATCGAAGCCTTCTTAACTTATATCGATGACATCACGGATAAACACATCTCCGCTTCGCAACAAAAGAAGGAGCAGCAGCACGCTGCAAACAGAAGAAGCGCGATTTCACTTATGTCCATACATAAGTCGAAAGGGCTCGAGTTTCCAGCCGTCTTCCTCATCGGAGCATCG
Organism: Paenibacillus sp. 05T425; assembly: GCF_056396205.1. Lineage (NCBI taxonomy): Bacteria > Bacillati > Bacillota > Bacilli > Caryophanales > Paenibacillaceae > Paenibacillus > Paenibacillus sp. 05T425. The sequence goes on from NZ_JBFTLA010000007.1 coordinate 211,062, forward strand.
GAAGGCATCTTGCCTCATACGTCCGCTCTAGCCGCCGATAAACGAAGCGATCGAAGCGCAGCTCAGACAGGCGACGATACGCGCGCCGAGGCGCTGGAGGAGGAGCGGCGGCTCGCTTATGTCGCAGTCACGAGAGCTCAGGAGCAGCTCTATATCAGCTCTCCGGCCGTATACCACGGCAAGCCTGCCGAGCTGTCCCGATTCGTCTTGTCCGCCTTCCAGCCCTTGACGGAGGACCGAGCAATCAACGACGATCAGGAGCGCGGCGAATTGGCGCTCGCCTGGATGTGTACTAGCGACAGCTGCAAAGTATGGCAGCGAATCATTACGTACGAGGAAGCGCAGCCCGAGCAGCGCGAATGCCCGTTATGCAAGAGCCCGATGCGCAAAGGTCCGAAACGGCTTCCAACCTCCATTAATGTGTAATGATCACTTCATATGATCCGCAACGCAAAGCAATGCTCACAGCCAACCCGACATAAGGAGAATCCAATACAGCGATATGAATCTCATCCATGACAAACTCGCATCTTTCCTGCTGCTCGCCGATGCCGTTATTATCACCGACGGTCAGCACCGAATACTAGCGGTCAATTCCGCCTATGAACGCATTACCGGTTATGCTTCACATGAGATAACAGGCAAGAAAGCGAGCATTCTGCGCACCTCCTATACACCGAAGGAAACACATAACACGATGAAGAACGCCATCCATGCCGGAAAACCATGGTCAGGCGTATTCACGAACCGTAAGCGCGATGGCGATCTGTGGCATTCCTCCATTACGATCACGCCGATCGTTGTCGAAATGGACGATTATTTCGTTGGCGTCTTCCGGGAGCTTGAGCAATTGGAGAGCGGCCACTACTTGGCCGAGGAACGAATCTCATCTTTGCAAAGCTCTATGCTCAAGGTACTGGCGATCTCCTGTGAAATCCGCGATCCAGGCATTGAGCTTCATCTCGTTCGTGTTCGCGAACTAACGGCCTCGCTTGCCGCCTATCACAATGAGCGGCTGCAACTGCACTGGAGCAGCGAGATGATCGACCGAATTTCTCATGCCAGCATTTTGCACGACATCGGCAAGTCCGGCATTCCGGAAGGCATTTTATACAAGCCAGGTGCGCTCGCCTATTACGAACGGCAGATTGTGGAGATGCATACGCTGATCGGCCGGGATATCATTGATAAAATATATAACGAATTTCAAGACGAGCTGCTCGCCAATGAACTTGAAACAGGCAAAAACATTATTTTGTACCATCATGAGAAATGGGACGGCAGCGGCTATCCGCATCAACTCGCCGGCGAGGACATACCGATTGAAGCGCGTATCGTTAGCATCGTCGACGTTTTCGATGCCTTGACCAGCACACGGCCATATAAGGAAAAGTGGTCCGTCGAACGCGCCTTGCAGCTCATTCGCGAGGAGCGAGGCCGACACTTCGACCCGTCTCTCGTCGATTCATTCCTCGCGCTAATCGAACAGAAGGAACAACCTTCAACTTAAAGTAAAGGTAAAGGGCTGTTCCGGAAGGTCATTGAAGACCTTCTGGAACAGCCCTTATTGTTGCGCAGCGGATGATTACTCGCCAGCCGGAGGCGTGAACGAACGCTGTGCGAACTCGGCATCAAGCATATAGAACGCGTTGCTGTCTTTCTCAATGCGCTTCAGCTTGTGGATGATATTGTCGAACAACGCTTCCTCTTCGACCTGCTCGTCGATKAACCACTTCAAGAAGTTGATCGTCGCATGCTCGCGATCGTTCATCGCAAGGTCAGACAGATCATAGAAGCGCTTCGTATTTTGCTGCTCGTGACCATAACCTGCTTCGAACGTGTCGAGAACGGATTTGTAGTCGTTATGCGGCTCACCAAGTGCCGAAATCGTCGCGCGACGTCCGCGGTCATTCAGAAACTTGTATATTTTCATTGCGTGAAAACGTTCTTCCTCAGCTTGTACAAGGAAAAAATTCGCAAAGCCTTCCAAGTTCTCTGCAGAGCAATACGCCGCCATTGCTAGGTATACATGGGCGGAGTAAAACTCAAAGTTCATCTGTTCATTTAATGCTTCTGCTAAATTGTCCTTCATTGGCGTAACGCACCTCTCTTCTCTAGATTGTACTTATTCTAACACATGCGGAGAAAGCTGTCGCCATCCTTTGGCAACAAATGCTAAAGAATGGCGACGGTCGATCTATTTAGCCGATCATTTTTTTGAGTCTCTTGTACAGTTGATCTGCCGATGGCGCGGTTATTGTTTTGGACTTAACGACAACGAAGCATTCAAGCTTGCATGTCTTGCAGTTGCCTAGACAATCGCTCTTCTTCTGCTTAATTTCAGGATACTTATCCTTCATCGCCTTATAGATCGGCTTCAGTCCGTGCCTGAAATTACGCTTGCAATACTTGATCTTCTTCATTTCATTAAGTCACCTCTCGCCACCGCGGTGTATTATCTCATCCTTATTAGATGATAATGATTATCACTACCGTTGTCAACAGCGAATATAAACTGCTTGGTTGGTTAGGCCGCTGCCAGCATAGACGCAGAGGCGAGAGACGACTCAGATCGCGATCTAAGCGCCTTGGTTCAGCAACAGCTCTATTCCTTTGTGGAGTTGTGGATCTTCAAGGTCAAGCTTCTCACGCAGCCGCTGCAGCAGCAGATAGCCGCTCTTATCGTTGAACTGTCCGCTCGACTCCAGCTGCTCTGCCTCTTGGAATTTCTTCATCGCAGCAGCCGTTTGCTTGTCATAGTAGCCTTCGGCGCCTGCCGGGCCGTATCCAAGTTCCTGCAAGACCTGTTGAAGCGTATGAACATCTTCTCCGTAGCTGCCTATCTTCATCTCCGTTCCGATGGCCAGCGGCCGCAGACTCGCATACGCAGGCAGAGCAACAACATGATCGGGTGTTACGCCCTTCTTATTGATCCAAGCCCCGCTAGGCGTCTTCCACTGGGCTTCGGTCAAGCTGAGGACTGAGCCGTCGGGAAATTGCTTGAACGTCTGAACGACGCCTTTGCCATACGTCTGCTGGCCAATAACGACTGCCCCCGCCGACTCCTTCAATGCGGCAGTCAGCACCTCGCTTGCGCTGGCCGACATTCCGTTCACGAGCACGGCGATTGGAATCGTCCATTCCTTCTCCTGGCTGGACTTGTACGTTATAATCTGGCGCTCGTCCTTGTAGACAACATTTAATATCACTTTGTCATCCGGAATAAGGATGTTCGCGATCTCAATCGTTGGCTTAAGCAGACCGCCGGGATTCGATCGAAGATCGAGCAACAGCCCCTTCAGCGGCTTGTCCTTCTGCAGCGCATCCAGCTCCGTCTTGAATTCCTCTGCCGTCATCTCCGCGAAACGGCTAATCGTTACATGCCCAATCCCGCCATCCAGCAGTTCTGACGTGACCGTATGCACCGGTATAGCTTCACGCTTCAATGATACTTCAATTGGCTTGGAATCGCTGCCGCGAACGACCTTCACTACAACAGTCGTCCCCTCTTCCCCTCTAACGAGAGCCAACAGCTCTTGGAACTCAATTCCCTTAACTGATTTCCCGTCAATCATAGCAATGATATCTCCGGGAAGCAGACCGCCTCGTTCTGCGGGAGCGCCTTTCGTCAAACTGCTAATTACAAATTGTCTTTCTTCGACGCGAATATCTGCCCCGATACCGTAGAATTGCCCCTCGTAGGATTGCGTATACGCCGTTCCCTTCTCTCCGGTCATATAACTTGAATACGGATCGTCCAGCGATGCAATCATGCCTTCGGCTGCTCCGTCCAGCAGTTGCTTCGGTTCCGCGCCGTTCAAGTAGTCGCTCATGACTCTGTCATACGATGCAGCAAATTGCTGGAAGCTCCTCTCTCTCAGCATCGGGTAACGGTTGCCCATCGATAGGAGTCCGATTGCAAACCCAATAGCAACGCATAATACCGCTCCCAAAGCGCATAGCGCTATAAATCGTTGTTTCGCTGCAGTAGAGGTAAAAATGTTCATGTGATGTCTTCCCTTCAAGTTTATGTGAATAATCTGGTTTCTTAGGCGTTGAATGATAGGTCTATTTTCGATACAATCAAGGTTACCACGCGAACTATCCATATAGGAGTACAGAAAGAGAATAGAGAGGAGCTTTACCGCTATTATGTATAAGCTTATTGCAATTGATGTAGACGATACACTGTTGACCGACGAACTCGTCGTAACCGAAGGAACGAAGAGCGCCATGGCTGCTGCTATCGCACAAGGTGTAACGGTTACGCTCGCTACGGGCCGCATGTATTCTTCCGCCGTGAAGATCGCCAAGCAAGTTGAGCTCAATGTTCCTATTATTACGTATCAGGGAGCTCTCGTCAAAACGCTGCTCGACGGCACCGTTCTGTATGAGCGCAACGTACCTACCGATGCAGCGAAGGAGCTATACCAATTCGTGCAGGAAAACGGTCTTCATCTGCAGCTGTACGTTAATGATGAGCTGTACGGCACGGAGGACAACGACAAAATCAAAGCTTACTCCAAGCTATCCAACATTCCATATAAAATCGAGCCCGACTTCGATAAACTAATCGGTCAGCCGCTTAACAAAATGCTCATCATCGACGATCCCGAGAAACTCGACGTCATTGCCGAGCAGCTTCGCCCTCTAATCGGCGACCGCGTTCACATTACAAAATCGAAGGCACATTATTTGGAGTTTATGCATAAGGAGGGCACGAAAGGTCATGCCCTTCGGTTCATGGCCGAACATCTTGGCTGCTCAATGGATCAAACGATCGCTATGGGCGACGCATGGAACGATAATGAGATGGTTTCCGCTGCCGGACTTGGCGTCGCTATGGGCAATGCCATTGGCTCATTGAAAGAAATCGCCGACTACGTCACTCTGTCGAATAACGAAGAGGGCGTACGACATGTCATCGAGAAATTCGTTCTGAATGCCGAATAACGGTTAAATTACAAAAAAAGAGTGGCTGACGGGTGTCATGCATCCCGTCAGCCACTTCAATTATAAGCTTAATAATAGCTATTCATCCTATAGAACGGAGGCTTTACCACATATGAACTGTCCAATCTGCGGTCAAACCAATCATTGCGGCGTCGAATCAGAACCCTCGAGCCAAAGCGGCAGCGCCTGCTGGTGCTTCCAAGCGTCCATCCCTGCTGAACTGATCGCGCTTGTTCCTCCCGAACAGCGAGGAAAGTCATGCATCTGCCAGAACTGCGTCAAAGCTTATCACGAATCAAATAAAGAAAGCTCGGCATAAGAGCGCTGCGGCTTGAAGAACGACTCTTCAACGTCATTAGCCGATAACGGCTTGCTGAAGTAGTAGCCTTGAATTTTCTGGCAATCTTTGTCCCTCAATATGTCCAGCTGATCCTTCGTCTCAATGCCTTCCGCGATAACTTCCATATTCATGTTCTGAGCCATAGCGATAATAGTCGCGACGATCGCTTGATCGTTGCCGCTGTGGGTAATGTCGCGAATGAAAGAACGATCAATCTTAAGCTTGTGGATCGGGAACATTTTCAGATAGCTCAAGGAGCTGTAGCCTGTCCCGAAGTCATCCAGACTGATTCGAACGCCGTATTCATTCAGTCGCTTCAAGATATCCGCCGACAACGCTGCGTCCATCATCATGCTCTCCGTAATCTCCAGCTCCAGAAATTTGGGCTCTAGACCGACATCATCCAATATCGCTTTGATATATCCTGCCAAATCAGGCTGATGGAATTGCTGCGATGACAGATTGACTGCTACCGGAATGAGCGGGCCGCCTGCCAAATGCCATTCGCGCATCTGCCTGCACGCTTCGCGCAGCACCCAAGTGCCGATCTCGTATATGATGCCCGTCTCTTCCGCAATCGGAATGAACGTTCCCGGCGATAACAGCCCTCTGTCTTTATGATTCCAGCGAACAAGCGCTTCAACACCGATCATTTCGTTGTCGGACGTTCTAATTTGCGGCTGATAGTGAAGCAGCAGCTCGCCATTATCCACCGCTTTGCGCAGGTCGCCCTCCAGCTCGATCTTCTGCTGCAGCTTGTCATCCAGCTCTCGGGAGAAAAACATAAAGCCGTTTTTCCCTTTTCTCTTCACTTCGTACATGGCCGTATCCGCGTTCTTAAGCAGCTCGGTAGCATCATGTCCATGCTGAGGGAACAAAGATATGCCGATACTTGCCGACACGTAGAAGTCGTTGTCCTTAAGCCTATAAGGAATCTGAATCGAGTTAATGATCTTCTCTGCGAGCTCAACGATCTCCGACTCATCCGGGCAGTTGCGGCATAGAATCGTGAATTCATCGCCCCCCATGCGGGCTAACATCACGTTCTGACCCTCCAAGCTTGTCTGAATGCGTGTCGTCAATTCTTGCAAGAAGAGATCGCCATACGTATGCCCCAACGAATCATTTATCATTTTGAATCGATCAATATCCAGCACCATTACAGCGAACGGCAGACGGCTTGCATTTCTAGCTTCAATCCATTCGTTGATCGCTTGATTGAACTTCCTTCGGTTCGGCAAGCCCGTCAGCTCATCGTGATACGCAAGATGATGAATTCGCTGCTCCGCCAGCTTCTCGTCCGTAATATCTTTGAAAATAATGTAGCTGCCCGCCACGTTGCCCTCGATAATGACCGGAACATTCGTTACCGATAATAAAATGACCTGACCGTTTCGAATAAGCGTCGTTTCATGAGTCGTGCGCATCCCCTTGAACGCATTAACGAACATATCCGTCGTCTTAGCGCGATCCGGCTCAGCGATAACTTTGGCAAGCTCGGAAATCGGTTTTCCCAGCACCTGAATATCTGTCAGCCCCGTAATGTGGAGCGCCGCTTCATTATAACTAATGACGCGGTGGTTCAGGTCGACCGACACAATGCCGTCGAGATTATTATCGTAGAGCGACTTATACCATTTCTCGCTTTCCTCCAGAGCCGTATCCTTAATGTTCAACCGCTTGGACATAACGATCCCGAATAACGACAACCCCAGCGTGAACAGCGTCCCGCCTACGATTAGATAGGCAAGCAGCTTCTGATCAAGGATGAGCCCAATCGAGAACGGAGTTCTGTTATTCGGATGGAAGTTTGTAGCGAACATGCCCGTATAATGCATGCCCACAATCGCCGCACCCATAATGACACCGCTGCCCAGCTTCTTCCACCCTGCACTGCTCTCCTTGCCCCCGCGAAAATAAAACGATAGCCACAGCGCCGCAATCGATGCCACTATCGCAATGACGATCGATAATGTAAACATGAGCGGATCGTAAGATAAGTCAACTAATATAGCCGACATTCCGACATAGTGCATTGTCGATATGCCTGTTGCAAGCAATAATCCGCCCGTTAGCAGTTGGCGAATCGTTAACTGATTGCGGCCAACCACGTAGAGCGCAATGAATGCCGCCGCAATCGCCGCTATGACAGAGGCGAACACAATAACAATGTCGTATCTAATTGTGATAGGCAGCGAATAAGCAAGCATGCCGACAAAGTGCATCGACCATATGCCGCTGCCCATAATGGCTGCGCCGAATGACAGCCAACCGAGCCTGCTGCTGCCCTTCGCATTGCTGACTCGGCCTGCCAGATCAAGTGCTGTATAGGAAGCAGCAACCGCTATTATGTAAGAGAAAATAACGAGTAAACTGTCGTAAGATCCATGTATATGTTCCATCGTTTGCCCTCATTTCGGTTAAGTCGAAAACTATCAAACTGCTGTCGAAATCTAGCGAATGATCAGGACTTAAGACCTCTATACAGTATACATGATTAGAAACATTCCAGTATAGGTATTCTTTTCATCTTTGGACAAATCTGTCCTTCTCGCGAACGAAATGCGCCGAGCTCCTACAACCCCGTCCGGCGCACACTCCTACAATATAATTCTAAGTTACAATACGGCTGCGATTCCGCCATCAATGTTAACCGACGTTCCGGTTACGAAGGATGCGGCATCTGATACGAGAAAGGCGATGACGTTCGCGGCCTCGCTCGCTTCGCCGATACGGCCAAGCGGAATACGATGCTTCGGATCTGCGGCGAATTGCTCCCACGACTGCTCAGGCGCCGTGCTTCGCCACATTCGCTCGATCTGCTCACTGCGAATAAGTCCGATACATACAGCATTAACGCGAATGTTATCCGAGGCAAGGTCTTTGCTCATCGCTTTCGTCAGGGCCAGTCCCGCCGCGCGGCTTACAGACGTCGGCAGCGACGAGGCTCCTGGCGTCTTGCCTCCGACCGCCGTTACGTTCACGATAGCTCCGCGTCCGGATGCACGCAAGTGAGGCAGCGCTTCACGAGCAAAGTGAATCGCTCCGAACAGCTTCAGATCGAGATCGGACGTCCAAGCTTCCGTGCCGACATCGGCGAACGGACGCGCTGCTGACGTGCCCGCATTATTGACGAGAATATCCACTCTCCCGAATGTGTCGACCGTTCTTGCTACCGCATGCGCCGCAGCTTCCGGCTGCGAGACGTCAGCGCTGATCGTAAGCACCTTCTTGCCCGTCTTAGCAAAGATTTCTTCTGCTGCGGCGTCTAAACCGATGGGGTCTCTTGCAACAATAGCAACCTCTGCTCCCTCCGAAGCAAGCAGCATTGCAGTTGCAAATCCAATTCCTTTGCTGCCGCCGGTAACGATTGCGGTCTTCCCTTTAAAGCCAAGTTCCATAGCTTCTCCTCCTTAACTTTCCTTTTTCTAGTGTAACAACCAGGCATAAATATGCAACGCCGCATGACGAAACGAATGAAAGGCTGAGACTCTGCGAAGAGTACTCAGCCTTTCCAGCCCCTACTATGTGCATGAATATTGTTTACGAAACGGCTTTGCCTGTTTTCTTGCAAGCGCCGTTGCTGTTTTTGCATTTCTTGTAGGTGCCCGTAAAATCTAAACGGTGGTCGGACACTTTGAAGCCGAATTCGCGTTCGATTCGCTCCTCGATTTCCGTCAGCCAGTCTTCCTTGATTTCCTGCAGCGCGCCGCATACTTCACAGATCAAATGATGATGCATATGCTCGCTGTCCGCATCGCGCAAGTCGTAGCGGGCTACGCCGTCGCCGAAGTTCATTTTTTCAACAATATGAAGCTCTGCAAGCAGTTCTAGCGTCCGGTATACGGTAGCAAGGCCTATGTCTGGATAGGTTGCCTTCACGAGCATGAATACTCCCTCTGCGCTCAGATGGTCTTCTTCATGCTCCAGCAATACCCGCAATATAATTTCGCGTTGAGTCGTTAACTTATATCCTTTCGCCATCAAATGACGATTGATTTTATCGATTTCCGCTGTGACGTTCAACATAAACAGGATACCTCCTCTTATTACATCTAGCCAAGCAGATATAGATGCCGCCTAATCCTGTCCTGACTCCTAGCTTAGTTTTTTAGAATTATTATAATCTAATCGTAATACAAATTACCGAAATTCGCAAACATTATTGCATTATCGTGCTTACGGATATGGCCTGCGTCCCATGAACCCTTCGTTCCAGCCGTGGTAGTGCGATATTTGCTCCTCCCCTTGCTTCCAGCATAGCAGAACTTCCTTCCCTTCCAGTATGGCTGGAAAATCCAATAAGCCTGGAGAAATCGACTTTATTAGTACGCCCTTGCGAGTGAAATTGCTTATCTGAAGCTCGGCTTCCATTCGCATGAAATCAAGCTGGCTCTCCTGTTCAAAATAAGGGTCGGTCATCGTTCCGCGCGTACCGGGAGACAGCTTGTGCTTCGCTTTAATCGTCTGCAATTCCAAGTAACGGTCATCAATATCGTCAATGAGCACCTGAAGCTTATAAAGCTCTTGCTTTAATTCAGGCAGCAGCACATTCGCTTCATCGATCGTAAATAATTTCATATCCACTTGCGTACTCTCCTTCTTAGATAAGCTTTACGAATGCGATAATCACATACGCAGCAGGTATTATGAGCAGTTGAGCGAGCAACGTTCCGAAGAAGCGAGATACCATAAGCAGCGTATATATTTTGCCTAATTGATTTCTTGCGTCCTCATCCTTCGTTGCCTTGTCCATAATGAGCCCCAATTGCGGATCGATAAATATAGTTAGCAGCACCGTCGCGATTCCGTTAATAATGCCCGACGTTTGTGAAGCAGTCGTGCTGATTGCAGGCGCGAGATGGGCCGCGTACAACGCAGATATAACACCAACCGTATAGAAGGCCGTGACGGCAATGTTGAGAAAAATAAATCGCTTCGGAATGCCCAAGTAGCGGAAAGAGCTCAGCCGAATGCGCGGTCTTCTAATATAACGCTTCGCATTCTTCAACTGACCCAGCGTGACGCTGGACATCAGCTTTGGTATCGAGCCGGTCAGTTCCAGCCGGGCAATAATTCTTCCGCATAGCGGAACGAACGTCGGAAACAACGCAATTGCAATTAACGTTCCAATAGAGGCCGCAAACAATACGATCCGGAAGTAGCCAAGTATATCAAAGCTTGCATCCGTTCTTGCATGATCGACGAAATGTCCAGTATTGATAGATTGCAGCATGTTGGCTGTTCGCGATATAAGTACGATAATGCCCGTCAAGGATAGCGCTACCGCGATCTTATTCATTTTAACACCCGCATAGCGAACCGAATATGACAAAGTTTCGGCAGCATGAATKATAATCGTTAAAATAACGACAAAAATGAGACTGTTAACCATCCACTCAACTCCGTTATCACGCACTGCTGCGCAATTTTGAATAACAGCGATGTATTATTATTCGCTTAGATGGATTAAATTCCCTTTCCAATCATTATAAAAAAGGCGACCAGCAGAAAAAAGGAGAATGCCTCAATTGCCGATCGGCTATTGAAACTCTCCTCTAGCTAGTTCTATAGGTTTCGCACTGCCCCGCCAATCATTTGATCTCGATCGCAAACGCAGCCGAAGTGTCCCCTTTGATCAGTATGCTATTGCTGCTAGCATCATTCGATAAGATCGTTTCGGCATACTTCCGTATCACCTCTTTGCTCTAGTAGACGGCCTTATGAATCGGAAGGTTGCAGCAAGGAACTGCAAAGAAAATAAACCTCCGCTCGAAGCGCCGTCATTCTGGACGAAGCGCTTCGAGCGGAGGTTCCCTGTTCATTTCAACTTAATGGTATGACTTATAAATCTGCCAGAACCTGATACCAGACGCCCTTCTTCGAATAAAGCGTCTTTCTCACTTCGTCCCAGCCGCCGAGATACGAAACGTCGAACAGTCCTTCTGGAACGATGAATCGGTCAGCCGTGTCAGCAGCGACCGCCTCGTTCACCGGACGGAAGCCGTAATCCGCAAAAACCCGCTGAGCATCTTCGCTGTGCAAGTAAGCAATGAACGCTTCGGCTAGCTCGCGCGTACCGTGCTTATCCGCGTTCTTATCGACGACCGCAGCCGGGTTCTCAATGAGTATCGTGCTGGACGGAATGACGATATCGTAGTTGACGCCTTGCTTAATCCGCGATAACAGCTCATTCTCATAGGTCACGATGACATCGCCGACTCCATATTCGAAGGCCGCCATGGAGGCCCGGCCGCTCTTATCAAGCGACTCCACATTCTCATGCACCGACTTCAAGAAGCTCTTCGCATACTCCGGGTCCTTCGAGCCTGTTTCCTGCTCAGACTTCTTGAGCCCGGCTCCATAGATCGCATTAATATCCCATTGCGCGCCGCCGGAGGTCTTCGGATTCGGATACAGCACCTTAACGCCGCTCTTGATGATATCGTCCCAATCCTGAATGCCTAACGGATTTCCTTCGCGCGTACCCATAACGACAATGGAATTCGTAATTACGCCGCCATTGCTCTGCTTCTTCCAATCCTCCGTAATAAACCCGGCATTTGCGATCTTGTCGAGATCGCCTTCCATAGCCATAATCGCAACATCCGCCTCGAAGCCGCCTGCGATCGCACGCGCCTGAGTACCTGATGCTTCATAGGATTCCTGGAAGGATACCTTTTGGCCGGTCTTCTCCAGCCAGTACGCTTGAAACTCCGGAAGAATATCTCCGAAGGCGTCCTTAACAACCGAATATGCACCGATTACAAGCGTTACATCGCCGTCTTGTACGGAAGATTCAGCGGCGGGATCGTTAGTTCCGCTGCTGCAGCCTGCTATCACTAGCAGCGCTGCAGCCAGCAGTATAGCGATCAAGCGCTGGCTTGTTGTCAGGTATAATTTCATGTTCGCATACAACTCTTTCTGCTAAGATGAAAGGCTAGTTCGTCTAGACCCCAAGTTAAATATGGATTGGCATCGGATCAACCTTCAGCTTGTTCTCTTCAATCCAGCTTTGATTGTCATTGAACAAATATGCACGATGGACGAGGATGCTAACTTCGTCGCCCGGATGCAGAACTTCCTTCTCCAACGAGCGGTACGTAATCAGCTTCGTATCGCCTACCTCCAGCTCAACCATCCATTCACTGCCGCGGAAGTGAATGTGCTTCACTTTGCCTTCCATTGCGGCGGAAGCGAGTCTAATCTCGCCCGGCTTGCCGATCTCGATATATTCAGGTCGGATAAGCGCCTTCGTGCCGGCGACCTTGCTCGCGTCCTCGAAGCCTTTGAGCTTCGCAACATTTTCAACGATGGTCGACTCGCCGATGAAGCTGGCAACAAAAGGTGTCTGCGGATTTTTGTAAATTTCCCATGGCGTACCCTTCTGCTCAAGCTTGCCCTTGCTAATAATCATAATTTCATCCGCAACTTCAATGGCTTCTTCTTGGTCATGCGTTACGAAGATCGAAGTAATGCCGACACGCTCGATCATTTCCTTCAGCCATGTACGAAGCTCCGTACGGATCTTGGCATCGATTGCCGCGAAAGGCTCATCGAGCAGCAGCAACTGAGGCTCAGGCGCCAGCGCGCGAGCGAACGCAACACGCTGCCGTTGACCACCAGATAGCTGATGCGCATAACGATGCTCGAAACCTTTGAGACCGGTCAGCTCGACCAGCGTCATTACGCGCTCGCGAATTTGCTCCTTCGACTGCTTCTTTACTTTAAGGCCGAACGCGATATTATCATATACCGTCATGTGTTTGAACAATGCATAGTTTTGGAATACGAAGCCAATGCCGCGCTCCTGTGGAGGCAGATCATTGACGCGCTTGCCATGGAACAGGATGTCGCCGGAGGAAGGCGTCTCAAGTCCTGCCAGCATGCGCAGAATCGACGTTTTGCCGCCGCCGCTCGGTCCTAGCAAACCGATGAGATGTCCTTTTTCAATCTCGAAGCTAACATTTTGCACGGCGTGAAAATCGCCAAAGCTCTTATCAAGATTACGCACTTCAATATGCATGGATCAGTGCACTTCCTTTCGTTTTTTCGCCCATTCCATCAATAGCAGCAGTCCTACAGAGAAGGCCGCAAGCACAAGCGCGATTCCATTGGCGGCAACAACGTTGAAATTTTCCACATCCTGATAGACGAGCGTAGTAGCGGTTTGCGTTTTGTTCATAATGTTGCCCGAGACGACCAATACAGCACCGAATTCGCCAAGCGACCGCGCTACGGTAAGCACGACGCCATAGATGACACCCCAGCGAATGGCGGGCCAGGTTACCTTCCAAAATGTATACCATGAGTATGCCCCGAGCGTCGAGGCCGCCTCTTCCTGCTGGGAGCCGATTTCCTGCAGCACCGGCATAACCTCGCGCACCATTAACGGGAACGTAACGAATAGCGTAGCAAGCACCATACCCGGCAGCGCATATACAATCTTGACTCCTGCGTCCTCGAACAAGGTACCTAGGACAGTATTAGGGCCAAGAATGAGAACGATCATTAAGCCGCCGATAACCGGCGATACCGCGAACGGTAAATCAACGATACTGTTAAGCAGACGCTTCATCCGTTTGCCGATCCATTCCGCACGTACGAGGTACAACGCCAGCATAATGCCGAATACCGTGTTAAGCGCCGTAACGATAACTACAATAATTCCCGTCATCATTAAGGCATGCAGCGATTGCTTCCGGCTAATGCCTTCGATGAAGCCGCTCCACCCATCTGCCCACGATCCAGTAAAAATCTTCACCAGCGGGGCGATAAGCAGCAGTGCAAATACCATATAAGTTAGCGTAATCCATAGCCTTCTCATCGTCATTGTCCCGTCCTCCTTGCTTGAATGAGGTTAACGGTCCAAAGAATGAGGAAGGACAGCGTCAGCAGCATGACGGATATAGCCGCCGCGCCTTGCGGATTGTCGCTCTCGATTTCTCCAAAAATATATACCGATGCAATAAGCGTCTTCCCTGGAATATTGCCAGCTACGAGTACGACTGCGCCGAATTCGGCCAGTGCGCGGGAGAAAGCCAGCATGGCTCCGCTTAATATACCCGGCAGCATCGAAGGAAAGATAACGCTGAAGAACGTCTTGGCGCGAGATGCGCCCAGCATATAAGCCGCTTCCTCTTCCGACTTATCCAGCTCCTCAAGCAGCGGCTGGATCGCCCGGATAACGAATGGGAAGGTCACGAACAGCATCGCAACAACGATCGCCGGTTCATGAAAAACAATTTCGATGCCCAGCTTGCCAGCCAAGCCTCCAACAAGACTTCCCGGACCAAGCAGCAGCAAAATCATCAGCCCGCCTACTGCTGTAGGCAATGCAAACGGCAAATCGACCAGGCTGTTAAGCAGTCTGCGCCCCGGAAACCGGTAGCGGATCAGCACCCAGCCGATCATTGTTCCTAGAAACACATTCATAATAGTAGCAATTACCGAAAGCTTGATCGTCAGAAGAACGGCTTTCAAAGCTAACGGGTCGGAGACACTTTCCCAAAAAGGAAGCCAGCCCAGTGAGAACGACTGCGTATAAATTCCGACAATAGGCAACACGATAAGGATAACAAAGTAAAGCATAATGGCGCTCCGAAAACCAAAGCTCCATCCTTTTCCGCGAAACATGGCATTCACTGTGACTTAACCTCCAGACCATCGGTTCGTACCGTAGGTGTAGCAAAGCAAAAAACATAATTCCTATTAAGTTACTAGGTATTAATAATGTAGCATCCTATGAAGGTCGCAGTCAATGGTTTATTAACATTTTCTGATCAAATTCATTTCAAAAATTTATAGCTACAGATGTAATAAAAGGAGCAGAGGCGACAAGCTGCCGCCAATGCCCCTTCCCTATGTTATTCGCCTTCAATGAAGTACAAGCTTTCACCTTCGCTGATTGCGGCCTGACCTTGCGTCAGATCGGTCATCCAAGCAATGAACGCTTCAGCTTCATGATCCTCCGGCAGGCAGCGGACAATGACTCGATCGGTAAAGTCCGTTCCTCCGACTCGGTCCCTCGGCCGTGAAGCTCGTTCTCGAGCTTGCCGTACCAGGTATAATCGACATCGACGAAAACTTCCCGGTGCAGCACATATACGATTTCCTCGGCAGCCTCGATACCCGCTACCGCGCCATCCGTATAAGCGCGGACCAGTCCGCCCGCGCCGAGCATAATGCCTCCAAAGTAACGAGTGACGACCACAGCTACATTTTTGAGACCTTTGTTCTTAATGACTTCGAGGATTGGCTTGCCTGCCGTTCCGCTAGGCTCGCCGTCGTCGGACGCCTTCTGATGCTGATCGCGCTCGCCGACCATATAGGCTGAGCAGTTATGAGTGGCTTGCCGATGCAGCCGCTTGATCTCATCAATGAAGGCGATCGCGTCCTCCTCCGTCTCCACCGGCTTCGCATGGCCGATGAAACGGGATTTCTTAATAACGATCTCCGCGCTTGCTTCCCGTCTGACCGTCCGATAGTTGTTCAGCATAGGCTAAACTCCTCGCTGCAGCCGATTACAGGCGCGCTTCAAGCTCCGCTTTTTCTTTCTCGAAGCCCGGCTTGCCGAGCAGCGCGAACATATTTTTCTTGTATGCTTCAACGCCCGGTTGGTCGAACGGATTCACGCCGAGCAAGTAGCCGCTGATGCCGCACGCTTTCTCGAAGAAGTATACGAGGTATCCGAACGAATAAGGCGTCATGTCCGCAATGTTCACGATCAGGTTAGGCACCTGGCCGTCCGTATGAGCAAGCAGCGTTCCTTCGAATGCTTTCTTGTTAACGAAGTCCATCGTCTTGCCTGTCAAGAAGTTAAGACCGTCAAGATCTTCGGAATCATGCTCGATCGTAATTTGTTCGGCAACTTCATTCACCTGGATCACCGTCTCGAAAATATTGCGGTTGCCTTCTTGAATGAATTGACCCATCGAATGCAGATCCGTCGAGAAATCAACGGCAGCCGGGAAGATACCTTTGTAGTCTTTGCCTTCGCTCTCGCCGAACAGCTGCTTCCACCATTCCGATACGAAGTGAAGCGCCGGCTCGTAGTTAACGAGAATTTCCGTCGCTTTGCCTTTGCGGTAGAGCGCGTTGCGAGCTGCGGCATATTGGTAAGCCTCGTTCTCTGCGAGGTTCGGATTGGCATATTCTTTGGATGCGTCGGCAGCGCCTTGCATCATGGCGTCGATGTCGATGCCGGCTGCAGCGATCGGCAGCAAACCAACTGCTGTCAGAACGGAGTAGCGGCCGCCTACGTCGTCAGGAATGACGAACGATTCATAGCCCTCTTCATTGGACAGCTTCTTCAGAGCGCCCTTGGATGTGTCAGTCGTCGCGTAAATACGTTTGCGAGCTGCTTCCTTGCCGTACTTCTTCTCAAGCGCAGCGCGGAATACGCGGAATGCGATAGCAGGCTCCGTCGTCGTTCCGGACTTGGAGATGACGTTGATCGACCAGTCGCGGCCTTCAACAAGCTGCAGCAGGTGCGTCACGTAGTTGGAGCTGATGTTGTTGCCTGCGAACAGGATTTGGGGCGTCTTGCGCTCTTCCTTCGGCAAAATATTATAGAACGAATGCGACAACATCTCGATCGCCGCGCGCGCGCCAAGGTAAGAACCGCCGATGCCGATAACGATTAGCACTTCGGAGTCGGATTTGATTTTGTCTGCCGCTTGCTTAATGCGAGCGAACTCTTCTTTATTATAATTGGTCGGAAGATCGATCCAGCCCAAATAATCCGAGCCTGCTCCCGTACCGTTATGTAATTGGTCATGTGCGAGGCGTACCGCGCCCGCCAGGTTATCAAGCTCGTTCTGACCGACGAAAGTCAGCGCTTTGCTGTAGTCAAACTTTACTGTTTTGCTCATGGAAATTGAGACCTCCTAGGTTTTGGTCAAGCATGTACACAAACCGTGTTTATGATAACATTAATTCAACTTAGCCTCTAGAATATCGGATTTACCATATAAAAACAAGCTTGCAAACCATGAAAACTTTTCGAAGTAGATGTATAATTGATCAGAAAAGTCTATTTTGGAGCGGAGGAAATCATCATGAAAAAAATCGGATTTATTGGGTTAGGCGTAATGGGTATCGGTATGGCAGCCAATTTGCTGCGCAAAGGCCATCAAGTGAGCGTATATAACCGTACGCCAGGCAAAGCAGGAGAACTTACCCTGCTTGGCGCAACCGAGCTTAGCTCTCCTTACGAAGTAACGGCTGCTTCGGATATCGTTATTACGATGATCAGCAACGACGATGCGATTCGGCAAGTATACTGGGGCGAGAGCGGCATATTCGCAGCCGTACGCAGCGGTATGACGCTGATTGACAGCAGCACCATTTCGCCAACGCTGGCATTGGAGCTTGCGGCAACTGCCGAAGGCCTTGGAGCGAGCTTCCTGGATGCTCCGGTAACGGGCAGCAAACCGGCAGCCGAAGGCGGCACGCTCGTATTTATGGTTGGCGGAGCGGAAGAGACTTTAGCGGGCGTAGAAGACATCCTGCTCGCTATGGGACGCAAAGTCATCCCGATGGGGGCAAGCGGCAGCGGCGCAACCGCTAAGCTGGCTCATAATACCATCGTCGGCATCAATGCAGTCGCGCTTGTCGAAGGTATGGCTATTGCTTCCAAAGGCGGCATTGACGGAGCAGCGTTCATCGAGCTCGTGCAGTCGGGCGGCGCGGCGAGCCGTACAGCGGAGTTGAAAGGTCCAAAAATTCTTGAGGACAACTACGATGTACAATTTTCGCTGGAGCTTATGCTGAAGGATCTGCGGTTGTCGTCGGTATTGTCGGACAGCCTTAAAGTACCTACGCCGATGCTGGAAGCAGCGAAGAGCTTATTCCAAGTCGGCGACACCATGGGTCTTGGCGCACTCGACATGGCTAGCGTGGGCAAAGCCTACGAGCAGTGGATCGGACGCAAGCTGAACGGCCGCGACTAAACTAAATTGATAGATAGAAGGGGCTGCCATCGGTCGTATTATCGACCAATAGCAGCCCCTTTTTGGTGCGTTAAGCGTAATATGGCGAGATCATCAGGTATACGACAACCCCGGTGAAGCTTACGTACAGCCAGATCGGCATCGTCCATCTTGCGATTTTGCGATGTTTCTCTACCTGCATCGACAGCCCTCTTACGACTGACATGAGAGCAAGCGGCACGACTACGATTGCGAGCACGATATGCGTCAGCAGGACGAAGAAGTAGATCGAGCGAAGAATGCCTTCGCCCCCGTATTTGGTCGATTCCGTCAAGTAATGGTACGTCACGTAAGAGACCAAGAACAGCGTCGTCGAGCCGAACGCGGCGAAGATGAACGCTTTGTGCATCCGAACGTTTTTCTTAAGAATAGCTGTCAAGGCAACGACAAGCGCTATGAAGGTGAAGCAATTGAAGATCGCGTTCAGCAGCGGCAATATCGTCACGTCGAAATGCACTTCTCCGTCGTAAGCCGGCAAGAAGAACAGCACGGCGATGATAGCGACAAGCACAACTGATAAGATCGCGATAAGCGGTGTATAGTTTTTTTGTTTCATGTAAAGTAAGCCTCCTAGCCAGTATGCTGTTTCCATTAACTTTATCCGATTAGAAGGGCGGAAACAATTCGATTGCGGCGTTCTTTGTAACGAAAAATCGAATTTTGCGACAATACAGGTTAGTAAACGAGAAAGAGGGCCGTACGCTTAAGCGTACAGCCCTCTTTCTTGTATGACTTTGACTTACTCGTAGATGTACGAGCAGCAGTAGTCGGATACCGTTGCAACTTGAAGCTTGAACTTCGTGTTCGCAGGTACGGTTAATTCGCCTTCGCCTTGAATGTGAAGCCATTCCGTTTCGCCCGGAAGCAGCACTTTCAGATCGCCGGCAAGGATTTCCATAATCTCAACGCAGTCCGTTCCGAACTCGTAATCGCCTGGCAGCATAATGCCAAGCGTTTTTTTCGTTCCGTCAGGGAACACGACTACGCGGCTTGTTACTTTGCCGTCAAAATAAACGTTCGCTTTTTTGACGACTGTTACATTTTCGAATTGGGACATCGTATTTGTAAGCTCCTTTATCTATCGAATGCTAAAGCGCGGAAGCCGCTATTACAGCAAAGCTTTTACTTTGCTAACGACGTTCTCGACTGTGAAGCCGTACTCTTTGATTACGCGGTCGCCAGGAGCCGATGCGCCGAAACGATCGATCGCAAGGATGTCGCCTTGATCGCCTGTGTAACGCTCCCAACCGAACGGATGAGCCATTTCGATGGCAAGACGCGCTTTAACGTCAGGAAGCAATACCGAGTTTTTGTACTCTTTGGATTGCTTCTCGAACAGATTCCAGCTCGGCATGCTGATAACACGAACTTGAATGCCTTCCTCGGCAAGCGCCTTCTGAGCAGCTACTGCCAGTTGAACCTCGGAACCTGTCGCAAGGATTTGAGCTTGCGGCTTGCCGTTAGCAGCATCGGATACGACATAAGCGCCGCGGCTTACGTTCTCGCGAACGTTGTTAACCGTTCCTTCGAGGATAGGCAAGTTTTGACGAGTCAGTACGAGTGCCACAGGGCCATCCGTGTTTTCCGTTGCATAAGCCCAAGCTGCGGAAGTTTCGTTCGCGTCAGCCGGACGGATAACCGTAAGGTCAGGGATGATACGGATCGAAGCAAGTTGCTCGATCGGCTCATGCGTAGGGCCGTCTTCGCCGACAGCGATACTGTCATGCGTAAGCACGTATACGACAGGAAGCTTCATGATAGCCGCAAGGCGGATAGCCGGACGCAGGTAGTCGGTGAATACGAAGAACGTACCTCCGAATACTTTCAGACCGCTATGAAGCGCAATACCGTTCATGGCTGCAGCCATACCGAATTCACGAACGCCGAAGTAGATGTTGCGGCCGTCGTAGCTGCCTGGCTTGAATTGCGTCAAGCCTTTCAAGTGAGTCATCGTCGAGCTCTCAAGGTCAGCCGAACCGCCAACCAAGTTAGGCACGTTAGCCGCAAGACCGTTCAGCGCGTTGCCGGAAGCGACGCGAGTCGATACTGGCTTGTCTTCAGTCGTGTAGACAGGAAGCGCAGCGTCCCAGCCCTCAGGCAGTTCGCCTGCGATCGCTGTCTCGAATTGAGCAGCAAGCTCAGGGAAAGCTTGTTTGTATGCAGCGAAAGCAGCGTCCCAAGCAGCGTTAGCTTTCTCGCCGTTGGCTTTCACTTCTGCGAAGTGTGCGCGAACTTCGTCAGGCACGTGGAATTGGTGTTCGTCGTTCCAGCCGTAAGCTTGCTTCGTCAGCTTCGTCTCGTCAGCGCCGAGCGGGGAACCGTGAGGACCTGCATGGCCGCCTTTGCCGCCTTTGTTCGGGCTGCCGTAGCCGATAACCGTTTTAACTTCGATCAAAGTCGGCTTGGAAAGATTGGCTTGCGCCTCTGCAACCGCTTTGGACAATGCGCCCAGATCGTTGCCGTCTTCAACGCGAAGAACTTGCCAGCCGTAGCCTTCGAAGCGCTTCTGAACGCTCTCCGAATAGGACAGGTTCAATTCGCCGTCAAGGGAAATATCGTTCGAATCATAGAGAACAACCAATTTGCCAAGACCAAGGTGGCCAGCGAACGATGCTGCTTCATGGGAGATGCCTTCCATCAAGTCGCCGTCGCCGCAAATGGAGTATGTGAAGTGGTTAATTACGTTATGACCTTCTTTATTGTAAGTAGCTGCAAGCTGAGCTTCAGCCATTGCCATACCAACAGCCATTGCGATACCTTGTCCAAGCGGTCCTGTCGTAGCGTCTACGCCAGCTGTGTGGCCATACTCTGGGTGACCTGGAGTCAGCGAGCCCCATTGACGGAAGTTTTGCAGTTCCTCAAGCGGAAGATCGTAGCCGGATAGGTGCAGCAGGCTGTATAGCAGCATCGAGCCGTGTCCAGCGGACAGTACAAAACGATCGCGGTTAACCCAAGTCGGATTGGACGGGTTGTGGTTCATATTTTTGGCAAACAATTGATACCCCATTGGCGCAGCGCCCATCGGCATGCCTGGGTGACCGGATTTCGCTTTCTCAATCGAGTCGATCGCAAGCGTACGGATCGTATCAATCGACAGTTGGTCAATCGATTTTTGTGTAACAGTCATTCCTGTTTCCTCCTAATAGTTGAATCTAATTTGTTATCGTTTCACAACTTACGATGAACGATACGTTCTTAAGCCTATAAACAACTTTGAACATTGTATCACTCTGAATGGCTGTTTTCCATCCTAAATTGATCGGACTAGTTGAATACAACCGTTTTGTTCTGATGGACAATGACACGGTCTTCGATATGCCACTTCACGGCGCGGGCAAGTACGACACGCTCAATCGTGCGGCCGATACGCTTAAGCTCATTCACGTTATCGCGATGACTTACGCGCTCGACGTCCTGCTCGATGATCGGTCCGCCGTCCAGCTCTTCCGTTACATAATGAGCGGTTGCGCCGATCAGCTTAACGCCGCGCGTATAAGCCTGTGCGTACGGCTTGCCGCCGACGAATGCAGGCAGGAACGAGTGGTGAATATTAATAATACGGTTCGGGAATTGTTCGATGAACTTCGGCGAAATAATTTGCATATAGCGGGCAAGCACGATGATGTCCGCCTTATCGGCAACGACTTCCAGCTGCTTCTTCTCCGCTTCCGCCTTCGTATCTGCCGTTACCGGAATATGATGGTACGGAATACCGAAAGATTGGACCAATTCTTGCATGTCCAAGTGATTGCTGATGACCATCGATATCTCGGCGTCCAGATCTCCTGCCTTCCACTGCCATAGCAGCTCCAGTAGGCAATGATCCTCCTTCGACACGAAGATAGCTAGCCGTTTCTTACGGCTGGCGCGGAACGTATGCCATTTCATATCGAAACGATCGGCTACTCTGGCGAAATCCTCGACCAGTATCGGCAGCTCGCGATCCAGATCATTCAGAACGAATTCGAAGCGGATAAAGAACATGCCGCCTTCTGGATCCATCGTGTATTGATCGGATTGAACAATATTAGCTCCGTGTTCATATAGAAAATGCGAAACGGCAGCCACAATGCCCGGACGGTCCGGACAAGAGATCAGCATACGTGCTCGTCCGCTCTTGTCGGCTGCTGATGCCGCACTTTGAGATTGATTGACTTGTGATGACATCTTGGGTTACTTCCTTTGCTCTTTATATTTAGAATCGCTTATACCGTAGCAAGCAGATGCTTGCCGCCGAACCAAGCTGTAATCCGTTGATTGATTTGTTCCTCCGATAACGACGACGAAAGCGGGTTGTCCGCAAGCACGAGATCGTACAGACGCTCCATCGGTTCGCGCGGATCGGCTTTCTTCGCCTTTGCATCGTTCTTCAGCAGTTCCCATGTCGAAAGCACGAACAGTCTTGGATCAATCTCCTGTTTGCCGAAGAAATGATGCAGGCGCTCTACGTCTTCAAAGAACGATTCGCCGAAGCGCGCGCGGGCATCGCCGCGAAGCAGCGCGATCTCGGCCTCATACATCGGACGTTCTGTCTTGTCTTGTTTGCCAATCCATGGCGTCTCAAGAATGAAAGGACGGCCTTGCAACGCTTCATGATGCACGATGCTCTTGATCGCATCATGTCCGAGCCAGCCCGCGCCAATCGGTGCATGACGGTCTTTGCCTGCGCCAACCGGATTTTTGCTGTCATTCACGTGGACGACAGCTACGCGATTCAAACCTACAGTGCGATCGAACTTCTCCAGCACGCCGTCGAGATCGTTGATAAGGTCGTAGCCTGCATCGTGCATATGGCATGTATCCATGCACACCGTTAGACGATCGTTGTATTGCACTTTATCGATAATCGCTGCTAGTTCCTCGAAGCTTCTGCCGATTTCCGTACCTTTGCCGGCCATCGTCTCCAGCGCGATATTAACTTTCGTTTCTTTCGTGCCTTCAAGCACTTGATTGAGGCCGTCCGCGATACGGGCAATGCCGAATTCGGCGTCCTTGTCGGTATACGCACCTGGATGAAGAACAATATTGCGTACTCCGATCATATCGGTACGGCGGATTTCTTCCTGCAGGAAGTTGACTGCCAGCTCGAACGTATCTTCCTTGTAGGAGCCCAAATTAATGATGTACGGAGCATGGACGACGATTTCATTAATACCCGCCGCTTCCATCTCCGCTTTGCCTTCTTCAATATATAACGCATCAATCGGCTTGCGCCTCGTATTCTGCGGCGCTCCGGTGTAGATCATGAATGTGCTTGAACCGTATGATACTGCTTCTTGAGCCGCATTAAGCAGACCCTTGTCCGAAAACGATACATGGGAACCTATTTTTAGCATCCTTTAAACGCCCCTTTTTCGTTGATCCTCCCTATTTTACAAGGAATGTCGAAATAAATCTAGGAATACGGTATAATTCGTTTGTGAGGTGAAGGATGACGATGAAGGGTACTCCCGATTGGTTTATGTATTTTATTGTCTTTTGGGCTGTTGTCATGGTGGGAGCTATGTCGATTGGCGGATTTTTCATGTTTCGAAAATTTCTGAAGGTGCTTCCGATGCGGGACGGCAAGTCCAAGCTCGATTGGCAAAACTATTGGGTCGAGCGCAGCCGCAGCATGTGGAACGACGACTCCAAGTCGCTGCTGGACGAGCTCGTATCCCCTGTTCCCAGCGCCTTTCGCGATATAGCTAAACATTCCATCGCAGCCAAGATCGGCCAAGTGGCGATCGAGCACGGCGCTAATTCCGTTACGCGCGACCACTGCATCGAAGGATACATACGCGCAACGCCAAAACGTGATTACCGCAGCCTTGTTACGTTTCTTGACCGCAAGGGCATCGACTATGCCCCTTATAAACATTTGCTCAATAAATGAGGAAAAGCCGCTTTCGCGGCTTTCTTTATTTGTTCCGAATGACCCTCTCACAAAATTAATGTAACCAATGCCGTTCAACATTCGTTTAAATGGGTACATACCTTTATAAAAAAATTCAGGAGGTGGTTCACTTGATGAACTCATCGAAACGCAACAAACTTACGAAATCAGTGGCCGCAAGCGCTCTATTGTTAGCCGTCATGCTTGCCGCAACCGCATGTGGAGGAGGCAACTCGGCCAAAACAGGAAGCGAAATCCCGGATGCTACCAACACTCCGCCTCAACAGGTTGAAGATTTGCCGGATGGAAACGGCATGATCGATCCTGATGTAGAAGGCTCGGATAATTCCAATAACAATGCAGCGAATAACGGTAATGAGAGTACTTCGGAGGGCGAAACGAATGTGTCCGAGACGAAGTCAGATACAGGCACGTTCACAGGAATCGTAGATACCCATTCCATAGAAATTATAACAGCGTCGGGCGCAGCTGTATTCCAAATAACCGAAGAGCAAAAAGCTGCGATTGACGCCTTGCCGGAAGAAGCGAAAGTGAAATTCGAGTATACGGAGAAAGAAATCGACAGCAACAACAAGCAACTGTGGCTGTCCAGCATTGCATTAGATAACTAAAGGAGCGGTAACGATGCGGGTTGCGATCGCCGGAGGAACTGGATTTATTGGCAAAGCGCTGTCGAAGGCGCTGCTGGCTCGATCGGATGAAGTCGTCATTATTACACGTACTATCAGTGGTAATGAATCTTTTAACGGTTCGCCTCAAGCTTCTCGTTATGTAACTTGGGATCAAATAGCGCAGCAGCCTTCCTTACTGGAAGGCATCGATGCGATCGTTAACTTGTCCGGCGAATCGATCAATCAACGTTGGACGGCAGCAGCCAAGCAGCGTATCCTGCAATCCCGTCTCACTGCAGCGGTCCGCATCGCCGCTCTTTATGATTCGCTTGCGCATAAACCTAAGGTCGTCATCAATGCCTCCGGCATTAGCGCCTATGGGATGTCGCTGGACGGCGAGTTCGACGAGAGTAGCCCTATTCATGTTACCGACTTCTTGTCGGGTGTCGTTAAGGAATGGGAACTCGCAGCGGATTCCATTGCTGCTGAGCGGCTCGTCAAGCTGCGTGTCGGTCTTGTCTTAGACCGCAAGGAAGGGGCTTTCCCGCTTATGACGCTTCCGTACAAGCTGTACGGAGGAGGCCGAATTGGCAGCGGCAAGCAATGGCTGTCATGGATTCATATCGATGACATCGTACGGCTGATGCTGTTCTGCTTGGACAATGACAGCATCAGTGGTGCTGTTAATGCTTCCGCTCCAGAACCGCTTCGCAATGATGAATTCGGACGCGCCATCGGCAAAGCGATGGGACGTCCGCACTGGTTTCCCGTGCCTTCCTTCCTATTGAAGACGGTGCTCGGTGAAATGTCATTGCTTGTGCTCGAAGGCCAGCGTGCTATTCCCCGCAAATCAATGAAGCTCGGATTCACCTTTCAATATCCGACTGCTGAGAGCTGTTTGAATGCTATTTTCGCCCGTAAATAGGCTGCTAAACACCGCTATTCTAGTCGAAATTCATACATAGGCCCGTTCGCACCTGCAAGCTGTATCCTATCGCCGTCGGTTATTTTATATGCTTTATACGGAATCATAGGCTCACCGTTTAATGTACTGCCGTTACTTGAGCCAAGATCCTTAGCCATCCTCTCGCCTTCCGAATACATGAATTCCAAGTGCATACGAGATATACCGCTAGCCGGCTCCTCATACCCTCCTTGATCCCCTGCTCTTCCTATCCTTAGCACAGGCTCCGACCATTCAATTACATTATCCTCCCCTTGCCAACGACGATACAGCTTTGCTGCAAGTTCAACTTTCGTCTCCTTCAGAGACTTTCCAAGGAGCACCGTCGGTTCCATGACGGGTACGGCGATTTTCTCTTGAAGCCCCGTTTTGTTGGCACCCGGCTTCATAGAAAGGTGATTATTTACTTCGGCTGTATCACTGCGATTCACCGGGCTATCGCCCGTGCTTGCAGAGAGTAAATGATTGAATCGGTTATGTTGTGTTTGCGGTTGGGATAAGGCTTCGAATTCGGAAGCCGCGCCGGCTTGATCGTATGAGGACTCTTGATCCAAATTAAAATCCAAATCCTCACTCTCAATCGGATTCAGTATGCGGACATTCCTTCTCCATACAACGATAACGACTGCCACTAATAGAAGCATCATAGCAGCACTTATAAGCATACTTTGGTTTGAAGGCGATGCTAGATAAACAAAACGCCATATACAGGCTGCTGCGAGCAGTATAATAGCAGCGGCTATCCACTTGAACCTATTCACATTCGCTATCTGTTGCTGTGAGAAAAGTTCCTCATCTTCTGTATCCATCCTGATATGGGGTCGATCCGACAATTGTGGCGGCATTAGCCGAACCTTCTCTTGGTGTACAACCTCCTGCGGTGAACGGGTTTCACCTGAAGCATATTCCTGTGCCGCATACTGGGGAGGCCTCACAATTGCTTGGGCAATACGTGGTTGAAGGCCAACTGCCGATGATCCGCCAATTAGCTCAAGCACCGTAGTCCGCAGCTCTGCCAGCGGCCACTTAGTGCTGCTCAATTGGCGTAGTAACCGTTTTAAGCCTTCGCCGTCCAGCACATCCACGTAGGAGGTCCATCGTACGATAAGCGACAATAAATCGCTGCTTGTTGATGCTTCATTATCGGATACTTGAATTGGAACGTAAGCTAGGCGCACATCATGCAGCTGCTCGCCAATAAAGATGAATGATTCGTCCAGCAGACAGCCCTCCGGTCTAAGCATGTAATGGCGGCATTCGCTCAGCGCATCGATTAAACCTAGAACCAGAGAATAATATTGCTGCATCGTAAGCGGTCCTAATTGAAGCCGATGAAGCAGCATTTTATGACCATCCAGCACGTATCGGAAGGTTACCTTCCCATCCAGCTCGAACCAGTCGACAGGCAATAGATACGGAATTTTCTCACCGCGCAGCATATGAAGCTCAATGTCATCGAGACTGCTCCGCATAATTCCGTCTTCGGTGTCAATCAGCATTTCATGACCGCGATTCATAGAGAAATCAATTCTAAACTTTTGCATATCCCGCTTCCTCCTTCCACTCATTGATCTATTCCGTTTCAGCCTACCATCATCCATACGGTTATCGCCGCAGGAGCGACAGCGAGCATGAAAGGAAACTTTTGTCCCGAATCTGCAAATCTCAGCCATTGCCGCCTCTTCTGCTCCTCGCCCGGTACGAGCAAAGCCGTCATTCCGACCGTTAACTTGCTGCTGAACGGACGATATATGACCGCAAACGCGATGCCGATCAATCCCGCATACAGAATCGAATACATGAGCACCTCCAATACATGGCCTACACCTATCCATGCGCCCAGTGCCCCGAACAGCTTAACATCGCCCGCTCCGATGCCTCTGGCCAAATGCAGAAGAAGAAGAGGGACGAAACCGGCTGCCGCGCCGGCAACAGACATTCCCCCACCCTGAATGCCGCCTATAATCAGATGAAACAGAATGCCGCAGCCAAAAAATAGGATCGTTAACCAATTCGGTATGATCTGCTTGCTAATATCCGTAATGAATGCCACAGCAAGAAGGATCGCTGCCGCTATAATTGTCACTGCGTCCACGTCACAACCTCTCCTTCCTAATCCCCATTTGCCTTCTCCACAACAAAATATTGCGACACGCTATGCTCCTGCTGAGCTGCAGCCGTAGCTGTCAGCATCCAGCTGCCTGGCGTCGTATTGCCCGATACATGCCATGTCCACGTCGCATAGCCGCTTTCATCGGCTGCCGTTGCGCCCAAGTGCTTCGCTTTGCTATGCCCGCTCTTGTATATAACGTCCAGCGAAACGGAAGTGCCTGGGTTAGTCTTGACGACAACCGTTGCCTTCCTCCCTGGCCGCACAGGCGAGGGCTCGATAGACACAATTTGCAGCGGTATAATGTCCTCTCCTTCTGCTTCATGACCATAAGCAGCAGCGGCGGCATCGCTTACCCATACTCGTTCGGACGCTTGATCCCGGAGTAGAATCGGCTTGCCGTAGAACGGCAGCTTCAGCGGAAACTCATATTCAACCGACATCGTTAATAGGGGCTCGGTTTCCTTCGATAGATCAGGTAAGGCTAGATGGCTTAGACGTATTCGATTTGGCTCAAGGATCGCCTGGTCGGCAGCCTCGTGCAATATTGGCTCTACAACGGAGCGTCCGAGCTCCGTCGCCGCCATATCCTGCAGCGGCTTCCAATCGCCTCGAAGCGCAGATGAAATCAACTCGCCAGCCGGATTCGGAAGCCATTCGGCGGCCTCTGCCGCAATATCGCCCCAACTGCTCTTCGGCAGCGGGGATGCAGCTTCAAGCGGATTCACGGCAGCTGCCTGCTGAAGAGCCAGATCAATTGGATGAATATGTGCAGCAATATGACGAACAGCTTGCGAAGCAGTCGCATGCAAAGCCATTTGAACAGCGCATAGCCGAATTAAGACGATAAAAACAAGCAATAAGATGAGAATAAGCGGCATGACGAAGGAGGCTTCTACAACAATCGAACCCTGCTCGCTATTAAATCTCGTATTTCCCTTATCAATACGACGAGCCGATTGTTTGTATAGTCTCATAACGATTGCCAACAACCTTTCCTTCCAATAATCCGAACTTCCCCACCATGTGCATGGCACCAGGCAAAAACCACAGCTTCATCGACAGTTTCGCTTCACCAGTAACCGCAGAAGGCGAGGCTGACAGCACAGTGCCTGTATTTTGCTCGATAACGGCGATCATACGGGACAGCATTCCTGCTTGATCCGAACTATGAACAAGCATGAACAGCCGCAAATAATCCATGTACGATACTTCTGTCTTCACATACTTGGATAGCGGAGCCGAGCCGCGTTCCGTGAACGCAATCATATCCTCGATCGTTTTTTCAAGACCATAGATAAGCGCAGCGGATAAAATAAGAAGCGGATGTCCTAGCGACCGGCTTTGGATGAGTCCCTCCATCGTTCGAATCGCCATACGCACAGCGAACAGTTCCCCATACGCGGCAGCTAAGTTTCCTATTGGGTTATGAAAACCGTAGATAACATATTCAGCCTCCTGATTATGGAATGAAATAGCTTGCGAGAGCTCAGCCGTATCGCCGTTCAGAAGCATCGCGCGTAAGTTCTGCGGAGCAAACACCGTGTAGCGATCTACGATATATTCGCCGTAATAGATTGTATCCCGTGATCGCTCAAGCATGCCTGACATGCCTGTGAACAATCCGCCCATGAATTGCTGGGACTGCTCTGCAGCCTCATGCGCTTGGCCAGGTTGATTGTCTACCGTCGATTGCGCCGCCTCTGACTGCTTCTGATTAAACTTCAAATTATCGTCCCGCTTCTCTTGGATCTCCTCGTATAACTTGATATGCTCCTCCAACTGCGGAACGGATCCGAAGCCGTCAAGCATATTTCGAGCTTGCTGCCATAGCGACTGCGCCTTCGATTCCTGCTCCTTCAATCGGTTATTCAGCTCGGCGTCTTGGAGCAACGCTCTTCGTTTTCCGATAATCGTCGCCGGCTGTACGTAGCTCTCCTCATACTCCCCGTAAGACAACCTCATTGCAGCAACAGCCGACATTAAAGTTTGGCTAGAGCTGCTGGCAACAGGCCTTGATATTGCTGCCGATACATTCGATTGGAACCTGCCAGCATCCATGTCGAATGCGGCTGCTGCCGCATTCTGCCCCTCCAGCTCAAGCTTATATTGCTGGAACCAGTTGTCGGGCAATATCATTTGCTTCGCCGACTGCTTAATCTCCTCTATATCGGAGGCGGCACTGTCAGGAAGCCGTTCTCCGCCGGTTCTCTCCGCATGGCTGCCTACCGCGTCATAATCTGACCGATTAGCCGCTGCATCCACTTGCTGTTCCAGCAGCTTCATCTCGTCGTTCAGTTTCCTAGCCGCCTCAAGCTCCTGGAACGCTTTTCCCTTTAATTTCGCATGCTGTTGCTGCACGCTTATGCTCTGCCTTCGAAGACTGCCTGCGAGTGAACTCGCATGCTGCTCGTAAGCGGCTATAGCCTCGGCATACAGCGGTTCCTCATCTTCTTGGAGCGATTCGTCATGCTGCACATTCGCTGCATAAGCTGCGAACCCACCTGCGATGGCAGCCGCTGTATCTCCATTCCCGCCTGATCCACTTGCTTTCACGGGAATCATTCCGCCCATTCCACTGCCGCCCAGCGCCGCAGCCGCTTGCTCTTGCATAGCCAACACAAGGGCAAGCGCCGCTTCACGTTTCTCGTACAATCGCCTCATGCTCTCCAGCAGGTCAACAGCGACGGCAGCCTCCTTCATCTCTCCAGCCATTGGCGCGAACTTCGCCACAAGCTCCAGCGTAAAGTCGATCGGTGCTTTATATTTCATATCCTCCAGCACCTGCCTGGCGAATATATCATGGCTGCCAAGCACGTCAGCAGTCTGAAGATCCGCGGACTCTACTTGTCCGTCAACGACGCTGAATCCGCTGCTAGCCCCGTTCTCTTCCTCCATGTTCACTGATATTACCTGCTCGAATATCGTTTGTCCGCTAGTGCCTCCACGAGCGAACAAACCATAACGCTCATAGAGTCCCGCATCGTAGGCGGATAAGACGGATCTTACGCCAGACCTTACCGTATCCTCTGCGAGCTTATGAATCGCCCCGATACGCGCATAATCAATAAGTACAGCAAAAAATAACAACAGTGAGGAAAGAACGATAACGGCAAATACGGTTACTGCGCCATCCTCTCGAAAAAGCAAATTTCTTAATCGAAGCCTCCTCATCCCGTTTCCCCTCCTTGTTGCCCTTGAGACGGACTTCATGGAGCTGCTCCTACGGCAGCATCTTGATAGGGAGCAAGCGCCTCAGCAGCTTTCGTCTTCGATATCGCCGGACCTCCGCTTCGATTCTGAAACCGGGTCGTATAATAACGCACGAGATCGACATTGCGAATGAACTCGACGGGATCGACCACAATAGCTGCAGCAACGGTCTTCGGTTCTCTGCCTAACCAGCCGTCTTGCCGAACATCGGATGATAAATTGAGCGGCTGCTTCAGCTTTACTAACACTTCGTTTTGCAATATTCCATGGGCGAACGAAAGCTCCCCCTTGTAATTAAGCTCTTCGTTACGCAGCCAAGCTGATGCTTGCATCAGCTTGCGCTCCGGCAAACTGCTAGCCTGTATAGCGCCGGCATCACCTTGACTGTCTGACAATTCCACCAGGGCGCCGCCTCCTCCCTCAACTAAACCGAACAAGCTTTGCAGCATTTGATTGTCTCCGATTCTCCAATACAAGCCGTCGTATTCAGGCTTCAGGAGCATGCCGCTACTTGTATCGCGATGGCTATTATCCCAAGCGAAGGCGGCTCTCTCTGCGGTTGAGGAGGCGGCGTAATAAATGACAACCTTCTGGTAGATATACATACCGAATACGATGAACAACATAATAGCTGCGAGCAGCATCGGCATCACGATGGACGATTCTAGCGTGAAGCTGCCGTTCTCGCTTCGAGCTATGTTTGCCGCGGGCTTGGCTAACAGGGAACGAACCTTGCTTCGCTTAAGAGAAGATTTGATCTGCTTGGTCATCCGCTTTACCCATCAACCGCTCGATTAGCTCAATAATCCAATCTTTGAACAGCAAAGCAATAATGATAACGACTGCAATGATCAATATAATTTCAAGCGTTCCAAGACCCTCCTCTGAATTCCAAAACTTGCGGAACGTATTTTTCATTCTTCTCATCGTACATCTCCCTCTCATTCATCGTTTGTTGTTAAGACATTAATAGAACAGCCGGAGCAGCGACTAAAATCATTAACACGAACAAAATTCCGACCAGCGGAAATACGAGCTTAGAGGATGCCTCCTCGCCACGCGATCTTGCGACCGCCTTTCTTTTCTCCCAAAGCGTGTAGGACAACTCTCGCAAGGCAAGTACGAAGTGCTCTCCTCCGCGCCTATAGTTAAGAAGCAGCACCGTTGTGAATACCGATACCTCTTGCACAGCGCATCTCCTGTTGAACCGCTCCACCGCCGAACTGAAGGAATGTCCATTGCGAAGCGCAGTTACCGCATGTCCCCACTCGATATACAGCGGATGCTTCCCTGCTTCCTTTCCGTCCAGGCATCTTGCCAGAGCGTGCTGTACGGTCTCGCCTGCCCCTACCAGCAGCATCAGCTTGCTTAACATGTCAGGCAGCTCGGCGATAATCTCCTGCTTGCGGCGCTCTACCTTACGTCCCGCATCAACGAATTGGCGAAGCGGCAGTACGACGCCGAATACGATACCCATCAGCATTAGTACGCGCTCACCGGATAAAGAGCTAAGCCAAGCACAAGCCGTTAATGCCGCATATCCGATGGAAACAGCACCTCCTGCGGCTGTCTTCGTTCGCTCGATCGTCCAGTCAGCGCCGTTCAAAATGACCAGCTTCATATGGTAGCTGCCCATCTGTAGCTGCATCGTATCGAACAGACGAAGACGCTCCAACATTCGAACGAATGGTTCTGTAAGGATAAGACTTTGAAAGCTAGGTCCATGCTTCCGTGAAGCTGCGTTGCTTGATTTGAGGTCCAGCCAAACAGAACGCAGTCCGGTTGTACCTACCATATAAAGCCATGCTCCAGTTAAAACAACGGCAATTAGAACATCCACCCGAACCTCAGCCCCATCCTCCTACATTCGAATATCCATCATTTTGTTCATAATCCAGAAGCAGAAGAGCAGCAATCCGAGTGCCGCAGTCAAGAGCAAGTAACCGAGCCCGCTGTACAAAGGAGCCATGTAGTCAGGTGCGGCAAAGCTGAGAAATCCTAAAAAAACGAAAGGCACAGCCATCATAATCTTGCCTTCGAACCGCTTCTGAGCGACCATTACAGCTATCTCCTGTTCTGTCTCCAGCTTCTCGCCGATAATCGCCGATGTGCGCTTCATCACCTCGATCAGATCTCCGCCCGACCTCTTGCATGCAGCAAGCGCATCGGCGAATTGCGTAATCTCGTCAATTCCTGCCCGCTCCGCGAAGCTTCGGAGCGCTTGTTCCAGCGGCTCGGCATGATCCAACCGATTGCTAATAATTTGGAATTCAATCAGCAGCTCGGTACGTGGATCGGGATACAGCAGCCGTAAGTCGTCCAGCGTCGATACAAACGCATTTTCGATCGAGCGTCCGGCAGCGAGCGAAGAGACAAGCGAGAATAACGCCTCCTTAAATTGCAGCTTCAACCTATCTTTCCGTTGCTGCAAGAGCCCTGCTCTCCAATATCTAGGTGCTATAACACCTGCGAAGGAGAACATAGCGGCAATGATGACGGAGTGGTAAAACAGATAAACAGCGCCGAACAGCGCTAGCGCCCCAGCAAGAGCAGCGATAACAAATTGCCCATGGGTCAGCTTATAATGCCGATAATCGGGGAGGGTTGTTTGCCTAGCAGTAGCTGCTTTAGCAGTCGGCGCTTGAACTTGATTCTCCCATCCACACCAATACAGCAAACCGCGTATCGGATGCTCTCTCATGTCTATACAGCCTCCCCGCTTCTCTGCTGCCGACCCGCCATAACGAGCTTGTCCGTATGCAGCAGAGTATTTCCTGTCGGACGCAGCTCACCGATGACTTTGCCCTCTTTCTCCCCGTCCTCTTGGAAACGAAACAGCGAATTCAGCTGCACCTCGCCGCCCTCCATTCCTCGAATCTCGCATATTTCCGTCACCTTCCTCGTTCGATCCCGGAAGCGCGACAGATGAACGACAATATCGATCGCAGACGATATTTGCTGCCTAACGACCTGTACAGGCATATCCGCTGCACTTAATACCATCGTTTCCAGCCTCGCAATCATATCCTTCGCTCCATTCGAGTGCCCGGTTGACATCGATCCGCTGTGGCCTGTATTTAGCGCTTGCAGCATATCCAAAGCTTCACCGCCGCGCACCTCGCCAACGATAATGCGGTTTGGCCTCATCCGGAGCGAAGCGCGAATCAGATCGCGAATCGTTACCTCTCCTTTGCCCTCCGTATTCGCATTGCGCGTTTCGAGCGACACGAGATTGGGCAAGGTCCGAATCTGCAGCTCAGCCGAATCCTCAATCGTTACAATTCGCTCGTCGCTCGGTATGAATTGCGACAACGCATTAAGAAAGGTCGTCTTGCCAGTACCTGTTCCGCCGCTTATGAAAATGTTGTATTGCGATGCAATAAGCTCTTCTAGAAAACTTGCAGCTTTCGCTGACAATGAGCCGTAACAGATCAGCTGGTCCATCGTTAACGGCTGCTCAGGAAACTTCCGGATCGTCATGCATGGTCCTTTGAGCGCGACAGGAGGAAGCACGACATGTACCCGCGAGCCGTCCTTGAGCCTAGCGTCAACGATTGGCGAAGATTCGTTCACGACTCGGTTCACGCTTGCAACTACGGCTTGAATCAAATCCTCGAGCCGCTCCCTGCTCTCGAATGCTACGGGATACAATGTCATCCTCCCATGACGCTCGATAAAAATTTCCGCATGATAGTTAATCATGATCTCCGTCACGGAAGCGTCCTCCATTAACGGCTGCAAAATATCCAGCCCTCGGAAGGAATGGAACAACCTGCGCACAAGCAGTACTTTCTCATTTGCCGTAAGCGGATTTTGCGTGCACCACTCAAATACCGTATCTTCAGCAATTCGCATTAAACTTTCATCAGACAATGTGCCGTTGAAATCGATCTTGGCTCGAACGCTGTTGCGGAGCGACAGCACCACTTCATCCGTTAACCGCATGCTGCTCTCCGCCTCTCAGCATATAATTCATCAGCCTTCCTGCTGCAGCTCTATATGATGGCGATGATAGTAGCTTAGCTGATGTCGCGCTATAGCTATTCCATTCCATCGCATCGGGCAATGAAATTGGCATATACGGTATGCCGTCCCGATTAACAGTCGGCGGCAACGCATTCGACTTCGCGCGATTATGAATCAGTTGGACCTTCTGAGCCATGCGTTGAAACCGCGATCCCCACTTCTGCTCCCCATAGCGGTAGGCCAGCCGCTGTTTCGCAAGGACACCCTCATCATCGCTTACGAGCCACAA
This sequence comes from Paenibacillus sp. 05T425, assembly GCF_056396205.1. Classification (NCBI taxonomy): domain Bacteria; kingdom Bacillati; phylum Bacillota; class Bacilli; order Caryophanales; family Paenibacillaceae; genus Paenibacillus; species Paenibacillus sp. 05T425. The sequence goes on from NZ_JBFTLA010000007.1 coordinate 246,396, forward strand.
TATCTGATCGGAATTTTCCAGCAGCTTCATGTGAAGCTCATCCAGACCGTCGTCCAGATCGACAATAATGAGATCATATTGTCCTGACTGCTTAATCAGAGCAAGCAATCCAGCCGCATCTTCCGCGCCAAGCGTTATACGATCCTCCGCGTTCGTGCATGAAGCAAGGTAGTCTCCCTTCAGCAACGAATGGCGCTTGCGATGCTCAAGCAACCATTTGCCCGCTTGCTCCGGTTCGGATTTCAACTTGTACAATAGCTCTGACATGCCAAGCTGAGTACCTGTGTGATTCGCATGCCCGAGCCATGCCCCTAATGAATGCCACCGCTCCAAGTTCAGATAGAACGCGCGGTACTGCTGCGATCCCGCAGCATTTGTCAGATGAAGAGCAAGCGCGGTCTTCCCTGTGCCCCCGGAAGATGAATACACCGTTACGACCTTCGCGCCCTCTTCCGAAGCGAGCCCAGTGCCAACAGTGCCAACAGGAGATGAATGTCCAGCTGTACCTGCCCCCGCGTGCATATCGAACAAGCCTTGAAGCAGTGCAGGCAACGGCTGATATTGCAGCAACTCCTTCTGCTGACCCCCGCTCTCTCCGCGCTTCGAGACGAGTGCAACGGTCGCAATTCGTTCCAGTCTTGCAGCATCGATGCCGACTTTCAGTTCTGAATACAATCCCGGCTGTACGGCAAGCAGGTCCATCGAATACCCTTTCTCGATATGTTCCTTCAGCGCTAGCGCATTTGTGAAGGCGATCAATTGCCATTGCTGGCTAATCGGGCTCTCGCGAACATATTCCGCCAGCCGTTTTACGTATTCCTCCTCCTTCGCCGCTACAGCAAGCTGATATCGTTTCATGGCTGCACACCTCCTCTTCAGATGAGAAAACAAACGCAAAAAAGCACCGTATAAAACGCTATTTCTAGCGTCAAATACGGTGCTTCCGCGGTTGCTCTTATTAACTTTGGTTAAAATTTACCATATCCCCCTGCCACTCGTCAACACTAGCAGTCTATCTTTTTGGAATCTTTGAAGCGCATATTCCGGGATATCTCTTGCTACTGCTTCATCCTTATTGGAAAAATAGCTTGATTTCCCGATCCGCGTTCTCATCCGAATCCGAACCATGAATAATGTTGCTCGCCACATCGATGGCAAAGTCGCCGCGAATCGTCCCTGAAAGGGCATCGGACGGATTCGTCGCGCCGATCAACGATCTTGCGTTTTTGATCGCATCCTTGCCTTCCCATATCATGGCGAACACAGGTCCGGAGATGATGAATTCGACTAGCTCGTCGAAGAAAGGCTTCGCTTTCAGGTGCTCGTAATGCCGCTCGGCAAGTTCCCTGCTTATTTGCATTACCCTCGCGTCAACCAGCTTAAAACCCTTTTCCTCGAATCTGGCAACAACACGTCCGACAAGACCTCTCGCAAACCCATCGGGCTTAACCATTACAAACGTTCTATCCATACAGATCCCTCCATCTCTATCGGTATAGCCATTTATCGGTAAAGCCATTCAATAATGATACCTGCCGTTTCCTCAATTGCACGGTTTGTGACGTCGATAATCGGACAATTGAGCGATTTCATAACATCCTCAGCGTATTTCAGCTCCTCGATAATGCGCTCCTGTGACGCATATTGCGCCGAAGATGGAAGTCCCAGCGTCTTAAGGCGCTCCGTTCTAATCCCTAGCAAATGCTCAGGCTGCATGGTCAGACCAACGATTAAGCGACCGGGCGCAGGCTTTAGTTCCTCAGGCAAGTTAACCTCCGGCATGAGCGGAAGATTCGCAGTCTTAATTCCTTTGTGCGACAAAAAGACGCTAAGCGGTGTCTTGGACGTTCTTGATACGCCGATCAGCACGACCTGCGCCAGTACGAAGCCTCTCGCATCCTTGCCATCGTCGTATTTGACTGCAAATTCGATCGCATCCATTCTATGATGATAAGCATCGTCTATCGAATGAAGCAGGCCTGGCTCACGCTTCGGATAACTTCCGAAGGTATCGACATAAGCTTGCATCATCGGCCCCATCACATCGACGGCGCGCACGCCCTGCTTAAGCGATTCCTCCTTCATCAGTTCCCGCAGCTCCGGCTGAACGAGCGTATAACTGATGAATCCGCCAGTCCCAGCCGCTTCCGTTACGATACGTACGATCTCATCCTCCGACTTCAAATGTCCATAACGCTTAATCTTCACATGCTCTGACGAAAACTGTCGGAGGGTCGCTTTCGCTACCGCTTCAGCCGTCTCGCCAACCGCATCTGAGCATACGTATATAATTTGCTGTGTCAATGGTGTCATAGATTCCGCTCCCCCAGATCCGGAGCCGCCGCAATGTCGGCCAACAGACGTATAATGTTCGACTTCGATACCCATCCTACAATCTCCGGATGAGGCGCTTGCTCGTCGCGAGGCATGATAACTGGCAAGCAATCGACCTGATGAAGCGACATCTTGCGTATCGCATCCAGCACGGAATCATCTTGCATTAACGTTACGATATTCGGGTAACGGGTCATGACCATACTAACGGGAATCGATGCCGCTCCCGCATTGCCAAGCGTAATCTTGAGCAGATCCTTCGGCGTAACAATACCTGCAAAACCTTTGTTCTCATTAACCACGAGCAGCGTGTCGGCATTCTCAGTGAATAACGTGATGACTGCATCATGTACGGATAGCGAATCCGGCACGTTAACCGGTACGCCTTGGATTTCTCTTACCTTCAAGCTGCTTAACTGTTGCAACGCTTCGTTGCTTGACCGGTACGCATTGCCTAAGAAATACCCAACCTTAGGTTTGGCGTCCAAATGTCCCAGCATAACGAGCAGCGACAAATCCGAACGGAGCGTTGGCCTGCTTACACCGAGATATTCGGCTAATTGTTCACCGGTAATCGGTGCATGCTTCTTTACCAGCTCTACTAACTCCAATTGACGCGAAGATAGCTGAATCGGACTCCCTCCTACTATATGACTCATATTAACTATAAATTTCGTTATTATACGCCAATTAATATATCACATTCCTATATGATGTACAATATTGAATCTATGAGTGTATAAAAAGCTGCCTTCTCGTCATAACTACTACGATAAGGGCAGCTTTCTTTTGTTGTAATAAGCTATTTAGATTCTATCGATTTTTCGGTCATATCAATGAATAATTGTACGTCTTCCTCCGTCAAGGCAACCGCCTCACTCCAGAAGTTGCTCTCCTCAAGGTTTACGCCCAAATGAACTGAGGCCAGCTCCTCTACGGTCATTCGGCCCGTATCCCGCAGCAGTGCGACATATTTGTCCGCAAACGCGGGCCCTTCTTGCTGCGCTCTTGCATAGATGCCTGCGCTGAACAAATAGCCAAAGGTGTAAGGGAAGTTGTAGAATGGAACATCCGTTAAGTAAAAATGAAGCTTCGATGCCCAGAAATGAGGGTGCGCCTCGCCCAGCATATCGCTGAAAGCCTCACGCTGAGCATCTTCCATTAGCTTGTTGAGCTGTTCAGAAGAAACAAGTCCTTCTCTCCGCAGCTCATAGAACMGGGTCTCGAACAAGAAGCGTGCATGTATGTTCATAAAAAAGGCAACCGAGCGCTGGATCTTATCCTCCAGCAAGCCAAGCTTCTCATCGGCGTCCGTTGCCGTCTTAAGCGCCTTATCCGACACAATCAGTTCGGCGAATGTCGATGCCGTCTCCGCCACATTCATTGCATACTCTTGCGATAAAGGCGGCAAATCATTCATTACATGCTGATGATACGCATGACCCAGCTCATGGGCTAACGTCGATATATTCGATGCCGAGCCGGAATACGTCATGAAGATACGCGTCTGTCCGCTCTTCGGAAACGAGGTGCAGAAGCCTCCTGGACGCTTACCCGGGCGATCCTCTGCTTCAATCCAGCCATTAGCGAACGCCTCCTGCGAGAAATCAGCCAGCTCCGGGCTAAATCCGCGGAATTGTTCAACGATGAACTCCGCCGCTTCCGCATAGGGAACAATTCGCGCTGAAGCTCCAAGCGGTGCCTCCACGTCATGCCAGTCAAGCTTCTCTACGCCTAGCAGCTTCGCTTTCCGATCCAAATAGCGAACGAGCGACTGTTTCCCGTCCTGTATCGCCGCCCACATCGCCTTTAGCGTTGCCTCGCTCATCCGATTCATCTGAAGCGGCTCTTGCAGCACAGACGCCCAACCGCGCTTATCATAAAGCTTCAAGCGGAAGCCGGAGATGCGGTTCAGCACCTCGGCGCTTAAATCTGCTTGCTCCGACCACACGCGCTCCCATTCTGTGAAAGCTGCCTGACGAACAGATCGTTCGCCTTCGGACAGCCGATTATGCATCTGACCAGCAGAAAGCGTCCGGCTCTCCCCGTCTGCTCCAACATCATTAAACTTGGCTCTCGACACGATTAAGTTGTAATAATCGCCCCAGCCATGATAACCATCGACGGACAGATCTCCTGCCAGCGCCTCCAATTCAGGCGCCATCTTCTGCTTCGCCAGCTCTCGGCGCTCATGCAGGTTGAATGCGATCTCTGCCAGCTTCTCATGTTCGAGCAACACTGCCCACTCGCTGTCCCCGTAAGCTCTTAGCATATTGTCATATCGAGTAAACACGCCGATCAATTTGGCAGACAGCGTCTTCACCTTGTCGTTAAGCGAATTAGCCGCTGTATCTCGGATATTGGCAGCCATCAAGCATGCCACGAAAGAATCCGTCTCTCTTAGACGCAGAAGAACGGATTGTACAATCTCGGTCAGCTGTGCCAGCTTATCGGCATCCAATAACGCATTGCCAGCTAGTTCGGCATCCAGCCTCTCCATATCTTCCTCCATCCCTTTAAGCTCTTGCATAAAGGCTGTTGATCCGGAGCCCCCCTCATAGATCGAATCAAGCTCCCAAGTAAGCGGATATTGCTTTGCCACGCCCATCATCCTCTCATCGTTATTTGCGCAAATGTCTCTGACGGTGTATAACTTATATTAATATTACCACATCCCTATTAAGAAGAAACCGCATCGCGGTCCTGTGAAGGCCCTGCGGAATGCTGAATGAATATTGAATGGAGGAATCATACATGTCTAAACCTTTGCAAATATCAGCCGAAACGGCTGTTAAGTTATCCAAACAGCTTGGCGTGCCGATCGAGCATCTCATGCATATGCCCAAACATATTTTGCTCCAAAAGCTCGCCGAGCTTGCGAAGCAGGAAGGTCCGTCAACGGACGAGAGCGGCAACAGCTAATGGTCCCTTTCGAGAGAACATGGCCGTATGACATCATCATGGGTGATATTTATGTCACCAATTGCCCATTCTGCAATGAAGAAAATGTACTGCTTCCGCTTCGTCCTGAAGAGATTACATTAATCCAAGACGGCAAAAAGCGACTGCTCGTATTTCCATGCTGCCACAATCAAATCACGGTTGTTGACGTTGATCGTGATTACTTGCTCGCTAATCGCGCTCTCCCCGGACGCAAATAAACAAATAAAGGCCGCCCCCGACAATTCACCTAAAGTGATTGCGCCGGGATCGGCCTTTATTATTTATTATGCGAATGAAGCTATGCCGTCACCGCTCACTTGCTCAGTGGAATCGGTAATCTCGCCTTCGCCACTCAGCATCGATTCCTCGCGTATCAATTGCCATTGCTCACGGCTTGCCCGAATCATTGCCGAATCTACAATTTTCTTATCGTTGACTACGCGCGAGAACCATCGTACAGCATCATTCCGCTCACCTATTCTACGGTGCAGCTCCCCGATTATGTACATCAGCCTCGCATTGTTAAGCGAAGCGCCCTCTTCCTCATACACACGGATATAGGATTGCAGCGCGAAACGCAAAAAGCGTTGTTCCTCCGTTTTGTTGGACGCGTATCGATAAAGCCAGGCGATATGGTGCAAGATTCCGGCAATAACACGTTCCTTCTCACCGACAGCCTGAGCGCTAATTAGCGCTAGCTTATAGGAAGCCATCGCTTCCTTCTCGGTACGCTCGCCGCCATAATTGACAGGTACCCACCGGCTTCCAGCCGCCTCCATATACTTCCGCTTCTGAACATCATTAAGCCTGTCCAAACCATTCTCCGTCGTAGCGAAGCCGCAGGTCGGGCATACGCGAACAACATAAAAATCAGGGTTAACGCCAGCTTTGTAGTAACCGCAAAAATCAGTGTCTGTAGCGATTGCTTTCTTGAAACTCGGGCGCACTCTTGATGTCTCAAATGGTGTTTCACAGCAAATACACTGTAGCTTAGATTGATAGAGCGGTTCCATTGAACTCACGTCTCCTCTTCGAGTGTGTTAACAAAGTGATGCGCCGGGCCGGACAGCCTGTCAATGACGATCGCTTGCAACTGCTCCTCTACTCCAATCTCCGCAAGCGCTCTGCGCATGCAATCGAGCCAAGCTTCCGCACGCTCAGGCGTAATCGGAAAAGGCAAATGCCTAGCTCGCATCATCGGATGTCCATATTCGTCGGAGTAAAGCGAGGGGCCTCCAAAAAATTGCGTCAAAAACATATATTGCTTGTCCATCACCGGATGTATATCAGCCGGAAACAGCGGTCCGAGCAGAGGGTGGGCTTTCACCTTTGGGTAGAAAGCCTCAACCATTTCTCTAATCTTTCCTGCTCCGCCGATCAATTCATAAAGGCTTATATTCCTATTCATCGTCATTTTCAGCTCCATATTGTAGGTCTTTTGAATTATATTTTAAAGAAAAATCATTTCCTAATGCTTAGTATAACATTTATAGATGACCGTATAGAAAAAAAGCCCGCATTGTAATATGCGGACTCATGATTATAGAACGAAACATACCTTAATAGTCTTCTTCACCAGGTGAGGATAGCGACTCTCGGATGACATAGACGAACGCGCAGACTAAGATGCCAGCGATATAACTCATGCTCATCACTCCAAGCTTTTAAAGGTAGCTCTATTGTAGCATATTTCAGCATCAAAATGTAAACGTTTTCTTTATGGATAAAAAAATTATTTTCCCTCCCTCTAAGTGATGGATGTCCACCCTTCGGCATATACGTGTAGGAGGATCAATCGACTCGTCCATGTCGTCTTTCCTATGCTTGTTCTCACCGTATACAAAGGAGGCGGCTAGCGTGCTGCGCACTTTCATTCATCCTTTATCGTTAACGGCGTTCGCTGCATTAAGCGTCGCCCTGCTAATGACCCTATTTCCTGCTGAGACACTGACATCCTCGCTGCGCGGACTGTCGATTTGGTGGGAGGTGCTGTTCCCAGCGCTCTTCCCTTTCTTCGTCATCTCAGAACTGCTGCTCGGCTTCGGCATTGTCCATTTCTTCGGCAAGCTGCTTGATCCGCTTATGCGACCGCTGTTCAGACTGCCTGGAAACGGCGCATTCGTCGTCGCAATGGGTTATATATCGGGTTATCCGGTAGGAGCGAGATTAACCGCGCAGCTATGGGAACAGCGCCTTATTAATCGCTCCGAAGGCGAACGGCTCGTTGCCTTCACGACAACGTCCGATCCCGTCTTCCTGATTGGCGCGGTAGCCGTCGGCTTCTTCCACAATGTCGCTTTGGCGCCGCTGCTTGCAGCTGCGCATTACGGCAGCGGACTGCTTATCGGACTTACGATGCGTTTCCATGACCGTCATGCTCCAATGACATCGGATAGGCGCCCGGCCGTCAGAGCAGATGGCAGCAACCGGCGCCCATCGCGGATGTATACCGCCCTGAAAGCTATGCATGAGGCTAGACTGCTCGACGGACGGGGGCTTGGACAATTGCTGCAGGATGCAGTAGGCTCTGCTTTACGGCTTATGATTGTCGTAGGCGGTCTCGTCGTCTTCTTCTCTGTCGTCATGGAGATGCTGACACGGGCAGGACTTGTCGGAGCACTGGCTGAGGCCTTTCGATTTCTATTAACGGCAGCAGGCCTGCCGGCACCGCTAGCGGATGCGGGTGTATTCGGCATATTCGAGGTGACGCTAGGATCGCGCGCAGCCGGAACAGCGAACACGCTGCTCCTTCATCAAGCTGCAATAGCTGCATGGGTGCTGTCATGGGGCGGCTTATCCGTTCATGCGCAGGTTGCCAGTCTGCTTAGCAAAACCGATCTGCGTTACCGACCGTTCCTGCTGGCCAGGCTGCTGCACAGCTTCCTAGCCATGGCACTTGTCTACTTGCTATGGAATGTGCTTGGACCAGCATAAAAAAGTGACCATTTTCCAGCCCACTCACGCATTGAATTCAATCGACATTTCCTTTATCATCTTAAGTATGCAACAGATCGGAAGGAGATTTACCTTTGAAATACGCGGTTATTGATCGAGGCGATTCTTTATCGCAATCATTGGCTCAAAAATTTCATCAGCTTGCAGCGGAGAAACATTTTGTTCGCAGCGACGACAGACCCGAGATCGTCATCTCGATAGGAGGCGACGGCACGCTTCTGCATGCCTTCCACAAATATGTCGATCGTATCGCCGATGTCGCTTTTATTGGCGTTCATACCGGACATTTGGGCTTCTATGCGGATTGGCAAGCAGACGAGATTGAAGAGCTTGTCGCCATGATGGCGGCGGAACAACCGCGAATTGTTCGCTATCCGCTTGCGGAGATTCAACTCGAAACGCCGACCGAAACAAGTTATTATTTATCGTTGAACGAATTCACGCTCAAAGGCGTCGATGGAACGCTCGTCGCACAAATTAACATTAACGACGAGATGTTCGAGATGTTCCGCGGCGACGGTATCGTTATCTCTACACCTTCGGGCAGTACCGCTTACAATAAGAGCGTCGGCGGCGCAATCGTTCACCCATCAATCGAATCGCTGCAAATCGCAGAGATTGCATCCATTAACAATCGCGTGTATCGAACGCTCGGCTCATCGGTCATGCTCCCGCAGCATCATCACTGCGATATCATATCGAAGAAGGAGCAGAAGCTCCAGCTGACGATCGATCATGTAAGCATCACGCGCAGCGATATTATCTCGATCCGTTGTTCCGTTGCGAGCCGCAAAGTCAGCTTCGCCCGTTATCGTCCATTCACGTTCTGGAATCGGGTACGCGAAGCATTCTTAGACTCCGGCGAGCGTTAATAGACATTAAACAGATCACAAAAGAAAAGACGCCGAGACACTCCTTTAGGAGCGTCCGGCGTCTTTATTTGGCCGTTGGTTCGAAGGCGCTTCTGCGGATGCCGCCGCTTCGCCTGCGGCAGTACCGGAACGAGAATGCTTCTTGTTCCGATCATTGCCGCCGCGGTAAGGCTTGCGAGGCTGGTGCTCGCCCTTCTCTCCGCGTGGATGTCCACTACCGCCACCGCTGCGATGACCGTTGTCGCGTTGGCTATTCTCACGTTGATTATGCTCACGGGGGCTGTTGTCGTGGCGATGAGCGCCCCGGTTAGAACGCTCTTGTCGTTCATGACGTTCTTGTGCCGGTGCTGCCGCTTCCTTGCCTGCTGCCGTTTCGTCCAATGTTCCCGTTTCCGAGCGGCCCGCGCTCTCCGGCATCCGATACGTTCTCGCGTCGACCCTTGGCTTCAGTTCCTCCGCATCGAAGTCGTAATCTCCCGGCTCCTTCTTGCTCGACTCCTTCTTCTCCAGAATGAAGTACGCGCAGCCGAAGTTGCAATATTCGTTAATATAATCCGGCATACCGGAGTAGAGGCTGTCCTTCGTAGCCTTAGAGTGGGAATCGCGGAAGAAGCCTTTCAGCCTTAGCTGACTATAGCCCCAATCGCCCACGATAAAGTCATACCGCTCCAACACCTCGCTGTATCGATCACGAAAGGCTTCTGGATTCCATCCGTTTCTATTCTCATGAACAAGCTCATATGATTTGCCGCCGATATGAATCAAAGCCATCTTCTCCACCTCTTCTGCGCATCCCTTACATTCCGCCGGAGCAAGAGACACTTCCTCACACTATTCCTTCCCAGAGCCTGCTACTGCCATTTTATCCGCAGCAATAGCCGAGTCCGTCTGTTCGTGCGCATGATAAGAGCTTCTTACGAGCGGTCCGGATTCTACGTGACGGAAACCGCGTTTTTGCCCTTCTTCCTTCAACTTCGCGAACTCGTCCGGATGGACGTAACGAACGATTTGCAAGTGATTAGGCGTCGGCTGCAAATATTGACCCAACGTCAAAATATTGACATCGACTGCGCGCAAATCATCCATCGCCTGCAAAATCTCTTCGTATTCCTCGCCTACGCCAAGCATAATGCTCGACTTCGTCGGTATCTTCGGCTTCATTTCCTTCGCTCTCTTAAGCAGCTCGAGCGAGCGTCTATACTTCGCTTTCGCACGGACACGGTTAGATAAGCGCTCCACCGTCTCGATGTTATGGTTCAGGATATCCGGATTCGCATCCATTACGGTCTGCAGAGCATCCCAGTTGCCCATAAAATCGGGAATAAGCACTTCAACGCGGCAGAATGGCATCCGCTTGCGAATTGCGCGAATCGTAGCCGCGAATATCGAAGCGCCGCCGTCGGCAAGATCATCGCGGGCAACCGAAGTCACGACGCAATGCTGAAGTCCCATCTGCTCGGCAGCTTCCGCTACGCGGTCCGGCTCTTGCAGATCAAGCTCTGTCGGCAGGCCGGTCTTAACCGCACAGAAGCGGCAAGCACGCGTGCAAATATCGCCTAGAATCATGAACGTAGCCGTTCGATTCGCCCAGCATTCATAAATATTCGGACAACGGGCTTCTTCGCATACACTATGCAGCGTCTTGCCGCGCATCATTTCTTTAATCTCGGCAAAGTTGCCGTCTGTCGCCAATTTTATACGAAGCCAATCAGGCTTTTGTAATTTCTCACGTTGTTTCATACGGCATTACCTGCTTTCACTTTCGTTGTATAAGGCCACAATCACTTCGCTTATTATATCACGTTTCGGATAAAAACCAATGATTTGCAAAACATATCGTTATTCCGTCATGCTTTTGGAAAGGGTGAGACGTTTGAAAAGGACTTTTCTGCTGAAAGTAGCATTATCGGCCGCATCGCTGCTCCTTGCCGTTCCCGGTATATCCGCTCAGGCCTCGCCTAGCAAGCAGCAGCGAACCGAGCAAGCCGCCAGGCCGACATCTTCTGCAACCGAAGCGGATTTGATCGCAGCAAGAAAAAGCTTATACCATCAACTAAGCACCGTTACGCAAATTCCATGGTTTTGGCTCGCAGCCATTGACCAATATGAACGCTCCATGTCGAAGGTGAAGCCAAAAGCACGGCCAATGCTCGGCAGCACGGTAGGGATATTTATCGATCAGGAGCAATGGGCCGGGCCGCTAAATCCCGATATGGACGACAGCTCTCCCGTATCGATCCAATGGTTCAACGGCATCGGACGCGACGGAGACGGCAATGGTATTGTCGAGCGCAATAGCGATATCGACCTTCTCTACTCGCTTGTCAGCAAGGTTGCGGCCTTCGGCACAACGGAGGAGGACTTCTCTATCGGGTTATGGGAATATTACCAGAACGGCCGAGCAGTCAAGCGCATTCAACAGTTTGCCCGCATTTACGAGCATTTCGGCAAGCTCGATCTGTTCGAGCATGCCTTCCCGCTGCCGATAGGCACCAATTACAGTTATAAGGACACCTGGGGTACGGGACGCAGCTGGGGCGGCAGGCGAACCMATGAAGGGACGGATATTTTCGCTAATCACGGGGTCCCCGTTAGAAGCACCTGCTATGGCGTAGTCGAGATTAAAGGCTGGAATCCGTATGGCGGTTGGCGAATCGGCATTCGGGACTTAAGCAATTTCTATCACTACTACGCCCATCTGTCTGGTTATGACAAGACAGTCGAGGCCGGCACGATCGTTCAGCCGGGTCAAGTGATCGGCTGGGTCGGCAGCTCCGGCTATGGCAAGCCCGGTACGCAAGGCAAGTTCCCGCCGCATCTGCATTACGGCGTATACAGCGATCGCGGGCTTATCGAATGGTCTTTCGACCCGTATCCGATGCTCCGCCGCTGGGAAGCTTCCGAGAGGCAGCGCTTAAGATCCAAACGATAGTGTTCTACACAAGGAGAGGCCGCCCCAACAGCCTATTGGCTTTTGGGGCGGCCTCATTATTAGCGGCTTCACTCCGAGCCGGTATTGCCAGCATTGCCAGCGTTATTGCTATGCTCCCCTGATGCGTTTCCTGCTGAGCCTTCATTGCCCTCCGCCCCGCTGCCGCTCGCATTATTGCCGCTGTCATCCCTATTCTCGCCGTTCTCGCCTTGTGTCGTAACGCCGGAGCCCGGAGACAACGGAACCGATATATTCGGCGCCTGCCCCGCCGATTCGCCAACAGGCTTGCCCGTATTGTCGTAGTAATACATCGGCACATCTCCAACGACGAGCAGGTATGATATCGGAATCTCCGTCTCTACCAGTTCGGGCTCCGTATCGAATGGAATGATAATCGTAACCTCCGCCGTAATGCGAATGTACACCTCGACCAATACCATGTTGATCGCGACATCCTTCTCGCGCGTGCTCAGCTCCACCTTCGCCGCTCCGACCGGCTCGAACTTGACCGGTACTCGCGGCCCGAACGACGATATAATCGCGCTGTTCAGCGCATGTCCGATTGGAATATGCTCTAGAATATCCTTCATATCCTTAAGCGTGTTCTCCACGGTGGACACGGTCTGCGAAGTGATCTTCATATGCTCGGCATAATTGAGAATGAAGCCGGATATTTTGCCGTTGCTGTTCATCTTCCAGTCGATCAGCTTCTCTGATTCCGACTGGTTCGCCACCTGATCGGTAATCGCCTTGTTGATTGCCTGTGTTGCAACCTGCTTAACCCGAATCTTAGCGATATTCATGAGCGGCGGCCTTAAGTTCCGTTCGATATATACAAACGATTGAATCGATAACAACGTCATCACAATAAGGGCAATGAGCCAAAAATTGCGCCGGCGCATACGCGGCCTAGCCGGACGGCTGCCCCATGCGCCTGGAGGCGGGCCGCCGCTGTTCCTGCTCCTCGCACCGAATCCGAGTGAAATAGAAGATGTGCGTTTGCCCCATTTTCCCCGGCTAGCCCCTGTTCTCGACCCCCACTTCGCTCCTGAAGAGCTCGCCTGCTGCGTGCTGGGCCTGCTGCTGCCCCAGCTTACCGTTTTCACTCGTCTAATTGGCCTCCCCGTCCACATGCCCCCGCCGAATGAACGAAACCGCCAGCCTCTCCTTCCCCATTTTGCCAAGTGCAAGGCCTCCTCCCGCTTCACCCTGTCCGCCTTCTATATCCATTCATATGCGTGGCTCGGCCAAAAAAGAAGGCAGCTTGCCCGTTGCGGCTGGGCTGTTCTACCTTATAATGGAATCAGACAGACTCGCGGATTAACGATAGGAGTGTTATAGATGATTATGCGGCCTGAAGCGATTTTGATGGATATGGATGATACGATTATTGCCTTCGAGCATGGAGTAGACGTTGACGCCTGCTGGTTCCAAGCTTGCGGTATCCATCTGAAGAGCAATGACAAGGGCAATATACCGGCATTAGTAAGTGCGATTAAAACGGAGGCCAAATGGTATTGGAGCGACCCTCAGAGGCACCGAGAAGGCAGAATGGATCTCACCGCTGCAAGAACGCGTATCATCGATGGCGCTCTGCAAAAGTTGTCCTTCATCAGCAGCTACAGTTCATCGGTCTCACGAGCAATCGCTCGGGATTACGGACTAGTTCGAAACGAAGCGATCTACTTGTACGAGGATGCCATTGAAACGATTCGGCATATTAGAACATTAGGAATTAAGCTGGCGCTATTAACGAACGGTACGTCAACGGAGCAACGGCACAAGATCGAGCGCTTCAACCTTGAACCGCTGTTTGATCATATTTTTATTGAGCAGGAAGTAGGCATTGGCAAGCCTGATCCCCGCGCTTACGAAAATGTCTTGAAGCGGCTAGGCGTAGAAGTGCCCCACACGGCTTGGATGGTAGGCGACAACTACGAATGGGAGATTACCGCTCCTCAGAAAATAGGCATTCGCGGCGTTTGGATTAACCATAACCGCCCATTGCTCGATTCTAACCCAGATACAGCTCCCTACCAATCCATTGCAACGCTCAGCGAATTGCGCAAGCTGCTCCTATAACGCTGTATCTGTATGAAAAGATKATTATAATCATCTTTTATATCCCGTTTGTTTTCCGGCCCGGCTAGAATGAGAACATACCGAAAGAAACGTACGAGGAGGAAGACAAAGATATGATCACCGTTCCAGCCATTCATACCGTTTTTCAAAAAGAAGCCTTGTTCGCTGCCATTGCCGAGCAGTACGATATCGGCATTCCGCTCACGAGCCGATTTGTCTCGAACGGCTTGAACGATACCTACGACGTCGTTACGGACGAAGGCCGTTACGTGCTTCGCATCTATAAGAAACAATGGCGGAGCGAAGCCGAGATTCGTTATGAGCTCGATCTGCTGCTTTATTTGCAAGGTGAAGGCATCCCTTTATCTAGCCCCCTTGCTCGGAAAGATGGCGAGCTCGTTACCTATATTGCCTCTTCAGAAGGTACGCGCTACGCGGTACTGTTCACTTACGCTGAAGGCATCGCGATAGCGAATGCTCAGACGAGCGTACACTACGGCCGGGCGGCAGCTCAGCTTCATCGTGCAGCGGACGGCTTCGTTCCGTCCCATGAACGCTTCCAGCTAGACAGCGCCCATCTGCTCAATGAACCGCTGGAACATCTGTTGCCCAAGCTTCAACACCGCCCTGACGATGTCCGATTCGTCCAAGAAGCGGCAGTCCGGTTGAAGGATAGGATGAACCGGCTGACGTTAAACGACAACGACTGGGGAGCATGCCATGGCGACCTGCATGGTTGGAATGTGTTCCATGACGAGAAATTCGACGGCAGCCTGACGCACTTTGACTTCGATTGCTGCGGGGCAGGCTGGCGCGCTTACGACCTGTCTGTGTACTTATGGAATCTCGTGCATGGCAGACATGATCCTGAGAAATTCGGTGATGAGTGCTGGGACGCATTTCTGAGCGCCTATGTCGCGGAACGTCCGCTGAGTCAGGCCGATCTTGACGCTATTCCGTTATTCGTGGCGGTTAGGCAGCTATGGCTGCTTGGGCTGCATACCGGCAATAGCGCGGTGTGKGGCGCGTGGCAGGATGACGGTTATTTTGACGGGAAGCTCAAGTTTCTGAAACTGTGGATGGAAGCATACGATTTATAATAAGGTTATAACCAATGTGAAGCGAGGAGGGTGTGCGTTATGCTCATACAACCGCTGGCGCATGCCGAAGCTGAACAAATATGTAATTGGAGATACGATGGCGAGTACTCATTCTATGATATAGCCGATAGCCCGGGCGTTATTACGGAGTTGACGGACGGCAGCTATTATTCGGTTAAGTCGGCTGACGAAGGCGAGTTGATTGGCTTCTTCTGCCTCGGACTACATGCGCAAGTTCCCGGCGGACAGATAGCCGGACTGTATGGCGGGGACGGCATCATCGATATTGGAATTGGGCTGCGGCCCGATCTCGTCGGCCAAGGCCGAGGCTCAGCTTTCCTCGCGGCTATCACCGAATACACGGTGGAGACGTTTCGGCCTCGGAGGCTGCGCCTCAGCGTTGCGACATTCAACCGCAGAGCAATCGCTTTGTATACGAAGGCTGGATACCGGAGGCTAGCTGCGTTTGATAGCTACGGAACGGAATTTTGGCTCATGCATTATACCATTTAGAAATCTATTCAACAAGATTGCTCTCTTCTAAGGGCATCATGCGAGATTATTCAAAAATAAAGCGATATCGGCATAAAACCGGCCACTAGTCGTTTCCTTCAAATCATGTCCAGATCCGGGATACTCCCTAACCGTTAAATTCTCAGCCATTCTGAGGTAACGGTCCAGCTCGCCGTCAGGGATCATAGAGTCTTCCTTTAAGCCCCTCGCTACTAAAACGGGAATGTTCACCCGATCATCGAGGTTGCGGTGCATCGATTCTATCTGAATTCGTTGTACGGCCTTGACCCGAATATGCTCGGTACGGCCGAAAGGAATTAAATACTCATGGATATAGGCACTAGGCCACTCAGGCGGCATCATCCGATGCTCTGGCGGATAATCCCCAATAAGCAGTGAACTCACTTGTGCCTGATGCTTGAGCGCATAACCAAGAGCGTACGACACCCCGCGGGAGTAGCCTAGCAAATGAAAGCTTTCCAACTGCGCCTGCTTTACGACTGCCTCTATATCGCTTATATGCTCATCCAAGTCATAGCCAGTGTCTGGCGTATCGCTTTTCCCTCTCCCTCGGAAGGATAACGCGATGCACCGTCTCGGAGAAACCGATAAGATCGTTTCCAACATTTCCAAATACTCTTCCGCCGTTTCCGACAGTCCGGGACAAACGACCAGCGGCAAGCGTACATCATCAACGGCAGGTCTAATATCATAATAATGAAGGCTAACACCTTGGTTATTGGCAAAAAAAGATGGGTACGTATGCTTCATTACGGCAATCTCCTCCTTATCGGCCCTCGATTCGATACTTTTTCTCCAGATCAGAATAAGGCCCTGGCGCAATTGGAATCCGCTTCGTAATCGCTGACTCGTCCGCTAGACCATCACTTTCCGTGTCATCATTCACAGAAATCCCCAGTTCAAGCACTTTGGCAACTATCTCTTCATCGATGTGCACGTCATCCATTTGTTCCTCCAGGACGACCTCCATTGTATACTCGTAACCGAAGCGCTGCTCCAATCCTTTCTTATCCGTGTATATTAATGTAACTACAATAAGTTTGATTCCGCAGCTTAACGGCTGATCCGTAAAGATGGCTATAATGAATTCATCTGCCCGATCGGGACGGTAAATGACAATTTCACCCTTTTCATTCTCATAGAAGCGAGATAAGTTGCTTTTACGGCTTATCCCTTGCGGCAGCTCAATCACGATACTAGCAGTAGCAGCATCTCGAATCGGGCCGAACCGCACGAGCAGATGGTTCATCCCATCCGCATGCTCAATCTTGGACTTCGCCGAACGTATCGTGATCACCCCTGTTCTCCCCTTTCGACCAATCCTGTCACAGCTTCAATGATTTTGCCCCTGAGCTCGGGCGACGTACGGGAGCTGATCGACAAAATTACGTCCTCGCTGATGACATAAGTCTCGTGCCTCATCATCTGGTCAGCCTGATAGAGCGGCAGCTTCTCTCCGATGCGAATGACTTCCTCAATCGACAGCTGTTTCAACTGCTCCTGAATACTGGCTAGCGTCTCCCCGCTCTTCGCGAGCGTCAATAACGCACGAAAATAATGCAAATGATTGTCAGTGTAAACACGCTTATTTCCGACTGTCTCCAAAGGCGGAATAACGCCAATCTGCGTATAATACCGAACCGTTCGCAAATTCATCCCAGCGTCCTCATGCTGCAAAACTTCCGTTAGTTGCTTCGCTGTATATTGCTCCATGCTCCCTCCCCTTCCGTTACACTAAAGTGTATTAGTTACAGTATACTGTAACAATATAGGATTGTAAAATATAAACTATCCTTTGTCAGATCTGATAAAAAACAAAAAAAGCAGACCCACTTGCACGGTCTGCTTTCTGATTATCCCTTATAGCAACGAGCGGATATAAGCGAGGTTGTCGCGGAGCAGCGTCTCGGAATCGGCGGAGCCGCTGAAGTCCTCGAAGCTGAGCCAGCTGTCGTAACCGACTGCCCGCAGCGCGGCAATGACTTGCGGCCAGTGTACCGCGCCAGCTGTAACAGCCGACCACGATGCTTGCCAAATTCGGCCATGCTCGCCGCTTCCGATCGTCGGCAGCGCTGCATCTGTGCGTTGCCACACCGCGTTCTTGACATGGACGTGACCTAAATATTCTCCGAGCACTTCGAGTCCCATTTGGTAGTTCTCGAAGCCTTCATGCACCATGTTGCCCGGATCATATATAACTCCAATATGGTTCGCGTCGAACCCGTCAACCAACCGGCGGGCCAGCGATGCGCTAGGCGCAATATTGCCATGATGAACTTCAATGAGACCTTTGACGCCGTAAGTTCGGCTTAGCGATTCCGCTTCTTGCAAGTAAGTGCGAGCCTCGGCATACAGCTCTTGATAAGTGCGTTTGCCATCATAATTCGGAACGCCGATGCGAATGGAAGGTGCGCCAAGCAACTTCGCTGCACGCATCGCGTTTTCAGTAGCCGCCAGGTCGCCGCTGCCAATGTAAGCTGCCACATTCGGCACGACCAAGCCAGCCGCCTCAGTCAATTGCTTAAGCTCTAACAGCTCGGCTTCTGACGTATCCGTCTCGACTGTGGACAAGTTGTTGCCCCAGAACGAAGGCGCTTCCTCGCGTCTAGCCGGATCCGTCTTCGTGTAACGCCATTCTACGCCGTCATAGCCGTTAGCTCGAAGCAGCTCAAGCGTACGTTGTTGCGAGCAATCTGGAAGCATTACCGTAAATACTGAAAATTTCATACGTCACCCCGATATCATCATTATCGAACACTATTTCGTAACAATCGATCATTGCTGTCCCCATCTTATCATAACGATCATCCCTTCTCTTCGCTTAGCTTTGCCTTTATGGCTCACCTATTTGACTGTGGTTGCTATCGCTTGTAGACTAGACAAGTCATATATCGCAGACAATCACGCACGATAGATATCTATTACTGGAGGAGTTCATACTTATGTCCGTCAATCGACGACTCTTTACCGATAGCGACTTCGAGGAAGTCATCCAGAAGCAGCTCAAAATTCGTGTTTTCCAAGACAATCATATTATTGAAGGCAGCACGGTCGTTGTCCGCTTCGACGATTCAACCGTCGTTACCCAATCGAGCGTCAGTGATATTACGTATCATAAACGAAACGCTTGCGAGTTTTTTGAGCTCAGAAGACGTTAAATATAGGCAAGAAGGGCTGCCCTCGGAGGCAGCCCTTCTTGTTTGGATACTACTTCATCAATTGCACGACTTGGAGCAATCGCTTAATAATAACAGCCGCTTCTGCGCGGGTTGCCGGATCAAGCGGAGCGAATATACCCGCTTTTCCTTTGCCTACTATAATCCCGACTGCCGCTGCGCGCTTCACGCTATCAAGCGCCCAGGCATGGATTGCACTTTCGTCACGGAAGCTTGCTGCGCCCGAAGGATCAGCGGCTTGCTTCACCTGAAGCCCAGCGTTAGCCGCGAAAGTCAGCGCATTGGCCGCCATAACGGCCATCTGCTCGCGGGTAATGTTATCGAGCGGCCGGAAACGGCCATCGGCATTTCCTTTTACAAGACCGTAGCTTGCCGCCGTTACAACCGCTTCCTCGTACCATGCTCCCTTCGCTACGTCGGAGAATGTTATTCCCGTTCCATTCCCTGCGCCGTGCAAGCCTAGCGCTCTTACCAGCATCGTAGCGAACTCTGCGCGCGTCACGCTGCGCTGCGGAGCAAAGCTCGAAGCCGTAATTCCGCTTAAAATTTGCCGCGCTGCAAGCTGTTCAATGTCGCTCTGCGCCCAATGTCCCTTCGTATCGTCGAAGGATTTCGCATTACTCGTAAGCACGTAAATGCTGTTGCTCATGCTCATAATATCGGCATGCGTCATACCTTCAGCCGATTCGATCATAGCTGGCACGTAATGGAATTTTCCTGTGCCAGGATCATAGACGAGCGCAACCGCATCCTTCGTATCGATGTCGCCTTTCGCGGTCAGCGTACGCTTCACGTAACGACCTCCGAAGCTGCGAATTTCTGTCTTCGTATTGCCGTTCGTTACGATAATCGTGAATTCGATCGGTTCGCCTATAAGCTCGAGACCCTGCTCTTCGGCTCTCTTCTCAAGCTCAGTCTTGATTGCTAGCTCCACCGGCTTGATGTTGAGAGTCCAGACTACTTTGCTAAGTTCCTCCGGAGTCAATGTACCAAGCTGACTCCTTACGAACGACAACGGCAATTCATATGACGCTCCGTCAAGTTCGATAACGATGACCGCATCAGCATTTTTTTTGCCAGCTTCAAGCAGTGCAGCGCCAGAGAACGAAACGCCGTTATTCGGTTTGGCAGAATCAATCGTGAATACGATGCGATCCTCGTTCGCGGAAGCCGCTTCACTCAGCTTCGCATCGTTCTGCTTCGTATCAACTGTTTCTGTCACAGGAGGGTCTGGAATGATGCTGCCTCCCCCTGAACCGCCTTGACCTTCATCATCTCTTGCCTCAACTTCGATCGTAAAGATGCGAAGATCACCACCTAACAAGACACTGAGCTTCGTCACCCCTTCAGAGCGTGCGCGTATTACATGATCCGATTCAATCGAAGCAATACTCGCAGTCTCAATAGCGAAAGCCGCATCATCCGTCACGTCTACGCCCTCTGCACCCAGCACTTGCAGTTCCTTCCTCTCTCCCGCTGTCATACGAAGCGGTCCTGTATCGCCATTCTCAAGCTTAATGGAGAATGGCTTTTGCAGATTGGCAAAACCGCCGTTCAGCTCTTCAAAAGCAAAGTTCGGATTGGCATCGGCAATCATCCGAATGCGTTCGCCGCGAACGATCACGTTATCAACGTCGATCGTGCCCGACAGATTGCCTGTTACGTCAATGCCGTTCGTACCCATGCCATCGAGGACGACATTTTGCAGCGTGAGATTATCGACGCCAAAGCCTCCGCCATGGACGATTAGTCCTGCATAAGTGCTGTCCAGCGCGACATTGTCGCGAACGATAACATGACCGTTCAAGTCCTTCTCGCCCGCGAACAGCCAGATCGCGCCAAGATTGATGTTATAAGCCGAATCGGCGCTGCCTGTGCGGATGAGCGTATTTCGTTCAACAACAGTCGTTCCCGTGAACGGAACCGGATTGAAACGCGTCGATACGGCAATGCCCGCACCGTTCGTGATCGTATCCGTACCGATATTATCCTGAAGCTTATTGTCTTGCCCGCCAAAAATAACGAAGTTGTCCGCTAGCCATGGCAGCGCCACCGTATTGAAGCGCGCCGTATTGTTGACGCTCGCGAGTCCTTCTGCCGACCACATCGCAAGGCCGTCATCGCCTGGATAACGAATATCCGATTGCTCCATCAAGCTGTTGCTCGTTCCGACGGAGAAGTTGATGCCATCCGCCATCAGATTGCGCAAGCGAAGGTTAACCATATGCAGCTCGTCGGTAATTTCCGTACCGCCCCTAACTCTAGACAACCATAAACCCGTTTTGGAATGCTCTACCCACACGTTTTGGATGACTGAGCCTGCACCATAACCGCCATAGAACGCATGCGTAAGCGCTTCGTCGTCGCGAATATTAAGATCGCCGTCAATCAACAGATCGTACACCTGTACGTCGCTGCCCTTACCGATGAACTTCGCTCCGATGAGCGTCGTGTACCACATGCCAGCACCGCGAATCGTAATTTGCGACAGATCAATATTATCTTCGCCAAGATGGAATACGCCGGCCGGGAACCATACTCCCTTGCCCTGCTGCTTCGCGGCAGCCATCGTTTCTTCGAACGCAGCCATGTCGCTATCGCCGTCGCCGGCAACTGCGCCGAAGTCAGTCACCGACAAGAAGCCGTCGGGCTTAGTCAGCGCGTCCTCGACTTGCTCCATGTCAGCAAGGTCAATGACATAGTAATCCGCTTCATTGCCCGCATCCTTCTGCAATCTAATCGTGGCTCCTGCAGGCACGTCGCCGATCAACGCATGAATTTCATCGAAGAAACGGTGCGCATTGCCCTGATTAGGATCATTCGACCAAGGGTAGCTGCCGTATTCCCAGCCATGCTTGGAGCTCAGCAACAGCTGCTGCTTGAACTCGCCGTTCACATACAGCGCAAGCGTCTCGTTAAGCCCTGCTCCATCCTCGCTGTCAGGAATGACGTAGCGAAGCACGATTGAGTTCGCAGACTTCGCAAGCGTGAATTCGACATACTCGCCTTCCGCATCCAGCTTGACCGCCGATCTTCCCGATGCTTCGGAGGCCATCTCCTTATAGAGACGCGATGGCTCAAGCACTTCTCCGTTCGTAACCGCGTGCTCCGCTTCATAAGAAACATAAGGTACTGTTGCACCGCGATAGTTAATGCCTACACTATTGCGTACGGTGAGGCTGTCGAGCTTCACGCGGCCGGTATCGGCGGCATTCTTCTGAAGCGTGATCGTGTTAATGCCAGCACGCAGCCCCAGTTCAAGCACTAGCTCCGTCCATTCTGTCGCCTTTCCGAATGCCGCTTGCGATACGGGCAAGCCGTTGACGTAAACGCTAAGCGTCCGCTCAGCCGACGAAGCGCTCATATAGCGGAGAGCTACATCATAGCTGCCTGTCTCCGGCGCGTTTACGGTGAAACTAATTTTAGAGCCATTCGTTGTAAATCCGTCCATATACCCGTCGCCTGTGAAGCCTTTGGACGTATCGGAGGCTGCTGATCCTCCGCCAAAGAATGCCTGCTCTGCTTCATAGCGAACGTCTGAACGTACCGGTGCAAGCGTCCACATCGCATCATCCATATCGGATGGCGAGCCGTGTTTCACTCCACTGTCCGTATGCTGCAACAATCCGCCACGGTCAGAAGCGTTGCCGATTAGCTTGTAGCCAAGCCGATCCTCGGTGTACCACTGCGCCGCATCATTCCCCTTCGCATCCGTATCGAGACTGACATTTCCTTCGTCATCGACCGCGAGCAACTGCCCCGATTCTTTGTTGCGAATCAGCTTGCGGCCATTGAAATCCTGCTGCAGCCACTGCGCTCCAGCATCGCCCTCAATCGGTGTTCCCGTTAACAACGCACCGTCTTCCACATACATATACTGCGATGTTGCTTTTGATTGAATGGTGACGTAATTCGTATCGTTAAAGATAGGCGTTGCTGTATCGTAGACTTTGCCTTCGCTCATATCCGGCGTATCAAACTCTTCCGGAGCGTATTCGAAGCCCCACTTCACCGAGCCGTAGCCGATCGGGAACAAGCCGCGTTCCGCGTAACCTGCATTGTTCTGGACATTAATCAGCTCGTCATTGTAATAGCCGTTCAAGCTGCGGATCACATATTCCAACGTACCAGGAACCGCCTCAATGGCCCACTCCGATTCCAGATCGCCTTCATCGGCTTCTTTGCTTTCAATGAATGTCATATCCTTTTTCATGGACATGTAATGGCCGGTTACACGATTGCGCAGACGCTGTACGCCATCAATATCCTCGATATACCAGTGTCCGTACCCGTTACTCTCGTCAACATCGCCATAGAGCACGATACCTCCGCTATTTTCGTACAAAAATTTGCCGTTCGCCATGCTTACGATTCGAATCGGACCATCGTACAGCGGCTCGGGCTCCATCACTACCGGTTCGAGCACATACTGCGCGCTGTCCTCTGCGGCAACCAGCTTGCTCACCTTCGTATAGCCTTCACCGTCGGCGTACAGATAATGACCGGCCCAGCCGCTTCTCAGAACGATAGTTTCGTCGGACGAGCCTGGCTCCATCATCCACTTTGCACTTCCCCAGCATAAGCAAATGCCGTCTTGCGCAACGATTTGTTGCGGCGGCGCATCAAGCTCGACATCCGCACCCACATGCTCCATCGAAACATAATGGTTAGTGGATACGTTTTTCAGCCTGACCGAGTTCGGACTGTCCCCCGTCTTCTCCAAATACCACACCGATGCCGATTGTTCTTCCGTGAGATCTCCGTACTTGACTTTGCCAAGATCGTCTCCAGCATCGGTTACCTCGTATAAATACTGATTCGTCAGCTTATTCTTAATCCGTACGTTACTCGGACCAGATTCTCCTACAGGCTCGAACTGCCAACGCGGACTTCCCCATGCCGGATTGATAACCCCGTATTCCACATATTTCGTTAAGTTCTGCAAGCTCATATATTTCTGTTGTCCGACTACATCATTAGAATCTCGGACACTGTGAATGAGCTTCGTCCCGCCTAAGTCCTCAATAACCCACACTGCGCTCGTCCACGAATCTTCTACCTCAGATACGGAAATACGGCCGTTCGCCATATTTTCAATGTTGATATAGTGGCCAGTTGCTCTGTTCTGGATCCGCTTGCGTCCTTGGAAACGCTCGATCAGCCACTGTCCCTTCTCATCGTCTTCGGCGACATTGCCATATTTCAGTTGGCCGTTCTCATCTTCGTAGAAGTAGAATGGCTGCCATTCATTTTTTATTCGTACATATTGCGGCGTGCCATCTCCTGAAAATGCAGGATCCTCGAACAGCCACTGCGCCGGACCGTCGTTCGGATCGATTGCTCCTGCTTGGGCTGCACCTGCCGCATCTGCAATATTCAAGTACTCTCCTGCCGCGGTCTTGCTTTCGATCGTTTTGTAATCGTCGTACAAGGTTGAGCTGGCAATCGACCATTGATCATCTACTGTACTAACCGTTAAAGCGAGTGCCTGTAGCGAATCCTCCGGACTGTCGTTGCCTGCTCTTGAAATATACCGGCCTGTTGCCAGATTGCGAAGCCGCTGCTTGCCATCATAATCTTCTATCACCCACTGGTAGTAAACCTTATTTCCKACATCTGTCGTTAAGGCGCCATAGCTTACGGTACCTTCGTCATCATACAAATAAGTCGTACTGATAGGGTCGATCGTGAATCCCGCAATCCGATACGGCAGCGCATCCGGCGCCAGCTCGATTCGCCATTGCGCGTTATCCAGTCCGGGATTCGACCAATCATTCGAACGCACATGCGTATCATCGGGGAATTGGGTATTCAGTACGTACGTGAGCGCGCCAGATGGCGTATTCAGCGCTTCTATATTTTTGAACGTAATATAGCCGGCGTTAGATGCGTCTTCCATCAACCACTCCGACCTCGTGTCTGTGCCGGTTGCCAATGCTTTGATGGGCTCCCATAACACGCCTTGCGTAATATAGTGACCGGTTGCACGGTTCTTGAGGCGCTTCGTATTCGGCGTATCTCCTGCTTCCATGACCCAATGGGAGGAAGGATCGTTTGCCTTTTTATCGCCAAAGTCTACAAATCCATCCACGGCTTCGAATAAATATTGCCCTGCTTTGTGCTTATTCGCCAGCCTGACCGGAACGGCTTCTTCCACCGGCTCGAGCGCCCATTGAGGGCTCTCGAATGTGATATTAATATCGTTGCTCACCTCCGCGAAACCAAGCTGATCCTCTTGGTGAATGACAAGATTGGCGCTCGAAGGTACGGTTGCACTCTTGATGACGACAAACCCCGGGCGATTCGATTCATGAATCGTCCATTGGTCCGCATTCGTGCTTGTCGTTATCTCACGGGCGGTTAGCGCATCGCGACGCTGCGTCACGTCCGCGATCGTTATGTAATGGCCGGTTGCGCGGTTGCGAATTCTTTTGTTGCCGTTGTAGTCCTCAATCTTCCATTGTGCGGACTCGTCTTCATAGCTTGGAAAACCGTAGCGAACAACGCCTGATGAATCCTCGTAAAGGTAGTTGCTCTTCCACTTGTTCTTGAGCCTAACATAGGAGTCGCTAACCGCATCCCCGCTTTCTCCTGCCAATTGCTCGTCAGCCGCGTATACCGGCATCGCCGTTAATACCAGCAGCAGCGATAGCAGCAAAGCGAGATATGACCGTGCTCGTTTCATTGCAAAACCTCCCTATTGTATATGAAATAATCTCTCTATAAGCATAGGTTGGAATCGCTTACATAACGATGTGTATTATTAAACGAAGTAGGTGTATTTTTACTAAATGTTGGTTTAATATCCATCTAATCGTGTCATACGCAAAAAAACTCTCCATCACTCGCTGTTGAGCGAGCCGGAGAGCTGGAGACTTTTTGATTGAACCAATTAACGCTTACGCTTATGCCAGCTTCTGATACATATGATGCAAATATCGCCAGCGGATCATGAAGAAATAGACCAGCTGAATAAGGAAGAACGAGATGTAGATTTTGGTCGCGTTGCCTAGCATCGCATATTGAACGACGCCCTCCATGTTGATGAACGCCACTGCGCTATGGATAAGTCCCAGCAAGAAAGGCAGGAAGAACATAAGCACGAGCTGGCGTGTCACTAACCGCTTAAGCTCTTTGCGGCTAAGTCCTAACTTGCTTATCATCTGATACTGACGCTCATCCCGCTCCAGATCGGCATAAAGCCGGAAGTAGATGAAGCTGGCCGCGAATGTGAAGAAGACAACGCCGACGAGCACGCTGATAATGAACAGAATCGCATTCAACTGCTTGTCGTGATACCAGTCCATAACGAGCAAGTTATAATAGTATTCGCCGTTCTCGCTATGTGCCGGGATAAGCTCCTCCAAGCCTCGGCTTATACTTAGCGTATCCGACCAGTCTGGCACGACATAATAATAGACCGTCTCGCTGATGTTATTTTCTTGCTCGAACTGCGACTTTGGAATCGTATTGAACAGCTCGTCGGACACGATTAAGGTATCGCCGTATTCCGTTGAGATCAGTTCATTGAATCTGTTCTTAATGATCATATCAGATCTCGACCACTCTCTCACCGCCGTTAGCAGCCCTGCGTCGTCATAGCTTCGATTGCTGCGCGATGCAATTCCCGATGCGATGCTGACTTCCGTATTCGACAAGCTCTCCGGCTCATAACCAAGCAGCGTGGCAAGCTTGTTGAAGTCGCTAAGACGAATGACCATTCCGCCCGCGTCCGTATACCTGTGCATGACAGCAGCCTTCTCATAAGCGAATCCACCGCTCGATAACTTCTCGTCAAATGTCTTGATATGCTCCTGCTCCATCTTGTTATGGTTCAATGACCGGTACGTGATCGCGTATGGATTCATTTTCTCCGAGCGGACAGGATCGCCTACAGCTAGACAAACGCCGATGCCAGAGAACGCGACAGCCATGACCGTAGCGACCATAAAGAACATAATCGCGTTGTCCTTCATGCGGTACGTCAAATCCGATAAAGTTAGAAGATTAATCCGGCGAAAAAAGAACTTTTCCCGCTTCTTCATAGCCCGTATCGCATATACGCTGAGCTGCGTGAACATGAAATACGTACCGAGAATAACACTGCTGACTGCGGAGATAAGCAGCGTGAAGTAATACGCTTTGCCGAACACGAAATAGAACACCATGCCATAACCGCCCAAGATTAGGACGAGCGCCAGCAGAGAAAGCCACAGCGACGGCTTCGGTTCAGGCTTCGGCTTCTCGCCTTCCTTGATGAGATCCAGCACTTGATTGCGCTTGCCGATCCGCAGCGTCAGAAGCGAGACGAACAAGAAGAGCAGCGCGAACGCTCCCGCCGTCGTCCATATCGCTTCAATAGGGACATAGAAATTGAGCGTCTCCTCAAGCATCAGCATACGTGAGCTAATAAGTAAAATGAGCTTCGTGAAGAGCAATCCAATGACAATGCCGCATATAACGGAAGCCAGGCCGATAATCATATTTTCGATAAAAGTCAGCTTCTTGCGCTGTCTCTCCGACATGCCGAGTATGAGCAGGATGCCGAACTCGCGTTTCCGCACCTTGAGAAAGGCGCTTGTCGAATAGAGCAGGAACAGAAACGAGAATATAAAGATCAAATACTGCGATATTTTCAGTCCCATCCCGCCAAGGTAAGAAGCCGTCTCGCTGCTGGATGCAAGCTGCCCCTGAAAGTCAGGGTGATAGAGCAGCACCGCGTAGATGAAAAACACCATAACGGAGAAGGCGCTGCTCATGAAATGAGC
Source organism: Paenibacillus sp. 05T425 (assembly GCF_056396205.1). Lineage (NCBI taxonomy): Bacteria > Bacillati > Bacillota > Bacilli > Caryophanales > Paenibacillaceae > Paenibacillus > Paenibacillus sp. 05T425. Next base: position 274,092 of record NZ_JBFTLA010000007.1, read on the forward strand.
GGCATACGTTCTTTTTTTGCGAAAAACGTTATTAAACGCGAATTGTCGAAAATTCATTCTCGTTCCCCCCAAGCAAAGCGAGCACGTTGATGATTTTTTGGTAGAAGGCCGGACGGTTGTCGCCGCAATGAATCTCGGTGTAGAACTGTCCATCCTTGATGAACATAACTCTATCGCAGTAGCTTGCGGCCATCGCGTCATGGGTCACGAGCATCGTCGTCGCGTTCTCCTCCTTGTTCAGTTGCGCCATCAGCTCCATTACATCCCGCGCCGACTTGKAATCGAGATTACCGGTCGGTTCGTCAGCCAGCAGCAGCTTCGGAGTGTGAATGAGCGCCCGCGCAATTGCCGTACGCTGTGCTTGACCGCCCGATATTTCATAAGTGCGTTTATCGAGGATACCGCTAATGCCCAGCTTCTCAGCCATATAGGCAACTCGCTTGTTCATCTCTTTCAGGTCTACACCGTCGAGTGTTAGCGGCAATACGATATTTTCCTTCACCGTTAGCGTGTCGAGCAGATTGAACGCTTGGAATACAAATCCAAGCTCCCGCCGGCGAAACTKGGAGAGCTTCTCGGAGGACAGCTCATAAGGATCTTGTCCGTTAATACGAACCTCGCCGGAGGTCGGACGGTCGATCGTGGACACCATATTCAGCAGCGTCGTTTTACCGCTGCCCGATGGGCCCATGATGCCGACGAACTCCCCCTTCTCAATCGTCAGATCAACGTTCGTCAATGCTTTATAAGCAACCTTGCCCGGATATATTTTATTTAAGCTTCGTACATGCAGCAGTTCCACTGGATGATCTCTCCTCACATTTTGTTGATAGGTTTAGTTTAGCCCAAAAAAGCCGCCGCTCCTATGAGCGCAGCTTTCATTTACCTAACAACTTTGTAAGATTGGCGAATGGGCCATTGGATATGCGCCGGGTGACGAGCCGTAAGTGCGCATATGTTCTTACAGCACATGAGTAACTCTGCCAAGCAGGCTGTAGGATCATATATGCGCTTACAGACTCGGATCGGTGTGAAAAGCCGGTCGACGGGGAGCTGTACGCGGTGCGCATATGCTTTTACAGACCTCCCACCCGGGCGGCATACGGGAATGTGATGCGTACGGTCGTTCCTTGGCCAACCTTTGATTTCAACTTGATATCGTGGTTCATCTTGTCCAGCACCAGCTTCACGATATAAAGGCCCATGCCTGTTGATTCCTTGAACCTACGGCCATTTTCTCCAGTGAAGAACGGCTGGAAGACGCGTGACAGATCAGATGCGGGAATGCCCGCTCCCTGATCGATAACCTCCAATATAACCGACCGATCGTCTGTCGTTGCCGACACGGTCACCTTCTGCTTCGTGCCCGCCGAGTAATTAATCGCGTTGGCAATCAACTGCTGCAGGATGAACCGCAGCCATTTGCCGTCGGATTCCACGCGAAGGGATTCATCAATCTGAATCTCGGGATAAACGAAGCTGCGGATGAATAGCCGTTTATTTTCCAAAATGACATCGTTCACGAGCTCCCTAAGCGATAACGTCTCCACCTGAAAGTCCTGCTCGAACGTCTCCAGCCTCGCCATATACAGTACCATCTCAAGTCCCTTGCGAATACGATCCGTTTCCTCGGACATGCTGACATCCCGCGGCTCGTCGCTATCCTGCAGCAGCAGCTCCAGCACCGAGAGCGGCGTCTTCATCTGATGTACCCATTGATTCATGAACGTAATCTGATTTTGCCACTTGCGCTCATCCTCTAAAATCTGCTTCTGATAATGACGGTATTGCGTATGCAGCAGCTCTCCAAGAGCCGCTTGCAGCGGGGCGGATTCCAACGTTTGAATCGATTCCTCGATTCGAACCTGCTTGCTCGACAGCACCTCATAGAACCGCCGATGACTTGCATACCGGTAAACCAAATACACAGCTAAGAAGAAAAAACCAAGCAAATACGCATACAGCGCAACCTTCCAATTCCGATAACCTTCCAAATAAAAGACCACGGTCACCGCCGCCATCTGTAGCAGAACGACACCAACCAAAGGCCATTGCTCACGGAGGAACAGCTTCATAGCTGTCTCCCCTCGCTCCAAGTGTCGCTTAACCGATAGCCTGTGCCGCGAACCGTTTCCAGCGAGCCCTCAATGCCAAGCTCAGCCAGCTTCTTGCGCACTCGCGTAATGTTAACACTGAGCGCGTTATCATCCACATACGTATAATCATCCCATAGCTTCTCCAAAATGATCTCTCTGCTGACCAGTCGCTCGAACCTGCTTAGCAGCGTCTCTACAAGCACCGTCTCCTTCTTCGTCAATGCAGCGGTCTTGTCCCCCAGTCTGAGCTCCATTCGCTCCGGGTAAAGCGTCAATCCTGCCCGTTCAACGAGCCGTTCAGCCGAAGATGCTGCATAATCGCCGTAGACTCGCCGCAGCTGGCTGCGTATCTTGGCCATGACGACCTCATAATGAAAAGGCTTCGTCATATAGTCGTCGCCGCCGTTCTCGATTGCCCGTACTTGATCCATCTCGCCGCTTCGGGCGGAGATGAAGATGATCGGGCAAGTCGATACAGTACGAATCTGCCTGCACCAATAGAAGCCGTCGAAGCTAGGCAAATTAATGTCCATCAACACCACATGCGGCTTGATCTGCTGGAACTGATCCAGTATATGTTGGAAGCCGCTGGCGATAACGGCTTCATTGCCGTACTTCTCGATATGTGCGCGCAGCAGCTCGGCTATCTTCGCGTCATCCTCTATGATCATGATCGTGTACATGCTCCGCCTCCACTAGACCTTTGATATACAACAATTATACACCGATGACACTCACGGATAAAATTGAATATCCATAACCCTTTGCAGCGGCAGGGCTAGTGTCTCGCAAGGCGTGCTAGAAGACAAAAGATAGTGTATATCCTAGAACCTCTCAAGCTCGAGAAGGATACATATATAGGAGTACGAACCACTAGGAGGAACGCATATGACGAAAGTCTATATCAAACGTCCATCCGTCTCCATTCAAGGCAGATACGTCATTGATCCGAGGCAGATGACCCCGGTCCATCACCATCATCATCACCACCATCATCATGAAAACCACGCAGCTATTGCGCCTGTTCACAAGCCGGTGAAACACAAAAAAATAAAAATCGTTAAAGTGCCTAAAAAACGTTACTACAGTCCTCCAGGCGCGCCCCTGCTATTACTGGAGGGTCAATGCGTGCCTGTAAGACACTGTTGCGATCATGAAAAACAACATGATGAGCATAAGCACAAACATGAACACAAGCATGAACACAAACATGAACACAAGCATAAGCACGATGAAAAACCTAATCCGCATCATGACAAAAAACTGAAAAAAGCTAAAAAAGTTAAACTCGTGAAACGGGCTAAAGCTATAAAAAAATGGAAGAAGATACATGTTGTTAAGAAGGTACATGTTATTAAAAAAGAACATGTTGTTAAGAAGATAGTTGTCGTCAAGCCTATCAAATGCGTTAAAAAACCAAAAGCTCTAAGAGGCCTAAGAGGCTACAATGGAGCGCAAGGCTTACGCGGACTTACAGGACCGATCGGTGCTACTGGAGCTACCGGCGCTGAAGGGATTATAGGGCCAATCGGACCTCAAGGCGTTCCAGGCATCCAAGGGCCAGTCGGACCAACAGGCGACCCAGGACCTGAAGGACCACAGGGCATCCAAGGCATTCAAGGTCCTCCTGGGCCAGCATTCATTGGCGACTTTTCCGAACTGACAGCCTTATTGGAAGCGTATTTGCTGGAAGGCACTACGGTCACTGTCATGACTGCCGGACAACCGACAGGCTTCACTGGCACGGTATCGAGTATTCAAGATACCCTAGTCACTTTTATCACTGGTTCGTCTACGCTCATGACCATTCCGCTGAATCAAATTACGAACATCGAAATCGACGAGCCAGCGGATTAAGCACAAGCAAGAAGCCCGACCCTCCATACGGAGAATCGGGCTTCTGCCTTCCTATTCGACTTTGATTGGATCGTAGAATTTCTCTTGTACCAGCTTAGCAGAGTTGTCGAGCAGCTTCTGCAGGTCTGCGCCTTTTTTGGAGAATACTTCTTGCAATACGTTCGTTACTTCGCCGTAGTAATCTTGCGTATTGTATTGTGCTTCTGCTTTACCGTCAAGCAAGCTGTCGGATTCAGCAGCGTATTTGTATACATTGTCGTATTTGTCGAAGATCGCTTTTGCCTTTTGACCGTATTCGGAATCGCTGCCGAAGTAGTTCAATTGCGGCGGAATGAAGAATTTGCCTTCTTCTTGACGTTTCTTAATATCGTTTTCAAGCGACTCCAGACCTTTGTCTGTGAAGTAATCGAACGTTACATAACGGAATGCGATTTCTTGCTCGTCTTTCGAAGCATTCGGGTTAATAACAAGGTAGTCGCCGCCAAGAACGCCTGTATGCTTGCCGTTCGCATCTGCTTTCGGCATTGGGAATGTCAATACGTCCGCCGGCTGCATGCCGCCTTGGTTAAGCGCTTGCTCCAGTACGCCTTCAGCACCTGCAATTACCATTGCCGTACGGCCTTGTGCGAATGCGCCTACTGCATCGCCCCAGCCAAGTGCCCAGTCTTGCGGAATTGCGTTAGCTTCCCATCTCAGCTTGTTGTAGAACTCAAGAGCTTTGACGCCAGCAGCCGAGTTGAAGGCTGCCGTTACTTTGCCGTCGCCAACCGTTTGGATCTCGCCGCCTGCTTCGAACAAGAAATTCGTCCAGTTCCAGCCAGCTTCCGTGCCTCTGCCCATTGGTGCGATACCGGCAATACCTTTGCCAGGGTCGGCAACCGCTTTAGCCGTGTTGTACATATCGTCCCAAGTCCAGTCATAGCCAGGTACTGCTACGCCTTTGTCGTCAAGCATCTTCTTGTTGACAACCGTCGTCGTCACATAACCTTTTTGGGAGATGCCGTATACTTTGCCGTCGATGTTGAATTGCGATTGAAGGATCGGGTTGATTTGATCTTTGTATTCGTAGTTATCCCACAGCTCCGTAATATCGGCAGCCCAGCCGCGTTCAACAAGGAACTTCGCTTCTGTTGCCCAAGTGTTGAATACGGTCGGCGCTTCGTTCGAAGCCATTTTTACGCCGATTTCCGTCGGGTTGTAGTGCCAGTCGCTTTTTACGATTTCAACGTTCGGGTATTCTTTGATGAAACGCGCGATTTTATCGTCTTCCGCTTTGCGGTTCTCGACTTGGTCAGGCAATGGATAATAAATGCTGATCGTTACTTTTTTGTCCTTGATATCTTCCTTAGGCGGTTCCGTCTCTTCCGAGCCTTGGTTGCTCGGTTTATCCGTTGCCGCTGGCGGTGTTGTTTCCTCCGTCTTATTGTTTCCGTTGCCGCTGCACGCTGCGACGATCGACATCAGCAGGACGAGACAAACCATGACTACGACATTTTTCTTTAGCATCGTTATACCCCTTCTCATTCGGATTTGTTTTTACATTCTCATCATAACGAAGGCGTTTTCATGCGACGAGGTGTATTTTTATGTCGATCATGTGCAGGTTTACGATTCGTAGAACCTGCTATCCTTTCACGCCGCCGAGCTGTAATCCGCGCATAATGTACTTTTKGAACATCAGGAAAACAACGATTGGAGGCAGCATGACCATCGTTAGAATCGCGAACCGAATGTTCAGGTCAAGCCTGCGAGCCTGAATAACATACTTATAGATTGCCGTTGCAAGCGGATACGTATCATCGCTTTGCATGACGAGCGAAGGCCAGAACCACTCGTTCCATGCGCTCGAGAATACGAAGATCGCCAGCGTCGAGAAGATCGGAACCGATAGTGGGAGCGCGATCCGCGTGAACGAGCCCCACTCCGATGCGCCATCGATCCGCGCAGCTTCGAACATTTCATGATGGATGTCATCGAAGAAGTTTTTCAGCAACAATAAGAAAAATGCGCTTGCGCCCGCAGGCAGCCAGAATGCCCAATAGGAGTTAAGCAGCCCGAGATCCCGCAAATTAAGGAAGTTCGGAATGATGTACGTGCTAGGTGGGATGAACAGCGTAATCATGAAGAAGAAGTAAATCCCCTTCTGATACGGAACGTTCAGCTTCGACAAGCTGAATGCCGCAAGACCAAGCACAACGACCGTCACGATCATGTTGCCGACGAAGATCGCAACCGTGTTGCCTAGAAACTGCGTTAGATCGATATAGTTCCAGCCAGTCTTATAGTTGTCAAAATGCCATTCCACCGGCAGGAAGCGCGGCGGGAAGGAGTTAACCTCCGTATTCGCCTTAAGTCCGTTGAACAACGTTGACAGAATCGGATAGACCATGGAAGCGACCATGATCAGTATAAGGAGGACGATTAATGCCAAACCTGCTATATTGGATTTTTTCTTATAGTCGTAATCGGATAAGATACCGCGCTCTATCGTCTTGGCCTTCATGGTTAGTTCCCTCCCTTGTTGTTCAGCCTGAATTGAAGCAGTGCCAGACCGCCAAGCACAAGGAACATCAGAACGCCAAGCGCAGAAGCTACACCGTAATCCAATCGTGTGGTGGCATACTTAATAATGAGCAGAGCATACGTTAGCGTTGCTTTGTTCGGTCCGCCGTCCAGCAAGGCAAGCTGCGACTGGAACCCTTGCGATGTGCTGATCAGTTGCATCAACAGCAGCAGCATCAACAGCCCTCTTATGGAAGGAAGCGTAATATGCCATATTCTACGGAATATGCCCGCGCCATCGATCTCCGCAGCTTCATACCAATCCTTCGGAATGCTGAGCATGGCTGCCAAATAGATAAGCATGGCAGACCCGAATTGCTGCCACGATTCCATGAAGACGATCGAGATCATCGACCATGATTTATCGGATAGGAAAGCGATTTGATTGGTGCCAAGTCCAGTCAATGCACCGTTAATCGGTCCGACCGGATCGTAGAACCAGCGCCATAGCCCGTACAATACAACCGCCGGGAGCACGTTAGGCAAATAAGCGGCGATACGTACAATCCCTTGGAAGCGGCGCATCTCGGATATAATAATGGCAAATACGATCGGAACCCAGAAGCCCATAACAAGACCGAGGAACATGTAATACAGCGAGTTTTTGATCGCAATCCATACGTCGGCGTCCTTGAACACCGTTTTATAGTTATCGAATCCTACAAACTCATTCCCTTTGACGAAGTCGATGTGGTAAAAGCTATAAAATAACCCTTTCGATATCGGCACCCACAAAAACAGTAAAAAAATGATGGCGGCAGGCACTAAAAACAAATAACCCGGAATATGTTTTTTCCACCTGCCCGGCTTGCGCAAGGCATTGACGCCCGGCGATTCGCTCATTGCGACTTGTTGTTTCATCAGCGTTCCCTCTTTTCTTTTCTATCGCTCTATACCATTTTAGAAGGATAGACGCTCGCTGATAATGTGCATATCTAAGGCAATGATGTTCATTTTTACTCGTTGTGCGCGGAGCGATATCGAGTCGTTCTAATCGCTTGACTGCTTCTTCATCTCGCTCGGACTCATGCCAAAGTACTTTTTGAATATTTTGCTGAAATGCTCCGGCGACTCGTACCCGACCCGCTCCGATATTTCATACCTGCGAAGATCGGTTTGCAGCATGAGCCGGCGGCTTTCTTCCATCCGCAGCTTGATGACATACTCCCATAGGTTATATCCCGTATCCTTCTTGAACAGATAGCTCAAGTAGTTCGGACTGACGTGATTTTTCTGAGCGACCTCGTGCAGGGTTAGACCCTTTTGGTTAAAAAATTGATCGATGTACGCCTTCGACTTCTCGACGATCAAGCTGTTCTGCGCGCTTAGATCCTCCTCTGTCGGATCTTGCGTATACGTGCTCCAGTTGAAATCGCCGTAGTAGAACACATAATGATCGCGATGCTCGCGATTCCACAGAATCGCCTTGCGCGCCTGTTCGTCCAAGATACTTAAGAACTCGATGCCTCGCAATATTTGGCTAATCCCAATGACGCAATGCAGGCTCAAATATTTGTGGATATTATAATGAAGGCTGCGCCCGATCATATCGAGCTGATTGATCTTATTGACGGAGGACTCGCTGAACTCGCTCTCGTCCCATTGAATGAGAATGCTGATCTCCTGATTGGGCGAATAGAACGCCAAGTAGTTCCATTCCTTCTCGAGCAGTTCTCCTGCAATGTTGAGCGCCGCATACTGCAAAAGCTGTGCGTCGCTCGCAGGGATCGCGCGTTCCTTTGCCGACGTGAAGTTAAGCTTCAGCTTAATGACCGCAAAGTACGGCCCTTCGACTCGAGTTCCGAACCGCTCATAGAGCAGCTTTGCCGCCTCTGCGGCATTGCTCTGCGGAGGGGCAAGCAGCCGATTATACAGCTCGGTCCGCTGCGGAAGCGGCTCATCCATACGGAAGTGCTCCTGCATTTTCGAGAGGAATTGATCCTCCGCGGCTGCCGGTTTATCCATCTTGAGCAGCACATTCCGAACCGAATCAAGAAACTGCTCATTGTTAAGCGGCTTAATCATATAATCCTTCGCGCCAAGGCGAATGGCCATCTGTGCGTATTGGAACGTCTCGTATGCGGATATAATAATCGTCTGTACCCAAGGTTTAATGAGCTTCGCTTGATGCATTAGCTCGATACCGTTCATAGAACCCATCTGAATATCGGTTACGAGCAAGTCTATTTCTTCAATGCGCAAATAATCGAGCGCCTCATAGCCGCTGTGGGCAATATACACATTAGCTAGACTGATACCCGAAGTAGATAGCAGGTTGCTCAGCCCATCACAAATCAACGGCTCGTCGTCTACGATCAATATATTGTACATCCCTGCTGCCTCCCTATCCTATACCTCGTGAATCTGTTGTTCCTCTGTAATCATAGGCAATACGATCATCGCCGCCGTGCCGCCCTTCTCTCTTTCTTTATAGCTTAGCCCGTATTGGTAGCCGAAATGCAGCTGTATGCGTTGCTGAATGTTTCGTATGCCATAGCCCGACGTATGATCCGGCTTATCCTCGTTAAGGATGCGCTCAAGCGCCGCATAGTCGACCGTCTTATGACCGTTGTCCTCTACCTTGATCGTTACTCGCTCTCCCTCGATCATCGCCGAAATCCGAATTTCGCCATCCTCGCCCATGTTCTTGACGGCATGGATCATCGCATTCTCGATCAGCGGCTGCAGCGTAATCTTCGGAATTAACACCTGGCGCGCGGCGTCCGGAATAATCCAGTTCACTTCGAATTCATATTTATATCGCTTCTGCTGCAAGCTCACATACGCCGATGCATGCTCCAGCTCTTCCTCCAGCGTGATCAGCTCCCGGCCGCGGCTGAGGCTGATCTTCATCAGCTTGGATAGCTCCTTGATCATATCCGCGGATTCCGTCTTGCCCTCGAGCGAGCTTTTCCAATAAATGCTTTCCAGCGTATTGTAGAGCAAATGCGGATTAATCTGCTGGTACAGCAGCTGCAATTGCGACTCCTTCTGCTTCAGGTCCATATGGTACTTATAATGAATAAGCACGTTAAGCCTTCTGGCCATATCGTAAAGCGCGCCAACGAGTACGCCGACCTCGTCGTTTCGTCCTTTGAACGGCGTCTCCGGCACAAGCTTGCCCGGCTCATAGGTGCGCACGAACTGGGCCAGCCGCTGCAACGGCGTCATTAACGAACGCCAAAAATAAATCATAACGATACAGCCAAGAAGCAAGTAAACAACCGATATCAATTGGATAACGCGTTTCAGCTCGTTCTGCTGTTTAAGCAGCGACTCCACCGGAATCTGATAAATAAGCTTCGTCTGCGTGCCTCGGTCATAGTTGATCACGTAGATCGAATCTTCCGTAATGAGGTCAAGATTGCCTTGCGAATTGACGCCATCGGGAATCGAAGCATCAGCTGGAAGGGACAGAATCGTATCAATCAGATGAGGTTCGGTTGCGCTCATGACGCGATCGTTCCAATCGGTAAAATAAATATGGCCATCCGGCAGCGATACGGATCGCAGCGATTCCCCGATCTTTTTATCCATTTGCGTCGCGACAAGAATGCCTATGGTATCGTTTGCAATATTCACGCTGTTGACGGCTCGAATATACGCATACGTCTTCACCCTAGACAAGCCGATATTCGTGTCGATCATCGTCATATAGCCGCCGCTGTTCCGTTTCACCGCATCGTCGAACCATTCGGGCTTGGTCTTATCATTGAAGAAATATACGCCGGTCTGATTAAACTGCTGCTTCGGAGCGAAGAAATAATAATCGTTCGGATCGTACACGTACAACGAATAATAAACCGCTTCCCCTCCGTTTAATGGAATCGAGTTGTTGGAAAGCAGCTTGTCGACGCTGTCGAACTTTCTTACCCGTTCGATGACGGCATCGTGCTCGCTCGGAATAAGCTTTTGCACAACGGGGTTTTGGATCATCGTCGTCGTTATTTTGCTTACGGTATCGATGTCACGGTTAATAAGCGTGTAATTCTGCTTAATGAGCTCAACGTACGCATTCGTCACATGATTTTTGAGCAGATGCTCCGTCTTCATGTTGCCGTACCAATGGAGCAGATAGATCGGGCTTACCATTACGAGGAACAATAGGATAAGCTGCTGCTTGACGTTAAGCTTTGTCATAGGATTGATAAGGCCCGTTCTCATGCTGGCACCTCCGACTAATAATTGTACTATAGCAAAAAAAGCTTTCCATAAGTGTGGCTATTTCTATGCTCTTCATGAGCGTTATTACGATATGGCCTGCTTTATTATTCGTCTTTCCCCAGCCAAAAACCTGTAGATGGCCACATCTGCGCAAAAAAAGAGACCGAGTGCCAAGGCGGTCAGCCTTGCACCCAAGTCTCTTCCTCGCAATTACAGTTCCTTCACCATTAGCACATGGGGAATGCCTTCCTCCATGAATACATCGGATGCTGTGCGGTAACCAAGCTTCAAGTAGAAGCCTTCCGCCTCCGTCTGCCCGTGCAGCTTCGCCTTGGATGCGCCATCCCGCTTCGCCAACTGCTCCAGCTTGTCCATTATGACCTTGCCAACGCCGTACTTCCGATAGGCGGCCCGAACGCATATGCGTTGAAGCTTCGCTGTCTTCGTCTCCTCATCGACCCGGACACGCCCAGTGCCTACCGGCTTCTCGTCGTAATAAACGAGCGCATGGCTTGTCTTTCCGTCCAATACATCGTATTCGTCGATCTCCACTTCCGCGGCTACGCCCTGCTCTTTCACAAACACATCCATGCGTATGTCAAAAGCAAGCTTCAGCTGCTCTTGATTCGTTATCTCGACCGCTTGCATCATTGTTTGTTCCATCCTTCCGCTCGCTCTGAGGCTGCCTGATTTATGGTTCATTATTTATTAAACCATGATATCAGCCACTGTCTCAAGTAAGCCTCCCAAGTCGAGCACACTCCACGCATTAACGGCATTTCGTCGAACTAATTTTGTTTGCCATGCCGACATACCGCATATAGTGACAATTTATCGAACTAAATTGTCGGTTTGCTCACCTTGCGCCAAAAACGCCCCATTAGTTTCCCGAAATCAAACTAATGAGGCGTTTCCCCACCAAAAGAGCGATTTAGTTTCCTAAAACGACACTATCACGCACCCGGACTAGCTAGCTTCCGAAGCTGCCGCTCGTATCGAACAGCTGCGCCTCCACCGTCTTGAACTTGGAAGCCGCTGCCCGCTTGTTAAGTTCCGCCAAGTAAGCCTCCTCGTCGATCGGGAGCTCGACCGTCTGCTCCAGCCAGCTGGACAGGTGCATCGCGTTCGACAGAGTCAGGCTGTGAATGCCTTCCTCGCCGCCCGCAACAAGCGGCGAGCCGTGCAATACCGCCTTCGCGAAAGCGGACAGAACGCCCATATGCTGGCTGTTGTCCCCATGCGTCTCGACGACGGACACTTCGACGCTCGGACGCGCGAAGCCTTCTTTCGTCTCGAAGCAGAATTCCCGCTCGCTCTGGCTGAGCTTATGAAGCGTCAACTTATCGTTCTCGCAGATCAGTTTGCCCCGCTCGAGCGTAATCTCGAACCGATTCGTTCCCGGCAGATCGGCGGTCGTCGTAATGAATACGCCTGTCGCTCCGTTCGGGAATTCCAAGTATGCCGTCACATCGTCCTCGACCTCGATGTTATGCCACTTGCCGTTATGGCAGAACGCCCGTACCTTGCTTGGCATGCCGCAGATCCATTGGAGCAGGTCGATATTATGCGGACATTGGTTGATAAGTACGCCTCCGCCCTCGCCCGCCCATGTCGCGCGCCAGCTGCCGGAATCATAATATGCCTGCGACCGGTACCAGTCCGTTATGATCCAGTTGACCCGCTTGATCGCGCCTAGCTCGCCGCTATGCACAAGCTCATGCATTTTGCGGTATACCGGGTTCGTTCGTTGATTGAACATCATGCCGAATACGACATCGCTCTCCTGCGCCTTCTCGTTCATTTCACGGACCTGCTTCGTATATACGCCAGCCGGTTTTTCAACCATAACATGGAGTCCATGCTCGAAAGCCTGGATAGCGAGCGTTGGGTGATCGTAATGCGGCGTAGCGACGATAACGGCATCGCACAAGCCGCTGTTCATCAGAGCCTCCGGCCCGTCAAACATCGCTACCGTATCCGGCAAATACGCTCTGGCTGCTTCAAGACGCTTCTCGTCCTTGTCCGCCACGGCGGTCAATACGATTTCCTGCACTGCGCCTCCCGTCAGTTTCTTCGCATGATCCGTCCCCATATTGCCCATTCCGATAATACCTAATCGCATGCTGCTCATCACCTATTCTCCTCCTATCGATAGCCTAGCGCGGCTAGATTATTGTAGCTSGTCTGCAAGCATTCGAACGGACTTCCTTGGCAGGTGTCCTGCTCCACGAGCAAATATTTCGCATTCGTCTTCTCAAGCGCTTTCATAATTGCCGGGAAGTTCATATTGCCTTCCATAACCGGCGCCATTAATTGTTCCATGCCTCTTACTGCCATATCCTTCAGATGCACGCAGTGAAGGCGATCCTGCAACCGTTCGATCCACTCGCATACGTCAGCGCCTGCTGCCTGCACCCAATACGTGTCGAGCGTAATGCCCATTTCCTCCGGGGACAGGTCTTCGATCAGCCTTTCGATCATGCGTCGGCCGTCGATCTTCTCGAATTCGAAATTATGATTATGATACATGAACAGTTTGCCTGCTTGTGCGATTGTGCCGGCGGCTTTGCGCACGTCTTTGGCGAAATAATCGTACCAGTCCATCGTACGGTATTTCTCCGGCATGCCTCCGATGCCGATGTAATCGCAGCCAAGAATGTCATGCTCTTCGATGACTTTGTCGGTTTCGTTCACGATCCGGTCGAAGCCCGTATGCGTGAGCGCAATCTTCAGCGACAGTTCATCGCAAATCGCCCTAAGTGTCTGCGGTTCAATCTTCCCCATAGCGGATACTTGAATCGATTTGTACCCCATATCTGCAATCTTCTTAAGCGATCGTCTTATATCTTCCTCCGTCTGGATGAACGATCTAACCGTATACAGATGCGCGCCCAAAATCATAAGTCCCGTCTCCTCCTTGACCTTATCTCCAATTGTTCCTACACCATTAATTATAGATAACAGGTCTGGAATCGCCATTGTGAATATCGATAATAACATTGCAAATATAGCGATTATCTCCTACACTTGAGGGGAATATCGATCAGGGGGTAAGAGTATGCAGCACGTGAATATTCATACGGATTCGATCATTCTCCACCATACGGTTGGACATGGCAATACGGAACAGTACGCCCTGCATTGCCATAACTTCTATGAAGTGTTCTACTTCGTCGCCGGCGACGTGAGCTATCTCGTGGATGGCAAACGCTACGACCCCGAGCCGCACAGCATCCTGCTCATTGCCCCCCATGTGTTTCATGGCGTCAAGATCGAAAGCGATGCGCCATACGAGCGCATATCGCTTCATTTTGTTGCCGGATTTCTGCCGCGCGAGTACCAATCCGTCCTCTTGTCTCCCTTTCATACCGAAGGCGGCTCAAGTAACATTTACTTCGCGCAAGGCGTGAAGGACGAGCTGTTCTCCTTCTTCAAGCAGCTCATGGATTGCCGCGATTTCGAAGCTGATATTCGCGAGCTGTCGCTCCGCATTCGGCTAGAAGCGCTGCTATCGCAAATATTGCAAATGAGCCATTCGCTTAAGAGCCATACGGAAGCTTCCGCCTCTTCTACTACCGTTTCCCGCGTCATTCAATATTTGAACGATCACATCGCCGAACCGATTACGCTCGATGAGCTCTCTGCCCATTTTTTCATAAGCAAACATCACCTGAACAAAGTTTTTCGCCAGGCAACCGGCACCACTGTGCTTAATTACGTCATCCACAAACGGGTCGTGATGGCCCAAAATCTCATGCTGCAAGGCCAATCCGCTAATAGCGCCGCGGCCTCGGCCGGCTTCGGCGATTACTCCTCCTTCTACCGCGCCTATAAGAAAATATTCCGGCATGCGCCTTCGATCAAGCAAGCCCCTATGCTTCTCCATTAAGTCAGCTTCTTTCCCCTTGGCGATTCCTTTAACCCTTAAGGTTCGTTTAAGCTGCCTGATTTATCGTTAGGAAACCCTAACAAACAGGAAGTGATAACAGCCATGAACTCATCCCGAAAATCAAGAAAAAAGCTATACGCCATTATCATTACCACAGCAGTAGTCGTTATCGGCGGCATCCTGTACGCCCTCGCTGACCGTTACTTAATCGAAAAGGTCGAGGTCGTCGTGGAAACGCCGCAAAGCGTCGATACCGACGATAGCAGCGCCACTCAAGAGCCTGCCGCAGAGCAAGCCGAATACGACGATTGGAATTACGAGAGCGATGAAATCAGCATTAGCATCGATCAGGTTCAGACGGGCTCCGGCGAGGACATGATTACGTATTTCGTAGCCGATGTACAGCTGTCGGGTGACGCGACCCTAAGCTCGGCTTTTGCCAAAAACAGCTTCGGCCGCAACGTGATCGATTACACCTCCAGCATCGCTGAAGACAATAACGCCCTCTTCGCGATTAACGGCGATTATTACGGCTTCCGCGGCGACGGCGTTATTATCCGGGGCGGGACGGTGTATCGGGACGAGCCGGTTCGTATCGGACTTGGCTTATTCGCGGACGGTACGATCAGCAGCTTTGACGAGACGGAAGTTTCCTCATCCAGCCTGCTCGCGGACGGCGTCGTCGACACGCTGTCATTCGGCCCCGCCTTAATCCAAAACGGGGAGATCGCGGATGACCTAGGCAGCGTAAAGATCGATACGAACTTCGGCAATCGCTCCATCCAAGGCGCTAACCCGCGAACCGGCATTGGAATGATCTCAGCTAATCATTATGTGTTCGTCGTCGTCGACGGTCGTAAGTCGAATTACAGCAGAGGCATGACGTTGGATGAATTCGCTGAGGTGTTCGCCGATCTTGGCGCAACCGAAGCTTATAATTTGGACGGCGGCGGCTCGTCTACGATGTATTTCATGGGCAGAGTCGTCAACAATCCGCAAGGCAAAAACAAAGAACGCGGAGTGAGCGATATTTTATATATCGCGGAAAGGTAGGTGATGGAGATGGTTATCCTTATTCCTTCCTACGAGCCGGATGTTAGACTGATCAAGCTGATCGAGGATCTGCAGATTTCCATTCCTGGCATGCCAATCGTTGTCGTCGATGACGGCAGCGGCGAGTCTTACAGCGAATGGTTCAAGCAAGTTGTTCAAATGGGCTGCATGCTGCTGACGCATAAAACCAATCTGGGCAAAGGCCGCGCGCTCAAGACAGGCTTCAATTATATAAGAAGCCATATGGATACCGATGGCGTCGTCTGCGCAGACAGCGACGGTCAGCATTTGCCTTCCGATATTAAGCGGATCGCCGAAGCTGTCCTCGAACATCCAGGCCGGATTGTCATGGGCGGCCGCCGGTTTACGGGCAATGTGCCTCTGCGCAGCCGCTTCGGCAATACAATGACGCGCAAGATGTACGCTTTCTCTACGGGAGTGAAGCTGTATGATACGCAGACCGGCCTTCGCGGCTATCCATCCGCCTTGCTGGACTGGCTGTGCAACCTTAACGGGGAAAGGTTCGAGTATGAGATGAACATGCTGCTTGAGGCGCCTGGAGCAGGCTACGCGTTCCATGAAATTCCGATCGACACCGTTTATTTGGACGAAAATAAATCGAGTCATTTTCATCCGATCAAAGATTCCGTTCGTGTTTATAAGCCGATCATCACCTTCATCGCGTCGTCGCTCTCTTCATTCGCCGTTGATTTTGTCCTGCTTCTCGTCTTGCAGCTGTTAAGCGGCCATCTCTTATTTGCCGTCATAGGCGCGAGAATTGGCAGCTCGATCGTCAATTACTCCCTCAATCGAAAATTCGTATTTCGCAAGGGCAGCCGGAAAACTTCGGCAGCAGCATCGACCACGGCATCGGCATCGTCATCGTCCTCCGTCACAAAGTCGCTGCCGAAATATTACGCGTTAGTAATCGTCGTTCTACTATTGAATTACGCCGTCCTGCATTTTCTCAATATTAATTTAGGCGTCCCATTACTGGCGGCTAAGCTCGCGACGGAAGCGGTTCTGTTCCTGTTCAGCTACTGGTCGCAGCGTAAATTCGTCTACTAGAACCCGTTTCAAAGGGGAATTGTCGTCGTTTCTCCCGGCCTCACTTCAACCCGCTGCCATCCGGCGGAAGCGCATTGCCCGAGGGGCTTTGCTGCTTCCGCTCTATTTTCGACCAGAACCTTAACCGCCGCGGGATAGACCGACTTATTGCATACCGAGAGGATACGCTCACCTTGCTCGTTAACGATAAGCCCGCACTCCACTTGATCGATCGCAAAAACCTTATCGTTGGCCAAGTCAACATAAATGCCGGGAAGCTCCGCATACGTAAGCATAAGCGAAACCTCGCACCAGCACGAATAAGGAATCACTTCTCCCACATAACCTTTACCTTCCCAATCGCTCATATTAACGCGCTCGCTCATATAACCCGGCGGCATATTATGACCATCCCAACCTCTCACCGGACGATCCGACCGTGACAAATATTGCGGCAGATTGCCCGCGATCTCTCGCAGCAGCTCCATATACATCGCTTTGCCGGTCGCACGATACAGCTTCAGCAACGAGTCACCGGACAACGTACAAATACCCGGTGCGCTATGCTTATTCTGAACGTTGGCAATTACCGAGCCGGTCGTACGAATGCCAAGCCTCCCGAATGTCGACTCCTCGGGAAAGCGGAAATCGTACGACACGCACCACGTCATCGCTTGTTGCGCCGCTTCCTCCGCCCGGTCTATCCAAGCCTTCTCGCCGCTCGTCTCATATAGKACAATATACGATTCGAGCAGTCCAAACGCCGATTCACTATCCGGGCATTGCAATATTTCACCCGGACCGCCTGTCGTAACTCCCTGGGCAGTGAATTGTTGATAGAAGGATTCGGCCGATTCCTTCGCAACCTCCATATACATGCTATCGCCGAAATAACGGCTGCAAAGAGCTAGCCCTGCCGGGGCAATACCCGCTCCAGCCGAACCGCCGATTATAATATCTCCAGTCCCCGTGTGCACCCATTGGCCGAATTGACCGTACGTTTGCCATAGTCTCACGAACGCATCGGCCAGCCTTCGCGTCCCGTCCGTCCAGCTAGGCGGCAATTGGAATTCAGGCTTCAACCGCTCAAGCGCGATGAAATGTTTCATAATGAAATAGAGTGCATCCGCGCTCTTGCGCAATATATGCCAGCGCTCCGGGTACAGTCGGTCCGGAGCGTCATTGAACTCATCCCCATACCACTCTCCCTGATAACAGACACCATGGAAAAATCCCGACTCCGTCTGGCTTCTGAACATAAATTCAAGCGTCTCAAGCGTCCGCTCAACTGACTCGTCATTGCCTTCCAGCAGTAAGGCGTAGCTGGACATTCCGCCTCCGACCCAGCCGATCTGCCAGTCCTGATGCTTCATATCGATTGTGCCTACCGCATAGTAGCCGAGCTGCTCATTCCAATTCAGCTCGTTGTACTTCTTCTCCTGAATCTCCCATGCGGCGGAGAAAGGCAGACTCGATGCAAGTTTCGCTGATGGCTTGCCCGAGGTTCGAATAGAAGCGAACTTCTGGAATAGTCCTTTCACATCTTCACATGGGAAACGATATACACGGCAGCGAACTTGCACGATTTCACCCAGTTCGAAATCATGCCCGCGATCGTCGCTTGGCGCTTTGGTCGTCGCCATCTCGTATTTCGTCACCGGCCTGACGCCCGGCGCTTGAAAAGAAATTCGCGCCGAGCTTCTGTCCAAGCTTTCTTCCATATGTATCGACGTATCGCCAAGCACAGTCGCTTGCTCTGTTTCGAACAACCAGCCGACAGACATTTTTTCGTCGAAGATGCCGATGATCGGCGTTGATGCATCGCCTGTCAGAAGGTGGAAGGCGGAAGACGTCTGTGGTTTCTTCGATAGCCTTGGCACATCGGTAATAATCGTCGGCACATCCGGCCCATGTTCATCGAGCTTCGTCCAGCATGGAGCATAAGGCAGCTCCCTGACCTCGAATCGATTGCCCGCGTATACCGCTCCCGGTACAAGTACATAGTTGGAACTCGACCAATCCGATAACGAAAAGGATACTGCAGCAGCCGATTGCTTAGCATAGCCTTCCGACCGAAACACCACAGTAAGAGCCAATCCTTCGCTGCTATCCATTGCTCCTTCATATGACAATTTCACCTTCCAAGCATCGCCGGATGCCCCAGCTACCGCCCCCCCTTGTTCTCCGTTCCAGTTAACCTCACCGTTCTCCACCGGAACCGCATCTTCATATCTCGTAATGAAGGCCCCCAGCTTAACGCCTGTTCCACCGAACAACTTGTTAACCATCAAAACAATCCCCTTTTTGATTACTGTAATTGATGGATACGTTATCATGGGATCTGAAAGCGGTCTACTGTGAAAAAAACGATTAAGTGTACTTATTTTGAAAGCCCTTGCAAGTGTAAAGACATCGGATTTATAACTATAATGTAGCTTTATAACCAAGGAGGGCTTCTTCATGGAAACCGCTTATTACGTAGCGCCATACGGCAATGATAGCCACTCGGGCAGCACCCATGCCCCTTTTCTTACGATCCGCAGAGCACAGGGGGAAGTCCGTACGAAAATTAGGAACGGCATGGATCAGGATATTACCGTTTATATGCGCGGTGGATTGTATGAAATGGATTCGCCTCTGCGCTTCGATGATAGAGACAGCGGCAGAGACGGATGGAAGGTTCGCTACTGCAGCTATCCGGGCGAAGAAGCACGCCTTGTAGGAGGCAGAGCGATAACAGGATGGAAGCCTTATAAGGGGAACATATGGCAAGCAAAGCTAGACAGTGATTTCCCTTCCTTCTATACGCTGTATGTGAACGAAGAAAGGATAAAGCTGGCGAGGCTGCCCGCTTCCGGCTACTTCGAGACGGCTGCCCATGAAGAAGGAGGAAATGCCTCTGACCAAGGAATTACTTTTCGCGATGCAGACCTTCCAGCCCAATATGATCTAACCGAGGCGCAAGCCTTCGTATGGCCGGGCGAAGGGGAATGGAATTGGTTCTCCGAGACGAAGAAGATTGCGTCGGTTAATTGGGAGAAGCGCTATATGAGCTTCGAGACACCGTCAACTTGGTCGATCGGAACTGGCTCGCGTTATTTCTTGCAAGGGTCGCTCGACTTCCTTCGCGCCCCCGGGCAATATCATTTGGATTCGGCTGCCGGTATCCTCTATTACTGGCCAGTAGATGGAGCAGCCGACCCGAATGAGCAGATCATTATCGCTCCATCGGTCAAGAGACTGCTCGACATTCAAGGCTCATCCGACGCTCGGACCGTTAAGGATCTTAGCTTCTCTGGCCTTGCGTTATCCTGTACCGACTTCTTCCGCGAGTATCGAATGATGGACGAAAATACCGAGCGTAAGGAACACCGCGAAGGCTTAATCTATATCAATCATGCTGAACACATCGAGATTAAGAGCTGTATGCTTCAACTGTCCGGCAGTTGCGGTATCTTCTTCGATTGTTATACGAAGCATATTGTGATCGAGGGCAACGACATCCGCAACCTCGGCTATTGCGGAATCAGCTTGAACGGATTCCCGCCAGGCCAAGGACCATTCGTAGATGCGGAATCCTCTTACACGAACTCTCATAATCGCATTGTGAACAACCGTATTACACACGGCGGAGAGCTGATCGGCCATGGCTGCGGCATATTCCTCTACCAAAGCGGTGACAACGACATCTCGAATAATATGATCGCCAAGATGCCTCGTTACGGCATCTCGCTCAAGGGCATGAGGCATAAGACACTGCCCGAGCAAGTATACGGTGTTCCGGTCACATGGGATAACCACTGGGATTTCCTTCACAGCCGCAATAACCGAATTGCATATAACGATATTTCCGAAGTAATGACGGACAGCCAAGACGGAGGCATGATCGAGGCATGGGGCCCTGGCCGCGGCAACGTTATTCATGGCAATGATCTGCATGACAGCGGCATTCACTTCTCGTTCGGTTTCGGCATCTATTTAGACGACGCCGCCGATGATTTCACCGTTACGAACAATGTGATCCGCGGGCTCTATTCAACTGGCGAAGGAAAGCTATGGATGCTTATTTTCTCCAAGGGCATCGGCAACCGAATCTACAACAATCTGCTTGTATCCAATCCTCATGCGATCTCGGCTATCGGCTCCCAAGAGATGGCGGACGAGGAGAATAAACTTATCGATATTGCCGGCAACATCATTTATAATTCAGGGTATCTCTATTACTTCGTCAATTATAGCGACGAACGCTTCGCTGCCGCCGATCGCAATCTTTACTGGCGCGAGGGCATGAGCTGCCAAGTAGCCGGCAACCTGCCGCTTGAAGCGAGCGGCGCTGATCCTCTTGAGAGGAACGAATACCCGCTGGAGCAGTGGCAACACCTCGCTAACGGCAAATACGACAAGCATACCTTAATAGCTGAGCCCGGATTCATCGATGCCGATCATGCGGATTACCGGCTCCGACCGGATTCGCCTGCTTACCGCTTAGGCTGGACCGACATCGATTTTGAACGAATAGGTGCGAAATAGTCAAATACCAATCACAGGGGGCTGGGATCGGATGAAGGTATTCGGCTTTTACAAATCCAAAAAGTATTTGCAGCGGGTCATGCTCTCCATAATGGCGTCCATGGTGCTCGTACTTGCCGCTTCATCGGTATCCAATACGTATATTTTAGAAAGATCGGTCAAGCGCATCCAAGAAGATTCCAACCTGAAGGTTCTCTCCCAAATCCAATACAATCTCTCTTATATGAACGACATTATTACGAGGCTGTCCAATTTCGTCTATCGCGACCATTTCCTTATACCGCTTATGTTCAACGGCGACTTGCCTAAGATGGATCTCATCCGCGGCTACCGCCAAATGTCCAACATTATGGAAAGCTCCTCTTTCCTGCACTCGATGGTGATTTATAATAAGTCGCAATCGGAGCTGTACGGCACGAGCAACAGCTTCCTGCTCGACGGCGGCATTACGAAGGAGAAGATCAGAAGCACGTTGCTCGATCCCGCCAATCCTCAGCCTACGAACCGGCTTATCCCCATGAGCATGTCTCAGGGCGATGAACGGATCGACTCGTTCGCTTTTATCGTGACCGATTCGCTTAAGCCGTTCTCAAGCAGCCAGTCAGGAATCATACTGTTCATTAAGTCCGACTGGGTGTTCGAAAGCTTGCGGAAGATGAACGTGGCAAGCAGCCGTGATCAAGGGGAAATCCTTATCCAAACGAAGGATGGCCAACTGCTGTCTTCCGATCCGAATGCCTCCTATTTGTCTTCGGAGCATCAGAATAATATTAACGAACTCGTCCTGAACGACAAACAAGCAGGCCAACATACGTCTGGCTTCGTCATTGGCGACCTGGCGGGGGAGAAAAACATGGTTACGTACATGGACGATGGCCTAGGTTCTTGGACGATTCTGTATATCCAATCCTATGGCAAGCTCATGGCCGACGTGACCAAAACCCGCAATCAATCGTTCATGCTGTCCGGACTGTTCCTGCTGTTCGCGATCGGCATATCGATCGGATTATCCTATAAGCTGTATAATCCGATTGAAAACATGCTCAAACGAATCAGACCGCATCTTCCGAGCACGCGGAAGGAAGACGCTCAGGAGGATGACAGCTCCGGCTCCAGTTCTGGCAGACACGCTAGTCAAAGCTACGGAGACGAGCTGACTTTGATGAGCGACAATTATATGCGGCTATCGGAGAAGCTGAACGAGATCAGCTCCGAGCATATCGTGAGCAAATATTATATCCGCCGGTTTCTGACGGATAGTCTGCTTTTCTCGCATCGCGACATGCAGCATTTGATCGAAAAGCACGAGCTGAACATTTCTGTCCGGGAACCGCTCATTGTATGCGTGCTTAAGATCGATCAGTTCGCGGTGTATGACCGTATGACGACAGGCAGTGCCAAAAAGCTGCACAGCTTCGCGATCGTCAATATTGCCCAAGAAATAATGGGCAAGACCTACCCTTGCGAATCGGTTGAAATCAGAGGCGATCATGTCGTGCTCATCCTCTCTCCAAGCGAGCTGGACGACAACGCGCAATTCAATCAGGTCAGAGCGCTGCTGCGCGACATTCAAGATACGATTGAGCGGTATTACGGCCTTTCGTTGTCCTGCGGCATTAGCGATGTGATCTCGCAATTCCCGTATCTGTCGACGGCATATGCCCAAGCGCTGCGCTGCAGCCAATATATGATCGTGAAAGGAAACAAGGCGATTATCGCGTCGGATGATATTAAGGAAAATCTGTCCAGCAAGCAAATGTCGCTGCCGGACGCCATAGAACGCAAGCTGGCCGAGGCGCTTAAGAAAGGCCAGCTGACGAATGCGGGCAATGAACTGGAGAAGGCGTTCTCCCATATCGCAACATTCAGTTACGAGGATATGCTTCGCGCCGTCAGCAATCTTGCCTGGACGATCAAGAACGCCGCTTCCGATATTGTAGAGCATCGCATTGGCACATTCTCCGTCGATATGGACTATATTCATCAGATTCCGCAGGAGAAGGAGACGCTTGAGGAAATGTATCTGTCCCTCCTCTCGCTCTGCGCCAAAATATGCGAAGGACAGCGGCCGGCCAACATGGAGCGGAACGAAATTATACTTGAGACAGTCAAGGAGCTCATCGAGCAAAAATTCGCCGATATCAATCTGAGCCAGCAGTCGATCGCATCGACCGTGAAGCTCTCCTCCGCCTACATCGGCAAGCTGTTCAAGGAAAGCTACAATATGACGATTACCGAGTATATGAACGAGGTTAGGCTGAATCACGCGCGGGAGCTGCTCGAGAGAGACAACTATACAATTGCAGAAATAATGGATAAATGCGGATATGCGAATCAAAGCTACTTTTTCCGGCTGTTCAAAGGCAAAGTCGGCAGTACGCCTAAAGAATATCGGATGAAAAAATCGATTTCTTAGAGCCATTTCAAGCACCTAACAGCCCCTTCCTCCACTGCTTAAAGTGGGAGAAGGGGCTTTTGCATGCCCGTATAGCGGGCAATTACACGAAATCGAATATTTTACAGTCGCAAACTACAGTTAATCCATCATTGTATTCTATCCGCTGTACTTCTTTCATGGCATGATGGGCATCAGAACAGGAAAACAACAGAAGGAGGAGATCATTAGTGGCACAAACCAAACTCGCCGATTCTAACGCCGATGCGCAGCGTCCATTGCCGAACAAGCCGAGCTGGCTTCGCAGAGAATGGAAACATCTGAAGAAAAACCGGGAATTGCTGCTGCTCGCGACGCCGGGTATTTTATTCAAATTCGTAATCGCTTATATCCCGATGATCGGGCTCATTCTTGCCTTTAAGTATTTCAGGTATGACCAAGGCATCTTCGGCAGCAAGTGGGTAGGCCTGAACAACTTCGAATTTCTATTTAAGGCGCAAGACGCGGTGCGCATCATCCGCAATACGCTGCTTTACAATCTTTCTTATATTGCCCTTGGAACGGTTGCCGCATTGCTTCTTGCATTGCTCCTGAACGAACTGAGCGGCAAATTGATCAAGATTTATCAAACAACGATGTTTCTGCCTTACTTCCTCTCCTTCGTCCTTGTCGGTTATATTACGAGCGCCTTCCTCGACCATAAGGGCGGTTTTCTTAATACGATGATCGGATGGATCGGCCTTGAACCGCACAAATGGTATTTGGAGACGGCGCCTTGGATATTCATCCTGCCGCTCGTCGCCCTGTGGAAGGGCATCGGCTTCTCCACGCTAGTCTACTATGCGGGCATTACCGGTATTAACACCGACTATTACGAGGCGGCCAGACTAGACGGCGCATCCCGTATCCAGATGATGTGGCGCATTACGCTTCCGCTGCTCAAGCCACTCGTCATCATCTTGTTCATCTTAGGACTCGGCAACATCTTCCGCGGCGATTTCGGCTTGCATTATTTCGTACCGAATAACGTTGGCCCGAACTTCCCGACGACTGACATCATCGATACGTAC
Source organism: Paenibacillus sp. 05T425 (assembly GCF_056396205.1). Taxonomy (NCBI): domain Bacteria; kingdom Bacillati; phylum Bacillota; class Bacilli; order Caryophanales; family Paenibacillaceae; genus Paenibacillus; species Paenibacillus sp. 05T425. The sequence goes on from NZ_JBFTLA010000007.1 coordinate 298,755, forward strand.
GTTTACCGAGCTCTGACGAAACTAGGCGATATCAACTCCGCGGCGGCAGTCGGCTTCCTGCAATCGGTCGTAGGCCTCGTTACTGTCGTAACCGCCAACTATCTCGTTCGGAGAACGGATAAAGACAATGCATTGTTCTGAACAAGGAGGAATTACACATGCAAAGCACCAGATCATTTAATTGGATGAACGGGTTCATCAATCTATTTCTAACGATTCTTTGCTTGATGATTGCCCTTCCGTTCGTCCTCGTCGTCATTATATCGCTGACCTCCGAGAACAGCCTTGTGCAGAACGGATATCAGTTTTTGCCGAAGGAATGGAGCGCGGAGGCGTACCGAATCATTTTCGAGAAACCGGATCCGCTGCTGAAGGGCTATCTCGTGACTCTAATCATTACCGTCATCGGTACAGTGACTTCGCTGCTGCTCACCGCAATGACTGCCTATCCGATYTCTCGGATGGACTTTAGATACAATCGTCCGATTACGTTCTATGTTTTCTTCACGATGCTGTTCAACGGCGGCCTGATCCCTTTCTACATCATGATGACGCAATACTTGCACTTAAAAAACTCATTGCTGGCAATCATCCTTCCGACGCTGCTCAGTCCTTTCAACATTATGATCATGAAAGGTTTCCTGGACAAAATCTCAAAGGAAATTATCGAATCCGCAAAGGTTGACGGAGCAAAAGAGTTCCGGATTTTCTTCGGCATCATCCTGCCGCTGTCGACGCCTGCGCTAGCGACGCTTGGCTTGTTCATCGCCTTCGGCTATTGGAATGAATGGTTCTACGCGCTGCTATTCATCGACAATGACAAATACATTCCGCTGCAGCTGCTGCTCGTGCGTATTCTGTCTCAAATCGAGTTTCTGGCCAACTCCCCCCTTGCCCAGGTTGCCGATAAGCTCGCTTATGCGAACTTTCCGACCTTGTCTGTTCGAATGGCAATGGCGATTCTCGCCGGCGGACCAATGTTAGTCATATTTCCTTTCTTTCAGAGGTATTTCGTGAAGGGTATTACAGTAGGTTCCTTGAAAGGATAAGGAGCGACTATTGTGCCAATATAAAAACAATATAAACGGAGGGTTCACAGATGAAAAAAGCAAAAGCATCTCTATTGGCCAAATGGTTCACGCTTACGCTATGTCTTGCCATTATCGCGGCATGCTCAAACAATGGCAACACGCCGAACGCTACCAATGCCCCAAGCAATGCCGGCAGCAGCACGAATGCTCCTGAAACTGAGACGCCTGCTGAGCCAGCTCTTCCCGAAGTGAAGCTTACCTTCATCTATCCGGTTTCTGCTCAACCTGGTCCGGACCAGCAGCTCGTCAATGACGAGATCAACAAATATTTGAAAGAAAAAATCAACGCGACCGTAGATTTGAAGCCGCTTACTTTCGATGAGTACGAGCCGAAGCTCAACGCCATGCTCGCAGCAGGCGAAGACTTCGACCTCGCATGGAGCTCGAAGGGCTGGCTAGGCAATTATCAGCCTTATATCGATAGAGGCGCTTACTTGGAAATTACGGAAGATATGATCAAGCAATATGCACCGGAAGCCCGTGCGAACATTCCGGATAAATTCTGGCCGGATATGCTTGCCGTAGATGGCAAAGTATACGGATTCCCAATCTATCAAGTAGCCGCCAAGACGAAGAGCCTTGTCATCCAGAAGCGCTTCGTAGACAAATACAATCTCGATGTAAATTCGATTCAATCTTACAAAGATCTTGAGCCATTCCTTAAGCAGTTGAAAGAAAATGAGCCGGATATCATCCCGCTCGGTCTTGCGCAAAACTCATGGGGCTTGTTCACGGACAAGACGAAGGTCGGCGAAGGGCTTGTGCTTAGCTACGCTAAAGACGATCCGTCGCTCAAATATATCGGCGGGCTGCAAATACTCGATGAGAAAAAAGAATACTACGATACGATGCGCAGCTGGTACCAAGCCGGATACATTAACGAGGATGCTCCGATCATCCAGAACATTAACGATTTGAAAGCCAAAGGCAATGTGGCGGTAGGCCTCGAATTCACTTCTAAGCCTGGCGGTGAAGTTGGCGAAATGGCTGTAAACGGCGGCAATGAAGTCGTCTATGCTCCGATTGCCGACAGCTACTTCACGGGTATCGCCGGCGCTATGCATGTCATCAACAAAAGCTCCAAAAATCCGGAGCGTACGCTTATGCTGATCAATCTGCTTAATACGGATCAGTACCTTTACAACTTGATTTGCAACGGTATTGAAGGCAAACACTATAACAAAACAGATGACAAGTTTATCGAGCCGATCAAAGATTCCGGATACGCGCCGAACGGCGACTGGGTATTCGGCAACCAATTCAACGCTTATCTGAAGCCAGGCCAAGCAGCGGATACGTGGGACAGAACGATCGAGCTTAACGACAGCGCCATCGTCCCTGCGACAAGCGGCTTCGGCGTTAACGAAGAGAGCATCAAAGCCGAGATCGCCAACGTAACGGCAGCCAACAACGAGTATCAAGCCGCGCTTGAATCCGGCTCCGTTGATCCAGCCAAGGAACTGCCGAAATACCGCGACAAGCTCATTGCTTCCGGCCAAGAGAAGATCGAGCAAGAAACCGAGGCGCAGTGGGAGAAGTTCAAGCAAGATAAAGGGTTAGTGAAATAGGAAGTTTTATAGCAAAAATAAGACCGCAATCGAAACGGTGCTGCCGTGTCGATTGCGGTTCTTTTCTAAATCTTTTTTTCCAAAGGCACCTCTCCATTCACGATTGCTCTCTTTGCTCTACAAATCCGGCAAATTCCCTGATTTTGTCCCCACCCGATAAGGCGTTGCGATACCTTCGTAATTGAACATCATGCTCATGCCCATGGAAGCGTGCATCAGATCGTGGCAATGCATCATCCATAATCCGGGATTATCCGCTAGTACATAAATCTCGTAGGTTTCGTCCTTTTGCGTTAAGAGGGTATCCAGATATACCGGACTTCCGGTCAAAGGCTGGCCGTTGCGGCTAAGAACCCGAGAGACATGTCCGTGCATATGAAACGGATGATTGCCGCCACCGGCATTCAAAATCGTAATTTTCACGCGATCTCCCTCCTCTACGATCATTGGAGGAATTTCATGAAAGCTTTTACCGTTGATCGTATTGATAAGAAATTCATAGTTATCCAGCAGTCCAGGCTCATTCAGGTCATGGCCGTCCATCGCAATGATCCGATAGGCTGCTCCGTTAACGCTTATGGTGTCCGTATCGTTCGTCGCATTGATCATTCTTACTCTGACCGTAGATCCCGGGGCGGCATCTATATTCAAATCGTTCGTTGATCCGTTCAACATATAAGTGCCGTTCAGTTGTTGGATGAGGACAGAGTCCTCTTCATCATAGTCGAATGCGTCTTCTTTCGGATCTATAATAAGTTTCCCCAATAACCCTTTTTTGGCTTGTACCGAACTAGCCTGATTTCCTTTGCGCGATAGCTTTCGCATAAGGGGTCTCCTCTTTCATGATTAATTATTGATTGATCAATAACTAAAGAGCAATTGAAAAGTGTTATACGCTCTTCTGCAATTCGCGAATGGTTGCAGCAATTCCGTCTGCGGGCTTTGTTACCTGGATTTTGCCAATTTGACGTTCATATTTTTCACCGCTTAGCCGTAAAGGTTCTTCCGTTAGATAAAGCATTTCGACCACTTCCCTCATGACCGGTACGAATAGGCCAAGCAGTGAAAGACCGTACTTGCCGAGCGGTATAACAGGTTTTGTTGTCCCGCTTGCTTGCTGTGCGATTCGAACGATGTCGCGACCGGAGATCAATTCCGAACCGGGAATATTCCAGTTTTGTCCATACGCGTGGTCATGATCGGATAGCTCGACAACCATTTTAGCCGCGTCTGGCAAATATACGTACTCCCGAGGAACTTTCATATTGCCGATAAAAAACGCCATTTTGCCGGCAGCGATTGCCTCAAGCGTTCCTCCCAAATACGAAGCCTGATTCGCGGTTGGCCCATAATAATCCGGCAATCGAACAATCATCGCTCGTGCCTCGCTCCAACGGCTGCTGAAGATCATCTGTTCGAATGCAAGACGAACTTTGCCCTTCTTTGTATGCGGCTGTTTCGGATGATCCTCTGTCACTTTGCTCATCTGTCTTCTGCCGTAAGGATAGATACCGTCTATCGCCACGACCTTCAGCTTCAAACGATTGGCAGCCTCCATTATGGCTTCGCCGAGCGGCAAAAGTTTGCTTGCCATCTCATGATAAGGTACATTCGCGCAATGGAATAGAACATCCGTTTCCTTAGCCGCATCTGCAATATCGTCGGAGTTGAAGGCATCACCTACGGCAATCGTTAGATTAGAGGGACTGCCTAATTGCACGGCAAGCTGCTCTAGCTTCTGGCGGGATCGTCCAAACGCAATCGTCGGTATCCCTCGTTTCGCCAGCTCTGCCGTAATCACCGCACCTGTACCGCCTGTCGCACCTACAACTATCGCTTTTTTCATTGTCATCATCCTCACTTTTATTATTTGTGATTGATTAATCACTAACTTGTTTTCACTATAGCATTTAGTTATTGATTGGTCAATAACTAAATGCTGCGGCTTGAATCGCCGGTCTTACCTTTGCTTCATCAACAGTTCCGGCATGTCGAGCGCCGATGAAATATTGCAAAGCATCCCCCGTGCTAGAAACAGGAATGTTCTTTCCTCCGCGTTGGGGATTTTGTTATTAACGAATGCATCCAAAACAATTTGCCGTACTTCTCGAAGTCCGGCCCGCATTGCCTCTCGAATCGGTTCTTCTTGAATTGTCTGTGCTTGCATCTGAAGGTAGGTTTCATTCATATGGGAGGCCAATATATCCTCGTAAGCCTTAATCAATTCGCTTTCCAACCGTTCCGGTGTTGCGGAATCCACGACTTGACGGAAAGATTGGCTTATTCTCATCCAGGACACCTCTAACGCGCTTAACAGTAAGGCTTCTTTCGTTGCAAAAAAACGAAAAATATAAGGCTGCGATATTTGAGCTCGTTCCGCTACCTGTGCTGTGGTTGCCCTGTAATAGCCGGTCTCCGCAAACACTTCGATCGCCGCCGATATAATATCGGTTTTACGATTAACGACTGCTTTTTCATCCTTTGGTTTTGGCAAGTTCTCTTCATCCTTTCGTTTAGTGACTAATCAATAATTAACTGGTTTGAGTATATCTCAAACCTCGTTGTGAAGCAAATGGATGTGCTAGGTGTAGAAAGATAAAATAACTGTCCCCACTAGCGAATAGGGGACAGTTATTTTATTCAAACCTTAAAATAATGACTTTATAAAATTTTTTGCTGTGTTATATGCTTTTCCGACTGCTTTTGCACCAGACTTGATCATATTTACCGCTGTACTTCTTACCTTCTGTCCCGCTTTGCAGATTGTTTCACCTATCGTTGAACCAGCCATATAAGCAACGGTTCCGCCAACCATTGAGCCTAATACCGCTCCAGCAACCGTTCCGACCACGGGTATCCAACTTAGTGCCATTGCCCCCACTATTGCTCCTTCAGCAGCACCGAGACCGCTGCAAATAAGTCCGCTAACCGCCGATACGGTAACACGCTCCATTTTTTCTAATCCTTGAACTATCGTTAATTCACCATTGGCTACTTTTCCTAACACTTTCACATTCTCAATGGATACGCATGCCACATTTGCTATTACTCCTGCTGGGGTACCTTTCGGTATCATTGCAATTAGCCCTTTTTCAGAAGCTATCTTTAGCGCCACAGCCGTTGCGCTTTTGACGCCAGCATCAGCTCCCGTTCTTAAAGCTGCTTTCACAACCTCATGACCCTTTATTTCTTGATTGGTCATTTTTTTATGAACAAGGTCAAATCCTACAGCAACAGTCGCGGATTGAAAGCCAGCCAATGCAATATTTTTAGTCATATGGGAGGTCAAGTCTTTCAACTTATAATAGTTCCAATCCGTATCGAGAGACTGTCCTTCTTGAGCAAGCTTTTGCAATTGTTTTCCTTCTGCCTTATCCATAGGACGGCTTTTCAGGTTATCGTTGCCTATCGATTCTCTGCCATTAGATACATCAAGTGCCTGACCTTTGGATATTAACTTCCCCTGAAAGGCATAGTTACCTTTATCGAATGCTCTATTGGTCGCAACCGCATCTCCACTAAGCTTTGCTTGGTACTTCTTCACGATCGTGCCAAACTCATCCTTAATGACAAGATCAACTGAATTTTTGGTGTACGTCTCACCTGGCTTAGGTGATAATACTTCTGCTCTTAAATTGCTTTTTCTTAATGCAGCTTCCATATTAAATGTATTGGCATGGTGGTGCTCAAATATAAATCCATCTAGATTCGAATTCATATTGATAGAACCGTCCAAATTGGTTATCGCATCTCGCATCTGCTGATTCGAAGTTGCAATCACATGATCAATTTCTTGAAGGTACTGTCCGACTTTGCTAACTTCCATACCAATTGTTGCTTCTTGGACCTTTATTTGCAGCCATTTTTCTTTGGTCGTCCCTTGTTCGACTGCATTACTTAGACTCTTTAAATTCGCATCATGAACTTCAACAGATTGTATGATTTCAATTTTGTACTTTTCAGCCTCAGCATAACTCATCTCAGGCAAATGTTTTCTCAGTTCGTCTTCGATCCATTGTTCTTCGGACATAGACTGCTCTTTAGTAGAAAAGCTTTCTACAACATCTCGAACAATATCAATCACTTTTTCCTGGTCATGATGCGAAGCGTTCATTGGACTGGCACTCATTCCGCTTCATCTCCTTAACTTTTAGATGCTGATTTAAAATGATTCTTTTTGTACGCGTCTGACAAAACTTTTATTTTATCTTTGAATAAGACGGATAGGGATGCTGTGTCCTCAATGATTGAAACCATATCTTGAGTAGTCACTTGTTGTTTCCCAGAAACAAAAGCTCTTTCAATCCCTTCCTTTACAACCCMTTCAATATCAGCTCCGCTAAAACCTTCTGTTTTCCTGCTCAGCTCGGCAAAATCAATCGCTGCCATATCGCCTCTTCTTCGTTTTGTAAAATGGATTTCAAAGATTCGTTTTCTATCCACCGCAGTCGGGAGATCGACATAAAAGATTTCATCGAATCTTCCCTTTCTTAGCAGCTCAGTTGGAAGGTTTGAAATATCATTTGCAGTTGCAACGACGAAGGTAGGACTGTTTTTTTCCTGCATCCACGTTAAAAAGTATCCAAACAATCTTGTAGCGACCTCCGCATTAGCACCGTTTCCTATGCCGGCGAACGCTTTCTCCAATTCATCGATCCATAACACACAAGGGGATATCGCTTCTGCCAGCTTGATCGCTTTACGCATATTGCTTTCCGATTCCCCAACGTACTTGCCTAATAATCTCCCCATATCCAATCGTAATAGAGGGACTCCGAATAATTGGGCTGTTGCTTTGGCATTTAGGGATTTACCGCACCCAGGCAGACCGGCGATTAACACACCTTTTGGGATATCTACTCCATATTCCAATGCCTTGTTCATATTTTTAAAAACCTTCGCTTTATTGGAAAGCCATGATTTCAGGTTTTCAAGACCGCCGATTTCATGAATTGTTTCATTCTGTGGGATCATTTCCAAAATCCCTGATTTCTTTATTACTTGGAACTTTTGATCGTAGATGAGCTCCAAATCCTTTTTCGTCAAATCTCCGTCTTTCGAATAGGCAAGTGATAAAATATTTACAATTTCATATTCGGTAAGGCCCTTAAAAGCAATTGTTAATTCATCCAATAATTCATTTGCAATATCGGGCAACTGGTTGTCACGAAGAAATCTCCTGACTAATTGTTTAACATCCTGTTCCTCCAAATAGCCAATTTCGATTATCGTTATGTATTTCTCTAACTCCGTCGGGATCTTCAATACAGGGGAAACCAAGAACAATACCGTCTCGAGTCCGTTATAGATCTTTAAGGCGATTTCCTTTAATGTGCTTATGACATGAGGATTATCCAAAAAGTGATGAATATCTTTAAGTACTAGTATTTTGCCATTCAACTCATCATCTTGGCTTAAGGCATACAATATTTCTTCAACTGTTTTGATACTGTCGAGCAAAGGGCTCTTCGTTTCGAAATGAACAAACCCTTTTGAAGCATTCCATTCAAGTATCTCTCTGCCATATGCCACTGATTTAATGAGGCTGTCGACCTTGGTCTCTTCAAAAGTATTCAAGTATAGTAATGGAAATTGGGCATCTACATAGTGCAAAATCGTCTGACTAACCGGATTCTTTAGCATAAAAATCGACTCTCCTACTTTGTCTATTCATAAATGTATACGGTGTCTTCACACATAACCGCGAGTTTATCCTCGCACAGATCGATGTCAAAATAACTTATGTTCCATGCGCTATCATTTTTTAATTTGATCGTTTGAATCAACTCGAGTGTATGAATATCCCATAATTTAATTTCACTGAAGCCTGAACAGGTTAGCAACACATCATTGGCTATCTTCATTAAAGTGATGTCTTTTTCATGGGCCTTTATGTTTCCAAGCTGTTCCCCGGTATTTAGATCAAATACTGCAATATTTCCTATTGCAACCAAGCTATCCCGGCTAACGCCGTCTCTAAACATAGCATCTTTAGAGAAGCTGCTCAGAGCAAATAGTTTATTGTGACCAATAACGAATTTGCCGATTGATCCGCTGAAACTTAACAAAGGGCCTTTGGTTGTTGAACGATGCAGCTTCCTCTCTCTTGGCAAGAAATAATATAATTCTCCTTCATAGCAGTAGGAAGAAACTCCATTAAAAAATGATCTTGAACCGACGTAATTCAATTMAATTTTCTCACCTGGGATCAGACGCTTATTTGTCATTTCAATACGACTTGATGCCATTTGGAAATTATCAGAGTCATTCACGTTCGAACGAACTGCGAACATTTTTAATATGTCTTCTGCAACTCCCATTATGTTATATGATTCCACTTTATCAAAAGAAGCATAGATGGTTTCCCGTTTGGTAGGATCATTTAAATCAACCTTAAACACTTTATACAAGTCGACCCACCCACGACCGGATACACTTACGTTATCAATATCAAGACAATAAACGGAATTTAGGTGCTTTATCGTTGTTACATACTGTTCATACTCATACGTCTCTATCTTATTAATCATTCGATTATTACGAATATCGTAGAAAGCCAAGTATCTGCCAATCTCGACACATAGCGTATGTCCGTATATATGAATTTTTCTTGGCGACGGTGATGATCTTGTGAATAGGCCACCTGCATTTTTGTATGAATCTTTGTTGATTTTAATGGTTTTGGCGTAATTTCTAAGTGCTGCACCCTGTCTAATCTTTGACTCATCTATTTCAAAGTCAGATATAGACGACGGATTCAACTTAATCTGTGCGTGTGCAGTCAATAACACGTTCTCGAAATGAATATTTTTATTTTTTGCATCGAACATGTGGGTCCCAATCAACGTTAATGAAGGCTGATTGATACCGACATAATGAATTCGTTCGGCCGTTTCACTAACTTCAAACGATTCACCTAATAAGTAAATCGTTCTTGAAGCATCGTCCGCCGTATCTTGAATCATCTGATCAAGTTCACCTTGAGACATAGCAATGAAATGAAGCTGACTCGATATAATTGGATCGTCCGTATATTGATTGATGATCGACAGCTTATCTCGTTTGCTCTTGAACGCTTGTATATCAAATGGAGCACTAATTGCAACTCCGAATATTTGGCACAGTTTTTCCGAAATTTCTGATTGATCCTCAGTAGCCAATTTCTCTAGAAGTTCAGCTTCCGCTTTATAAAAGCGTTGTTCTAACCACGTTTTCAATCTACCGTCAAAATAATATTCAACGATCGTTTCCATTTCAAAACTTTCTTTCAACTCTTCTATAGTCCTTACTTGAACCCCGTTTTTCATTACGATAGGAAACTTTATGTTTCTGTTGAGCATTAAATATTCCTCACCTTATTAGTTTATATTCTACATTTTCCATAAGTAATTATTAATTATTTTTGATAGAACATCAGCTAAGATATATATGATTTTCCTTTTAGCATGTCTCGATGATGAACATAGTACCCACGATCTTGTAACATTGTTACGTATTCGGGTTCGCCACTGCTATACAACCATTTTCTATTTAGTTCCTTAAATACTGTTTCAACTTGGTCTGCGGTAAGCCTGACAGTCGTAGACAGGTACAAAAGTTCCTTAACTTCATCACTAATAGTAATTTCTTCAATCTCACCGAACGATGCTATCAATGCCATAATCGTTGACTCTTTATCTGGTATTAATTTAACATTCTGAAATACAATATTGTTTCCTTTAGCATCAAAAGAATAACTTTCTTTTAAAATCACTGTAGGGTTATTTACGCCAATATAGATAATATTAGAAATATTATGACTAATATTGAAGATAGTACTAGCATCATCTAATAAATAAACGATACTATTATTAGAATTCGTCATTTTCTCAAGAAGCGTATCCAACTCACTTTGGGAGACTGCAACATATTCATAATTTTCTAGTATCACCTGATCTGTAGTATACTTATTTATCACTTCTAATTTTGATCTCTTTTCAAAATATTGACGAGAATTAAACGATACATCTTCTATATTCACACCAAAAACCTTAGCGATTTCCAAATGCAAAGAATCATTATGTTCATTGATATTTTGTAATAATTGAAGTTGACTTGTGTAAAATCTTTGCATAAGCCACGTTTTTAACCTTCCATCCAAATAATAACCAACGATCGTATCTACTTCAAAATTCTCTATTAATTCTTCTAATGTTCTTATTTGCATTCCATTACTTAGTACAATTGCAAACTTAATATTTCTCTTCAACATATATTATCTACTTCCTCTCCTTTAGCTACTTCCTCTTCAACTCCTGACTAACATTAATATATTGGTATTTCTTGGTGATTTATCACTCATACCGATCAATCATCGACCTAATTGTAGTCTTCATCTGCTCCCTTATGCTTAACGGGCTTATGACTTCGACATTGCTCCCTTGACTAAGAAGCCACATGATACAGCCTTTCCCATACACTTCTGCTTCGATTAGCCAGCCCTCATCCATTTGTTTGACTACTTCTGCTGTCGGTAATCGATCCAGCACTGCTGATAGAGAAGAACCGAAATAGTTAAATCGAAGCGTGATCAATTCACCGGCATACATAAACTGAGCACGTTTCCTTAACTCTCCCACCTCTACTCTGTTTTTCTCTGGAATAACGAATCTATCGGCTAATATTTCAAAAGATACAATTCGATCCAATCTAAAAAAAGCTGGTGACTCATATTCACTGCCATCAATAAAGGCAATCAAATAATAATAAAATTCAGAGAAGATAACGGATACTGGCTTTATCTTTCTTCTGGACTCCGTCCCATTCATCTTTTCATAACGAATTTCAATCATATTCTGTTTTCTAATGGTGAAGCAGATGTCCCAGATCATTTTTAACAACGGTTTGTTATGCGTTATCGATTGAAAATGAATTAATTCATTGCCTATAAACTCTTTGATGGCTTTTCTCTCCATGCCTGTAACCAGATCAAGTATGGACTGAATGAGTCCGTTCATCTCATCTTTGGTAAATGCTCKACTCTCAATGATGATCTTCGTGATAGCCAACACTTCCGCACCAGACAAGCTCTTATCATCCGCTATATTTTTTATATAACCCTTTTTAAGGTAATCATAGATAACCTCATGACCTGGATAATATTCAGCTAAATAAGCTCTAATATCCTCCAAGTAGCGTTGTACCGATTTGTTATCTATCCCGAATTCATCTGAAAGCATACGCTTGTTCAATACTTCTCCTCGGTTAAGTCGGTCATGCAGCAGTAGAATTCTATTAGACTTTGACTCTTTGCTCATTCGATCACCACTTTGACGATAATTGCCTGCAAGGGATATCTTACCATAGTTGGTTAGACATATTCTGTCCAACTGGATAAAAAAAGACGGAAGGGATCTGCTGTATGCAGTTCCCTTCCGTCTTTCTTTATTTGAAAAATTAATTAAACTTCCTCTGCCTTAACCCCTCGAACAGCAGCACCGCCGTAGCGGTTGCAACGTTCAAAGATTCGGACCCGCCTGGCATCGGGATGATGACCGACTCGTCCAACTGCAGGCGCACGTCCTGAGATAAGCCGTCGGACTCGCTGCCCATGAGCAGCCAAGTCGGCTGCTTCCAATCGTAGGAGTAGCAGGTATGAGTAGCCTGCAGACTTGTACCCACAAGCTTGATGCCCCGCTCCCGGGCTGCCGACATCAGTTCTGTTAGATCGCCTTCGATGATCGGCAGATGGAACATCGACCCCATCGTTGAGCGAACCGTCTTCGGATTGTATAGATCGACGCAGCCTTTGCCAAGAATGACGGCATCTGCCGCCACCGCGTCCGCGCTGCGAATGATCGTGCCGACATTGCCTGGATCGCGCACACCATCGAGCACGATGACGAGACTATTTTCACGGTAAAGCGCGCTTTGGTCATGCTCCGGCTTGGACACTACCGCGAAGACAGGAGGCGGCGTATCCGTCCCTGTGCACTTGGCCATCACGGACCGTGAAGCTTGAACCCATTCCGCTGCCTTCGCAGCCTCATATCCGGTCGTGCCAAGCTTAGACTCTTGCCTTAGCTCAACAGGGATGCCTCGTTCATTATCATAAATGATGACGGAAACATCGATGCCGCTCTTCAGCGCCTCTATTACGAGATGAACGCCTTCAATAATAAATTGACCGCTGCGGTCGCGATGCTTCTTATCAAGCAACGAAGCCCATTGCTTCACACGTTCATTTTGGATCGAAGTAATAAGTAGATCATAATTAGGATTCATAAGTGTCGTTAGCCTAGCCTTCCGAATATGCATTTTCTAAATTTCGAACATCCGAGTTTTTACCGACAATAACAAGCACATCATTCATACGAATAAGATCGTCGGCATACGGAGCGATGTTCATCTCCGGCCCCGTCTTGATCGCCATAACATTACATTTGTATTTTGCGCGAATGTCCAGCTGCTTAAGGCTCTTGCCCACCATCGCATTGGACGCTTTCATCTCTACAATACTATAATCATCCGATAGCTCGATATAGTCGAGAATATTCGGCGACGCCAAATGATGCGCCAAGCGAAGTCCCATATCCCGCTCCGGGTATATCACTTTGTCAGCGCCTATTTTCGAAACCACCTTGCCATGGAGCTCGTTCTGCGCTTTGACAATTAACGTCTTCACGCCTAGATCCTTCAAGATAATGGTTGTCAAAATGCTTGCTTGTATATCTTGTCCAATCGCCACGACTACAACGTCGAAGTTTCGTACGCCTAGCGCCCTCAACGCTTCTTCATCTGTGGAGTCGGCCGATACTGCGTGTGTCACCGTGCCTACAACATCCTGAATGCGATCCTCGCTCGAGTCAATGGCCAGAACCTCATAACCCATTTCCGTCAAAGCTTTTGCTACGCTGGAGCCGAAGCGCCCCATGCCGACAATCGCGAACTGTTTCTTGGACATTACCGTAATTCCTCCTAAACTAAGCATGGTTCGAAGTGGAATTCTGTATCGTCACTCTAGTATAACATACGACCGCGACAAGGATGAAACAAGGCCCCGCAGGGAATAGTAACGACGTAACTCAGAACGATGCAGGAGGATGCGACAACATGAATAATGTTACCGTTGATTTGCGTCAAGCCATTATTAATCGAGTACAAGCCAATTCCGTACAAGATCTGACTGAGGTCATCGAGGAATCAATCGGAGCAGACGAGAGAACTCTCCCAGGACTCGGCGTTCTATTCGAGATGATATGGCAGCAATGCAGCCAGCCTGAGCAGCAACGCATGGTTGAAGCATTGCACCAGCAATTGCATCAAGGAGAAAATCCTAGTCCTAGCTAGCTCATTACCGGCGACTCCTAATAATAAGTTGCTGCGCGGTAAACGATATTGCCGCCGACTATCGCACAAGTTACCCATGGCAGCTTCTCGTAACGGTCAACAATAATGATGTCCGCCGCTTTGCCTGGCTTGATGGAACCCAGCTCATCATTCGTGCCCAAAGCTTCGGCCGGATGAAGCGAACCCATCTTCACCGCCTTAGGCAAAGCGGCAATCCCCTCATCCGCCAGCTTGAATATTGCCGCCAGCATCGATGAAGGATGATAATCCGAGCAAATGATATGAGCCGAGTCAGCGGAGATCGCATCCACTGCTCTCAAGTTGTTGTCATGCGATGCGCCCCTCACAATATTAGGAGCCCCGACACATACGCGTTGCCCCTTACTCGCGGCATAACTCGCCGTTTCCAAATTAATCGGAAATTCACATACGGTAGCGCCGAGCTGCGCAGATTGATCTACGCTATCCTCCGTATCATTATCATGAGAGGCGATCGCTATTCCATTCTCCATCGCTAACTTCCCCAGCTCGTGCAAGCGTATCCAATCCACCTGCTCTCTGCGCTTCGCCAAATCATCGACGATTATGCCTACTTCCCCTCTGTCTACTCCCTGATTTTTCATAACATATTGCTCGAACGACCCGGCCTTCCGGTATTGACCTTGCCCCGGCGAATGATCCATGAACGATAAATATTCAATCTGTTTATTACGCAAGCAACGTTCAACAATCGAAAGCCCGTTCAAATGCGAAATTTCATACCGCAAATGGATACGATTGCGAATGACCGATCTATTCTCCCGGTAACGATTAATTAATTCAATCATTTCCGTAAGCAGATGATCGCCGCGAAGACTAAGACCCACCCCAAGCGATAATGAATGATACATCGTCGTAATACCATGAAGCGGAAGCTTGCGCTCGAATTCGAGCAACGCCATCTGAAGCGGAAACAGCGTATTCGGGCGAGGCTGTATTTCCTTCTCTATTGCGTCGCAGTGAATATCGATTAACCCCGGAAGGACGTATTTATGTTGTGCATCGATAACAAAAGCATCCAAATTGCTGCTCATCCAGCGGTTAATCTCTCCATCCTGAACAAACACGGCTTCTATCCGTCCGTGTGCTATTCCTATTGCGACGTCTGCAATCTCGTTCTCCAACACAACCATACCGTTTTTGATCAATATCGGCCGTGTCCGCGAGTCAGGCTTCGTAATCGATAAATTATTCATATGACGCTCATTCCTCTTTCACCTATACATATTTTATAAGATTAACATAAGCTCGCATCATTAATCATATCACGCCTAAGCTCCATTAACGTCCGACAATAAACAGAAAAAGCCTGCGCTCGCGCAGACTTTTTCATTGACCTTGCTATCGTCGACTATTCAGCATTTCCCGAAACAAAAACGCGAGTTTCAAACGCAGCAAATTATCCGTTTGCCGAAGCGGCAGGCCAAGCACCTTCTCCAGCTTCTCGATTCGGTAAGCAGCGGTATTCCGATGGATGAACAGCGCCCTGGCCATTTCATTCATATTGCCGTCGCAAGCGATAATCGTCTCGAGCGTAAGCAGCAGCTCAGCCCGTTGCATCCTCTCGGTACGATCCTTCAAATCCCGCCTCTTCTCCAAAAGTTGCGGTTCGTCCGGCAATAGCTTGCTCAAGTACTTCCCGACATAGTCCTCCATGGATGCCTGGGGTAAAGTTCCGAATAACGCCTTCCATTCGTTAACCAAATCGTCCCCGTCAGCTTTTCTGTTCACAATCGGTTCCATCTGCATCAACCTCCGTGAGCGTTTCTAGAGTGCGTTGCTCTTCTCCTTCTTCCTGGGCAAGAAACATTCCAAGCCTGCGCGCGATTGGTTCGTACCGAGTCCTTCTTCATAAACGGCCTTTCCTCTAAGCAGCGTCATTCTCACTTTGCAGCCGAGCTCCCTATCCATATAAGGCGTTTGCATGTGCCTTTGAAATAACCGATCAGCCGTTAAACGGTATCCGCCGTTTAAATCCACCAGTACGAGGTCCGCGTCATGGCCGACTTGGATCGCGCCCTTCCTGTGATGAAGGCCGAAGCGCCGAGCGGGAGCGCTTGACAGTAATTGGCTAATTTGCGTTAACGGTATGCCTCGCTTCAAATGCCCTTCGTCAACTAGCAGCTCCAGCGAGCTCTGGGCTCCCGAAATGCCTCCCCAAGCCGCAAACATATCCGTATGCTCCTTGAGCCCGGCAGGACAAGGCGAATGATCGGAAGCAATGAGATCAATTAAGCCCAGATCCAGACATTGCCACAGCTTCGCTTGTTCGGCTGCGCTCCTCAACGGGGGCGCGCACTTGGCGACCGCCCCCAAATGCGCGAAGTCATCCTCCGTCAGCGTCAAATAATGCGGACAAGTCTCCAGCGTCACATCCTGCCCGGTCCGCCTGGCATGCCAAATAACCTTCACGGCTGCTTCGCTGCTAATATGGGCGAAATGCAGACTGCAGCCTGCTTGCTTCGCATAATCCAGCGCTTTCGAGACCGCCTCCAGCTCGGCTTCGATCGGACGCGAAGCCGAATAGTCGAACGCGCCGCTGCGCCCCTCCGATAAAGCCTGCTTGGAAAGTCTCATTACGATGTCTTCATCCTCGGCATGAAGCACAAGCACTTTGCCAAGCTCCGCAATCCTCTTCATTCCCTCCAGCAGCGTTCCGTCGTCGCTTCGCCGGAACGCCTCCTCATGCTCGTCGCCAGGGGATGACATAAACGCTTTAAACCCAACGACTCCCGCTCTCGCAAGAAGCGGCAGCTGCTCCAAGTAACCTGGCATCAAACCGCCCCAGAAGCCGTAATCAACTAGCGATACGCCACACGCGCGCCTCCGCTTCTGCTCCAACGCGGCCACAGTCACGGTCGGCGGCACGCCATTCAACGGCATATCGATGAATGTCGTACAGCCGCCTGCCGCCAGCGCGTTTGAACCCGTGGCATACCCTTCCCAGTGCCCGAACCCCGGTTCATTGAAATGGACATGCGCGTCTATCATTCCCGGCAGAACAGCCAAGCCGTCAGCATCGATCACGCGGGCGCCGCTGCGTTCCAATGATGCTCCAATTTCCGCTATGCGTCCGTCTCGGACGCCAATCTCTGCCTTCTCGACACGATCCTCAAATACGACAAGACCGTTAATAACGACAAGATCATACGGCAATGCGGTTACCCTGTTATCCATCATCCGTATCGTTCACTCCATTCGTCATCCCTAGCTGCTTTACCCTCGAACTCATATCCGCTTCCTCTGGGCAAGCTAGTCGTCGATACCGATCAGCTTAGCCGGGTTCTCGGCGATCATCTTATAGATGTCTTCCGGCGCGAACTGGTAATCCAGCATCGAAGCTACCATCGTTCGCATGCCTTGCACCGGTGACGGAGCGGCGCGGATGCCGTAATCCGTGCCGAGCACGAAACGGTCGATGCCTACCTCCTTGATCGTCTTCATCCATTTCACCGCGTTGGAGAAACGTCCCAATTCTGCGCCCATGTCCATATATTCCTTCTCGACATAATAGTGCGTTCGCGGAACGTCCGGGTATAACCAGTCGACCAGACAAGCTTCCAAGAACGCCCCCCTTGCGGCAGCCTCTTTCTGTTGCTCGATCGTCATGCTTCCCCTGACCGGATGCGCGATCAGCACCTTCTTGATGCCGTATTCTTCGGCAAGATCGAGCAAACGAAGCGCCTCCGGCACAGACACATGCCCCGTATTCAAGTAAACCTCCGGCTTCTGCGCCACCAATGTAAGTATTTCGTCAAGCTCCTCGGATATCGGCCCCTCTACGGGAATAGACGTCGCAACCGACAATTCCTTCTCGGCAAACTTTGGAAAAGCGTCCTTGAATGGCACAAGCTTGCCATCAATCAGCGTAGATTCGCGTTCCGCCGAATGGCGGGTGCAATGCGATCCGAAGCTGATGAAGCGGCACCCCTCCTCGATATGGAGCGCCGTCTTGACAGCTCTTGGATTCATACCGCCGTGACCCGAATTCATTAGGTAGCCGCCGTACGTATGGATGCCTGGAACGTGACGGTTGACCACCCATGCCATGCCCGATGCGCCGCCGAATACATCATAATACACGATGCTCTTCATGCCTGCGGCTGCTGCTTCCTGCGCAACCTGAATGGGATCGAAATGTCCTGGATTGGAATTCAATACGGGCCCTGCGTGCACATGGCTGTCGATCGCCCCGATGAGCAACTCATCCGGCAGCTCCATCGAGCGGCTGTAAAACGATTCCTTCCATTTGGAGCGGTCCGGTGTACGTAGAATCGGTTGTTCATAGTTCAGCATGTTATATTCCTCCTATAATTGTAGTCGTCTCATACTTGCGGTGATCAGCCTTTGACCGCGCCGGCCATTACGCCAGCGATGATTCGGGAACTGAATGCGAAATAAATGACCGTAACCGGCAGCATGGACAGCACCATGCCCGCCATTAGCTGAGGATAATTCGTGCTGTGCTGGGATTTAAAAAAAGACATCCCGAGCGGAACGGTACGCATCGCCTCATCCTTCAACAGTACAAGGGCGAACGAAAACTCGTTCCAACAGGCAAAAAACTGCAATATGGCAACTGTAGTCAACACCGGCACAGCCATAGGCAAAATAATTTTCCACATTGCCCCGCTGAAGCTCAGTCCGTCGATAGCGGCTGCTTCTTCGATTTCCTTAGGAATGGCTACGATATAGCTCGTTACGAGCAAGATCGGCAACGATAAGTTAAAGGCAACATACGGAATGATAAGCGTAAACCATTGATCGGCGAGTCCCGACTGCTTGAACAGCAGATAGACGGGAACGAGCAGGGCATGTATGGGCACCAGCATACCGAACAAATAATAGAAGACCATCAGCTTCTTGCCTTTGAATTGCAATCTGGCTACCATGTAGCCTGTTACGAATGCAATCAGTACGATCAGAATGACCGACAGCAGCGTTACCCTTGCGCTATTCCAAGATAGCTGCAGCATGTTCGTCAGCTTGATCGCTTCCACATAATTGCCGAACTGCAGCTTCTCCGGCAGCTTCAAAATACTGTTCGAAAACTCCGGCTGCGTTTTTAAAGATGAATAACCGATCCATACGAGCGGAAATATGCAGCTGAACGTAAACAGCATCATCGCCGTATTGAGCAGCGCCTTCTTGAGCCCCCGCGAATATTTGGCGTAATTCCTTTCCATCGTCTCATTCATCTACGCTTCACCTCCGTTGTTGCCGCGTTTCCTTTGCAGCAGAAAGGTGCTAAGCAAAATAATGAGCATCGTCAGCGCCATGATCGTTATGGCAAGCGCGGAACCGTAACCATATCGGAATCTCAAAAATGACGTTTCATAGGCGTACAACGCCATTACGGACGAAGAATTACCCGGTCCGCCTCCGGTCATAGCGTAAATATGCTCGAATCCGCGCATATTGTTGGCGATACAAAGCAATGAAGCAACCATAAGCGTCGGTCTCGCCAGCGGAATCACCACATACCAGGCCTTGCGGAAGCCCGTTGCTCCGTCGATCTCGGCGACTTCAAGCACCTCCTTATTAATAGAGGAAAGTCCCGCAAGCATGAGCAGCGTGAAGAATCCGATATTTTGCCATGAAAGCGGAATCGAGACGAGCAGCACGATCGGTCCCGATAGATCCAGCCACGATTGCACGAATCGCCCCAGTCCAAGCACTCTCAACATTTCATTCAGCAGGCCGTTGTTATAGTTGTAAATAAGCGTCCACAGAAACGCGATGATGATCGGCGCAAGCGTCGAAGGAAAGAAGCTCATCGTCCGGTGCAGCCCTTTAAGCTTAACGAGCTTGGACATCAGGAACATCGCGAACACGAAGGCGATCCCGACTTGCCCAATCAACCCGTAAATCGTCATGAGCACGTTGTTCAGAAAAGAATGCCAGAACACTTCGTCGCGCAAAATTTCCAAATAATTATCGAGACCGATGAAGCTCAGCTTCGGCCCGCCTGTCCAAGAATAGAAGCCGTATCTAAAGGCAGATAGAATCGGAAGGAGTACAACAAAAGAGTAGATCACCAGCCCCGGCAGCAAATACAACAGCAGCAGCCACCCGGGAGGACGCAATGCTTTGCCCATTTTATCACCTCATCGTTATGGTTAATCAGGGGGGCAATCCGCTCTGGGATTGCCCTCTCCGGATTCACTGTTATGGTTTGGACAACAGCGTCTCGTACGCCTTTTGTGTCTCTTTCGCCATCTGCTCCGGTGTCTTGGAGCCGGACATGACGCTTTGAATTTCCGTATTGATAACCTCGACAACGGAAGCATCGAACCACAAGTCGAATATTTTCGTTGCATCGGCTGCCGCGCTCGCCTCGTAAGCGCCGAGAGCGACCGGATGCAGTTTAGCTGAGTCGAACTCACCAGGATCGTAGGCTGGGAAGCCTCCGACCTCCGCCATCAGCTTCGCGCTCTCCGACCCTGTCATGTAATCGAGCAGCGTAATAATGGCTTCAAGCTTAAGACCAGGCTGAATATCGGCATTTACGCTATAATACACGCCTGCTCCGCCCGATGAACTGAGCGGGTTGCCCTTGCCTCCGTCAATCGGCGGAAATACGGCGACCTTCGTCTCGTTCGTCACAGCTTCCGGAGCATTGTTCACAATGTTCATCGCCGACCAAATCCCGCTGACGAATGCTGCCGACCGCTCCTCGAAGTAATAAGTTACCATCGTATCCCCGTCAATGGAGTTCATATCTTTATTCAAGTATCCGGATTTGGAAAGATCGGACATGATCGAAATCGCCTTAATGAACGCAGGATCGTTAAACGAAGCCCCGCTTCCCGCCAATATCGATTCCGTCCATTCCGGTCCCGTCGAACGGTCGGTCAAAGCGCTGATCCAGCTCGAGAGCGCATAGCCCTTAGCCTTGTCTCCATACGAGAATAGGTTGATGCCTTTGTCCGCCAGCTTCTTGCCCGCATCCATCAGCTCGTCCCAAGTCTTAGGGAACTCGTTATAGCCAGCGTCAGCAAACATCTTCGCGTTGTAGTAGATGAGATGCGTTGGGCCCGCGGCAATCGGAATGCCGTACACCTTTCCTTCGCGCGTACCGGCTTCAAGCGTTCCTGCACGATAGCCGTCGCKCCATTCCGGTCGCTTGTCCAGCTCCTCGTTCAGCGGCAGTACGATCTCGTTGTTAACGAAATTCGTCATCCACGAGCCCGGTACGATGAACACGTCCGGCATATCGTCGGCGGCAGCCAGCGATTGCGCTTTGATCGAGTAGTCCTCGTTCTGCTGCTGCTCTTCGATAATTTCGATATTGGGATAATCCTGCTTGAACCGCTTCAGACCATCCAGCACGGCGGTGTCCTCCGGGCTTTTGCCGATGTTGGAATCCATGTAACGGTGCATGAGTGTAATCGATATTTTACCGTCGCCGGACGGCTCGTCCGTACTCTCCCCGGATGTCCCTGTATTGGAGCAAGCCCCTAACAACAGTGCAACAACAACGAAACAGCTAAGAACAATTGAATACTTTCTCATCTATTCTCCACTCCCTATATGTTTTGGCGACAGTTACGAACTGTTCTCTATTTGGCATCCGAAATTGGATACAATATTGGCTAAAAAAATTAGTACTGAAAAATATCGGACAGGTTCAGTACATTCGTCGTCGACACTGTGAAATTGAGCGAGCGCTCGATCTGGAGCAGATGCTCCGTCATAATTCGTGCAGCCTGTTCCCCATCCTTGCGAACGATGGCCCCGATCAAATCCTCATGATCATGGCAAAAGTTCTGGTTCGTTCCGTATAGGGCAATGATGACGGCCGTTAACGAAATCAATTCCTCCAAAAAGTGATAATAATACGTATTGTCCGCTAGCTCGGCGAGCTTTAAGTGAAAGTCGACGGTTACATCGAGCGCGCCTACGATGTCTCCGGCATGGCTTGCCTGGTGTTCTTCCTTCAGCAGCGCCTCCAATTGGGCAATTTGTGCCGGTACGACGATGCCGCATAGCTTGCTAACCATGGCGGACTCGATGATGCGCCTCATTTCGAATACGGCTCTTGCCTCTTCGACGCTCGGGCAGGAAACGAATGCCCCCCGATACGGAATAACGGTAACGAGCTTCTCCATCGCCAACCGGCGCAGCACGTTTCGAATCGGCGTTCTGCTCACTTGAAAAGCTTCGGCAAGCGAATCCTCCACTAACTGCATGTTGGGCAGCAGCTTATGCTGCGTAATCGCCAGCTTGATGTCTTTATAAATTTCCATTTCCTTCTTTTTAGACATGGCCCTCCCCCTTTTGGTTGAAGCATCGTTCATCCCTTCGGCCGAAGAAGATGTTAAATATAGTGACATTGTAGTTGTGTTTCTTCCGATGCGTCAATGGATAAGCGTTAATTTCGGCATTGTGCATAATTAAAGCGATTACAAATTAACATGGTTAAATATTGATAGCGCTTTCCTTGTTTTTAACTGACATATATATAACATCAAATGGGTTGATCGAACAAAAAAAACTGCGGCAACAAGAGCCGCAGTTCGCGCAATCGAACTATTTTATTCGGAATCGTCTTCCTTCGGTATGAATTGATAAATGTCTCCTGTCTCGAACGAATCGATTAGGCGGTCCAGCCACCGATAATATTTGAGCGCTTCTTCAATCTTGGCTGCATCGTTGTCGAGTACATGCACGAAATCCTGCTCATCCTCATGCTGACGCTTAAGCTCCGCAATCTCCTTTAATGAACGAGACAGCACATGCTTGTTTTGCTCCAGAGCCTTTCTCCATTTAATCGAGAAGAAATCGGCGAAGTTCTGATGCCAATCGGGAACAGCCTCATATAAGTCTTTGCGCGAGCCCTTGCCCCATACCTTATTGATCATCTTCAGATCAAGCAAGGTTCGCATGCCTGTACTCATTGACGTCTTGCTCATGCCCATCGTATGGCTCATTTCGTCGAGGGTGACCGGCTCTTGATTGAAATACATATTACCGTATAAGTGCCCAATGGATAATGTAACGCCGTATAAGTCCATATTTTTGCCGATCGATTCGATAACACGTCTGCGCGTACGCTGTAGCTTGTCTATCTGTTCGTCCGTTAACGCTGCAAGTTCATTCATTATGTTCCTCCAGGAGGGATCGTTATCCCCGTTCAATCCTACAAGAAGTATTGTAATCAAATGCTTGTCTATATGTAAAGATAACGTTTGGATCGAAAAAGGGAGTTATACGGAGCATTCCGTACGAAAAGTTTGTAAAGTTAAAACTGTACGTACATTACGAAGGCTCACGCGTTTTGACCTTTACAGGAATAACCACCTACACTTGTAGGAGACAAATATCGCACAAGGGGGACATTACATGGCCATTATAGAAGCCAAGAGGCTGACCAAAATTTTCGGACCCGATCCGAAAAAAGCGATTCCGCTGCTGGATAAAGGATGGTCCAAAGAAAAAATCCACGCGGAAACGAAACTTACTGTCGGTGTTAATCAGGCCGAATTCGCCATCGAGGCCGGTCAAATATTCGTTATTATGGGCTTGTCCGGGAGCGGCAAGTCGACGCTCGTCCGTCTGATCAATCGGTTGATTGAGCCGACATCGGGCCAAATCTTATTCAATGGAACAGATGTACTAAAGATGAATGCTGAGCAATTGCGTCAATTCCGCCGTAAGAACGTCGGAATGGTATTCCAGAAGTTCGCGCTGTTCCCGCATCGCACCGTTATTCAGAATATCGAATACGGCTTAGAGGTGCAAGGCATCGATAAGAAGAAACGGCGCGAGATGGCGATGCAGTCCTTGGAGCTAGTCGGTCTTTCCGGCTGGGCGAACAGCTATCCCGAGCAGCTTAGCGGCGGCATGCAGCAGCGCGTCGGGCTGGCTAGAGGGCTCGCGAACGATCCCGACGTCCTTCTTATGGATGAAGCGTTCAGCGCGCTCGATCCGCTGATACGCAAGGATATGCAGGACGAGCTGCTCGAGCTCCAGTCGAAAATGAAAAAAACGATCGTATTCATCACGCATGATTTGAATGAGGCGCTGCGTATCGGCGATCAAATCGCGTTAATGAAGGACGGCAGCATCGTTCAGATCGGCACGCCGGACGAAATTCTGATGCAGCCGGCTAATAAATACGTGGAACGGTTCGTCGAGGATGTCGACTTATCCAAGGTGCTGACCGCTTCCCGCGTAATGGAGAAGGCCGAGACGATAACGATTGAAAGAGGTCCGCGCGTTGCGCTTCAATTCATGAGAGATCGCGGCGTTTCCAGTCTGTATGCCGTCGACAAGATGATGAAGCTGCTCGGCGTTATTACAGCCGAGGATGCTTCCAGGGCGCTCAAGGAAGGACTAACGCTTCAAGAAGTATTGCTTCAGGAGGCTCCAACCGCAGCACCTGACGCTCTTATTAACGAGCTGTTCGAAGGCATGAGCAGTTACAAGCTCCCCGTAGCCGTAGTCGACGACAACAACCGTCTTTTAGGCGTCGTATTGAAGGGCGCTGTGTTAGCCGCGTTAGCAGGGAATACCGTGTTCGAGGCAGGTGACTCCGCATGAGTATGAACATTCCAAAGATCCCGTTAGCCGAATGGATCGAATCGCTCGAAGCATGGCTCGAAACGAATTTGGACCCGGTGTTCGGCGTCATTCGCACCGTTGTCGGCGGAACCGTCGGCGGACTGGATACATTGCTGAATAGCGTCCATCCGCTCCTGTTAATCGTTATTTTCACCTTATTGGCATGGTTTATCGGCAGATGGAGGATGGCAATCTTTACTGCTATCGGTCTGCTCGTGATCGACAACCTCGGTTTATGGAGCCAGACGATGCAGACGCTGGCGCTCGTATTAACGGCCGCCATCATATCCGTCATTATCGGCGTACCGATCGGCATCCTATGCGCTCGCAACAATAGCGTACAGAAAGTCGTGACACCACTGCTTGACTTCATGCAGACGATGCCGGCATTCGTATATTTATTGCCTGCCGTCACATTCTTCTCGCTTGGCGTCGTTCCAGGCGTCATCTCGTCGATCATATTCGCGATTCCGCCAACGATTCGTTTAACTAACCTTGGCATACGCCAAGTTCCGGCGGAACTCGTCGAGGCGGCCGACGCTTTCGGCTCGACGCCGTCTCAGAAGCTGTTCAAGCTTCAGCTTCCCATCGCGATGCCAACGATCATGGCCGGCATCAACCAGACGATCATGCTGTCGCTATCGATGGTCGTTATCGCTTCCATGATTGGCGCTCAAGGCGTCGGGGCTTACGTGTACCGCGCCGTAACGCAAGGCAACACCGGTGTCGGATTCGAAGCCGGCCTAGCCATTGTCATCTTGGCCATCATTCTTGATCGTCTGACGCAGCAGGTCATCCGCCGCACGAAAACAACCGGATAATCGGTAACTATTATTAAACGAAGGAGTGGTCTTTTGAAACGAAACAAATTATTCGTAATCGCAGCAGTCGTACTCGCCATTGCACTAGTAGCAGGATGTTCAACGTCTAATAACGGTGGCAAGTCGGGCAAAAAAATAACGCTCGCCTATGTCGCATGGGACTCCGAAATCGCCAGCACTTATGTGCTCAAGGAAGTATTGGAGCAAAAGCTCGATTATAAAGTTGAGCTGATGCAGGTCGACGCTGGCCCAATGTGGGCGGGCATCTCCGACGGAAGCGCGGACGCCATGGCGGCGGCATGGCTGCCGACAACGCATGAGTCGTATGCCGCGAAGTATGAAGGCAAGTACGACGATCTAGGCATCAACCTGGATGGAACGAAGATTGGACTCGTCGTACCGCAATATATGGACATTAATAGCATCGAGGATTTGACGGATGAAGTAGGCGCAACACTTGATTATACGATTATCGGCATCGAGCCGGGCGCAGGGCTTATGATGTCAACCGAAAAAGCGTTTGACGAATACGGCTTGCGCGATAAGTGGACACTGCTCGAGAGCTCCTCTGCCGCTATGACTCAGCAGCTCGAGAAAGCATATAACGATCAGAAGCCGATCGTCGTTACCGGCTGGACGCCTCACTGGAAGTTCGCGAAGATGGATCTGAAATATTTGGAGGATCCAAAAAACGTCTATGGCGGCGACGAGCAGATTTATACCGTTGCCCGCAAAGGACTGAAGGATGATCAGCCTGAGGCTTACGCATTCCTTGATGCCTTTAATTGGACACCGGATGAAATGGCCGATGTCATGATTCAAATCCAAGAAGGCAAGTCGCCGGAAGATGCCGCCAAGCAATGGGTGGAACAGAATCCGGACAAGGTTGAAACTTGGATCAAATAACAGGTTTATTCTATGCAAGAAGGCCGCTCCCGATCGGGAGCGGCCCTTGTTTTATTATGAATGACTAATCCAGGCAGAACGGTTGCAGACCAAGCGGCAACGGAGCCGGACGCTCGCAGCTGCTCTTCATCTTGTAATGCACGCCTTGTTCGGATGCATCATGGAAACCATGCATCGCTTCAAGCACATGGAAAGCCAGCTCGCCGCTAACGCGCGGTTTGCGGCCGGTAAGAATCGCTTTCGCCATATCGGCTGCGCCGACGCCGCGGGCGTTCTCCGAGTAGCCATGGGCAAGAGGGATTTCCTTCCACTCTTTCTGTCCAGGGCGATTAATATAGATCGGGCCGCCGAAGCCGTTCGGATCCGGAACTTGCATCGTGCCTGCGCTGCCGTATACTTCGATGCATGGAAGACGCGAACCGCCTTTCACGTCGAAGCTCGTAAGCAGTGTGCCGATAGCGCCGGAAGCGAAGTCCATTACGCCTGCGATATGCGTCGGTACTTCAACTTGCACCTTCTGCCCGTATTTCGGCTGGCTCGTGATCGTACGTTCAGGGAAGGAAATACGTGCCGAGCCCGTTACGCGGTTAATTGGTCCAAGCATCGCGACAAGCGCAGTCAGATAGTAAGGCCCCATATCGAACATCGGACCGCCGCCGTGCTGGTAGTAGAACTCAGGAGCCGGATGCCAAGATTCGTGGCCTCCGCCTACCATGAATGCCGTAGCGCCGATCGGCGTGCCGATCCAGCCATCTTCGATCAGCTTAATGCTCGTTTGGATGCCGCCGCCAAGGAATGTATCAGGCGCGCTTCCTGCATATAGACCTTTCTTGCGGGCAAGCTCGAGCACCGCAAGACCTTCCTCGCGCGTAACCGCGAAAGGTTTCTCTACATACACATGCTTGCCTGCTTCGAGCGCTCTTAAGTTAACGGAAGCGTGAGCTTGCGGAATCGTCAAGTTAATGACCATTTGAATATCCGGATCGGCAAGAAGCTCGTCGACGGAATAACCTTTAATGCCGTGCTCTTCAGCCTTAGCCTTTGCGCGCTCCACATCTAGATCCGCGCATGCTACTACTTGCATGGAATCGAATTTGCTTCCGTTTTGCAAATAAATGCCGCTAATGTTGCCCGTACCGATTATGCCTACTTTAATCTTCTCCATGTTCCTTCGTCCCTCGTCCCATATCATGATTATGATTAATGAATTGCTTCTTACCGTTGTCCTACAGTTGATTGTCCTGCATACCTGTGTACGCTCCGCCTTCTACGCCAGCAGCTACAGCCTTTGCTTTGCCTTCTGCGCACCATAGGAAGCCGCGGCGCATCAATTCCTTAACGGAATCCATCTCAACGATATTCGCTTGGTGACCAAGCGCATTGTAATACACGCGTCCTACGCCCCAACGCTTCGTCCATACGACAGGCATGTCAACCGCTTTGTTAAGCGAGTGCGGCCCAGGCGTAATAGGGAAACGCGTCGTAGCGAGCACTTCTACAGCCGGATCCACATGCAAATAATATTGCTCGGACTTCACCGTGAAGTCTTCCATGTCTTCCGTCAAAGCGCTCGTCGAATTGCGCATGTTCACAACGTATTCCACACCGTCATTACCCGGATGAGCGACCCATTGTCCGCCCGTCATGAACTGCCAGTCTACATTTTCCCGGAACGAGTCGCACATGCCGCCGTGGCAGCCTGCAAGACCGACGCCGCTCTGTACGGCAACGGATACGTTGTCCACGAGCTTCTGATCGATGCGCCCCATCGTCCATACCGGCACGATAAGATCAAGCGCCTTCAACTTCTCTCCATCCTCGAACGCTTCAAGCTTATCGGATACTTCAACCTCGAAGCCTTCCTTCTCAAGCACCTCTTGGAAAATACCAGCGACTTCCTTCGGCTGATGGCCGTCCCATCCGCCCCATACGATCAATGCCTTCTTCATGCTAACTCCTCGCTCTCTCTAGCCCTCTTTAGCTGCTTTCTTGTCTTCTTCTTTCGCTTTCGATACAACCCTATTTCAATTCGCTAATCGATACCCAGCGACGCTGCGCAATCGACAGATCAACCGCCTCAAGTACCTCTTGGCATTTCACGCCGTCATTGAAGTTCGGTACAGGCTGACGATCTTCGGCAAGCGCCTGCATGAATTCAAGCACCTCATGCGTGAACGTATGCTCGAAGCCGATCGTATGTCCTGCCGGCCACCAAGCATCCATGTAGGCATGCGCAGGATCGGTTGCCAGTACGCGGCGGAAGCCTTGTACGTCCTCTGCATCGTCCGTGAAGTACACTTGAAGCTCGTTCATGCGCTCGAAATCGAACTTGATGCTGCCTTTGCTGCCGTTGATCTCGAAGCCGTTCGTACAACGATGTCCGGCAGCGAAGCGCGTTGCTTCGAAGCTTCCGAGCGCACCGTTCTCGAAGCGCGTCATGAACAACGTAGCATCGTCAACCGTCACTTCGCCGCGAGGACCTTCCGCGCTGCCTTTGGCGCTAAGTCCCGTCATAGCCGATGCCAATGGACGTTCCTTGATGAACGTCTCGCTCATGCCGATGACTTCGTTGAATTCGCCGACGAGGAAACGAGCCATGTCGATCAAATGCGCGCCAAGGTCGCCGTGCGATCCCGAACCGGCAATGTCCTTCTGCAGACGCCATACGAGCGGGAAGTTCGGATCGATGATCCAGTCCTGCAGGAACATCGCACGGAAGTGGAAGATCTTGCCGATGCGGCCTTCTTCAATCAGTTTCTTCGCAAGCTGTACCGCAGGCGAGAACCGGTAGTTGAAGCCAACCATATGTTTAACGCCGGCTTTCTCTGCCGCTTCGAGCATCTCGCGGGAGTCCTCGAGCGTCAGCGCAAGCGGCTTCTCGCAGAACAAGTGCTTGCCTTCCGCGGCAGCCGCAAGCGCGATCTCTTTGTGCGCGTCGCTTGGCGCATTAATATCGATGAGGTCGATATCGTCGCGCTTAACGAGTTGTCTCCAATCCGTCTCTACGCTTTCCCAGCCGAACTGCTCGCGGGCTTGCTCGACGCCTTCCGGATCGCGTCCGCAAATCGCCGCCATAACCGGCTTCACCACCGACTTCGGAAAGAACATCGGAAGCGCGCGATACGCATTGCTGTGCGCCTTGCCCATGAACTTGTAGCCAACCATACCTACACGAATTTTTTCCATTTTCATACCGCCTCTCATGAATTAAGTTGTTTCCCTTGCAATCAGGCGTACGGGCAGCAGCTCAAGCTCGCCATCCGCGCCGTCTGCCTTATATTCCGCATCCAACAATCTTGCGGCAGCCCTTCTTCCCATCTCATAAAAAGGGACCGCTACCGTCGTCAGCATCGGACTTATAATTCTAGAACTGTCCGAATCGTCATAGCCGACAAGCGAATAATGACGGCCTGTCTCATACCCTTGCTCGCGCAGCCCTTGCATTAAGCCGATCGCCATCCGGTCATTGGCTGCGAATACAGCATCAATTGCACCTTCTCCTATCGCCTTGCCGATGCGCTCAGCCAGCTCATAACCGCTCTTGCGACTATAGTTGCCTACGAATATATGATTCGCGATTACCGGCATACCTGCTTCTTGGAGCGCAAGCGCGTAGCCTTGCTGCCTATCCGTACTATTCGAGTATTGCTCCGGCCCGTTCAGAAATGCAATCTTGCTTCGTCCGCGCTCTATCAGGTGATTCACCGCAGCTATGCTTCCCGCAATATGATCAGAATCGACTGTTGCATATGATTCCTCGTCATATCGCTGATTAACCAAGCAGAACGGATATCCCTCACGCTTCAATTCCGCGAGCGCAGCCCGCTCCTCCGGCACGTTCTCCGAGCCAAGCACGATGCATGCGTCAATCTTCTGCGTACGGAACAGCTTTGCATAGTCTCTCTCCCCGCCGTATTCTCTGAAAATAAGCAGCAGATCGTAACCGCAGCGCTTAGCCGTCTCGCCGATACCGCTTAATATTTCCGAGAAATAGTAAGTGGAGAACAGATGCACCTTCGGCACGAATGGCAGAATGACGCCAATGTTGCCGCTCTTCCTTCTTGCGAACTGCTGGGCCAGCGCATTCGGCACATAACCGATCTCCGCCGCGGCTCGCAGCACCCGTTCGCGAGTCTCCTCTTTCATAGGTCCAACATTGTTAAGGACACGAGATACGGTCGCCTCCGAGACGCCGGCCAGCTTCGCTACTTCTTTCCTGCTAATGATCGCTAGCCTCCCGTAAACTCATTTTCGCTGTAAAATTTTATTAATGTACACGCGTACATTATGGCATGAAAACGGTTTATCGTCAATAAACTTATTGGCTTAATTTTATCCGTCGTCTTAATAGACATAAAAATAACCGCCGGGTTAATCACCCCAGCGGTCTCTTATGCCTGTTAGCCGCGCAGCCTTGAAACGAGCTCCAACTGCCGCTCCGAAAGTTCTCCAGCGTTATAGTCCGCGAATTCGAACGGCTCTGCGAAACTAACCTTTTCCGCATCGTCCGCTCCGTAATCCCTCTTAAGCGCCGGCTGCATTTCATCCGATACCCGGAAGAACGTCGACCAGCCTTCCAATATAAACTGCCTCTTCCCTTCCCAGTCCTGCGGCACCGGCTTCGTCATCCCCTGCTCGAACGGCGCGAACTCATAGAATTGCGTGGCATGCGCATGACAAGCCAGCAGCTTCTTCTCAAGCGCTGAGCCGATATCGACGACGATATCCGCTTTGTACGATTCGCGCATGGAGTAATCCGGCATCAGCAGGAACAGCGGTTGTTCATCCCAGCAAGGCGTATCGGGAACGATATTCGGCACTTTGGCTACGAATGCGGAAGCGTCGGCTACGACCCGTCCCGCATATCGATTGTCGGTATGAGTCCCTCCTTCCGGATGAAAGGCAATGACGATGTCCGCCTTCCAGGAACGAATGCGCCGAATGACGGCTTCCCTCAGCTCCAAAGTCGGAAGAAGCGATCCATCATGGTTGTCTAGAATCTCATATTCCGCCACGCCTAAGTACCTTGCGGCCTCTATCGCCTCGGAAGCTCTGCGCCCAGCAAGTGCTTCGCCGGACATCTCGTAATGTCCCGCATCTCCATTGGTCAAAGAGAGAAATTTCACCTGATGGCCCCTCTCGGCCAACAAAGCCGTCGTGCCGCCTGCGTAAATTTCCGGTTCATCCGGATGCGCGGCAATGATAATAACTCGAAAAACGTCCTTCACACGCTAGCCTCCTCCGCCAACTTTTCAATAAATAAGCGGACTCGCTCTCCTGTTTCACCCGAATTGTATGAGGCGAGCTCGAACGGTTCCGCATACTGAAATCGGCTTGCCCTCTGCTCCCCGTACAATTCCACAAGCGAAGGCGTCATCTCTTCCGAAACGAGAAGATAATCCGCTATGTCTCTCAGCAGCCACTGCCGTCTACCTTCCCAGGCCGCAGGCACCTCATCCAGCCTTCCATTCGTCCATGGCTGATATTCGAAAAACTGCGATTCATGCGCACCGCAGCCAAGCAGCTTGCTCTCGAGCACGCCGTCGATTCCGACAACGACATCCGCGCGGTATCTCTTCTTCATGGAATAATCCGGCATCAGCAAATACAGCGGCTGCTTATCTAAGCTTCTTGTATCCGGCACGACATTCCGAACCAAGGCGACGAAAGCAGCGGCATCGCTTACCGCCTTGCCTGCATAGCGATTGTCTGCATGGGCGCCCCCTTCCGGATGGAACGTAATAACGACGTCCGCCTCCCACTCCCGAATCTGCTTAATGATGGCGTTGCGCAGCTCGAGCGTTGGCAGCAATGATCCATCATGGTTGTCTAGAATCTCGTATTCAGCAATCCCTAAGGCCGCTTGCGCCTTCTTCGCCTCTTCTGCCCGGCGTTGCACGAGCTCCTCGCCCGACATTTCGAAATGCCCTCCGTCCCCGTTCGTCAGCGACAGAAACTTCACCCCATGTCCGCGCCTTGCGAGAAGCGCCGACGTACCCCCGGCATACTTCTCGCCTTCGTCAGGATGCGCGAATATGACGATTAATTTCAATGATTCAGCCATTCCTTACAGCTCCTCTCAAATTCGACCTATAATCACTCGGAGTAACGCCTACTTCCTTTTTGAATACCGTAAAAAACGTGCTTCTCGACTGGAAGCCGGACTCGGCAGCAATCTCGGCGATCGTCTTGTCCGTCTGCACGAGCAAATATTTGACGAGCTGTATGCGTTCATTCAGAATGTAGCCTGCTACCGTAATTCCCGTTCGTTCTTTGAAGAGGGTGCGGGCGTAATTGACCGATAGCGAGACATGGTTGGCCATTTCATCGATCGTCAACATCGGATTGTGAATGTTCACCTTCAAGTAATGAATCATTTCCTCCACGCGTTCGTCGCGCCTCTCGCCCGCACGCCGCTCGTATAGACTGGCTATAATGGCCTCCGTCTCGCCCTTCAGCTTCTCCATCGCTTCATCCAGCGTGTTGAATCGGTCCAATTCCGAACGAATGCCGTTCATGCCGGATGAATTCATGACTTTTCCGAAAGATTTGTACAAATGATAGATGAGGAACGTCAGCTGCAGCTTGCATTCGTCGTAAGACATTTGGCGCAGCCTGCTTCCCGCTTCGTCCAGCAGCCGTATTGCCTTATCGGTCTGTCCGAGACGAATGGAGTCGATAAGTCCCGGCGGTATCGCTTCATCCGTTAATGACACCAAACTTGTCGCCTCATGCTCGTAATCCGTTTCCTGGTATATTCGGCTGTTCCCATCGATGAAGCTAAGCGTTGCAAGCTGGAACGCTTTGTCGTAAACAAGCTTCAAGTTGCAATCCGGCTGATGCAAATCGCTTAAACCAACGGTTAGATTAAGCTTGAGCCATTTCTGCACACTTTCGTTAATTTCTTCGAAATAGAAGCGAAGGTCTTTCATTTCGTCCTCGGCGTGAACGCCAACGAGAAAGACGAGATGATTGCCGCCGAAATCGACGCTTTCAACCTTCCATGCCTTATGCGCAGCAACGCTTTCGCTTGCAATATTAACGATCATGCTCTTAAGCGTTTTGCGGGAGGAGAAATCATGTTTCTCCGATAACGCCATATAGGAATCAATTCTGCATACGGCCAGAACGATGTACGGGTAGTCCAAGATCGTACTTACTTCCTGCAGCCGTTTGCGCGCCGCGTCCTCCAACCTGCCCTCATTCACCCACTCGCGCAGGTCATCTTCCTTCAGCCTTAGCCGCCCGTCTTGAACGGATTGATTCAACTGCTCGATCTTCTCCGAGAGTATGCCGAACCCTTGTTGAATCTGATGAACTTCAGCTTTCGGCAGCAGCCTTCTTCGCCAGCCGCCCTCCGCGGCCATTTCGAACATGCTGGATACTTGCCTTGCCAGCAAGCTGACGGGACGATGGTATTTACGAGCATTCCAGAACAAAATCGCAATTAACAATAGCAGCAGCCCTAAGAACGAATACAAAATTTTATGTTTAAATGATTCCACATTGCGGAACCAATCGTCCATCCTCGCCGAGTAATAGATCGTCCAGTCCTCGATGCCCGCCAGGTCGTAGGATACGATCCACTTGCTGCCTTGGACGCTCGTTCTGAACGTCTCTTTATGCTGTAGTTTCCCCTGCTCCCGAAGTTGATCGTGCAGCGCCTCGTCCGACTGACCAATGATGGAATCGCCGTTGCCGTCCGCAACGTGAATGAATACGCCGCTATCCTTATTCAGCTGTAGCATGGATTTCTGTATAGCATCGTCATTCAGCCTTATGACCAAGAAGCTCCTAGGCGTATTTTTCTCCAGCCCGAACGGCAGCGAGATGGCGAGTCCTTCTCGGCCTTCGAACAACAGCTTCGTTATGCGGAAATAGTTCGGCGAATCGCMTTGAACGAGCCTTTCCATCGCTTCCTGCATGATCTCGTTAGCCGGCAGCATGCCGGTCTGATAGTCGAATGCTCGCCCTAGATTCGTATTATACAAAATGACAGATTCGATATATGGCTCGTTGACTAGCCTTTTCTTCAGCAGTTGCACCATGGCGTTGAGCGCGAACGGATTCTCTTCCCGCAATTGGATCCACGTCCGAATTTCCGGTTCTTCGTACAGACTCAGCGTAACCCGCTTGAGCCGATCGAAGGTGAATAACAGATTTTCTTTCGTCTGCTCCAGCTTATAGCGATCATTGCGTTCGAGCTCCTGCGAAGCGTAATCGGAATATTGGTTCGACAGGTAGAAGGAGAAGGGGATGACGGCCGCGCTAAACAAAATAACCAAAATAAGAAAGACGTGCAGATAAGCCTCCGCTTGGATATATTTACGCATCGCTTGCTCCCTTCTCCCTCTGTTCGTCTGGACGTTATTTTTTCAAGAAAGCGTCAATTTGCTTTTGTCCTTCTTCTTGAATTTTTTTGAGCGCCGGTCCGGCTTTTTCCGCGAATTCCTTCCAGTACGTGTCGAGATCGACCGCTCCATTGTAGATCGGAAGCAAATACTGGTTCTCCAGCGCGTAAAATTGGGACAGCTCGTTCTGGACGGCGCTCGTATCGAAGTTAAAGCCCGTCAGAACATCAACCGTGAAGTTGTCCGCATTCATAATGAAACGGTTAAGATCGATAGCCGCCGGCTCTTGGTTGGCATCAAGACGGTCGAATTTCGGATTCCATATCCAATCGTAAGGGAACCATGGATATTTATCCGGCGTCAGCATCTTGTATTGCTGATCCCCTGCGTCTTCCCAGTTTACACCCTCGATTCCATAGGCGAGAAGATCATAATTTTCCTGAGAGGCGTTCGCCCAGTCGAGAAATTGGATCGCTTCTTTTTTGTGCTTGCTCGATTTCGGAACGGTCATGAAATTCCACTGCTTGAACGTTGACGAATTTTTTCCCACCGTCGGGTCGAACAGCGTATACGATTCAAGCTCCGAGCCAGGCAAGTTAGCCAGCAGCTTCTTCGCCAGGTCCGCCTTCAAGCCGAAGTCCGTCGCTAAATAAACCGCCGTAGGATGAGTCGTCACCCAATTGTCCGGATCCTTGATCGCCATGACGTCGGGATTAATAATTTTGTCCTGGTACAGCTTGCGGGCATTCTCGATCGCGCTCCAAATGACCGGGCTCGGGTCGTCCAGCATATTTCGGATAACAGGCGAATTCGGTGCCCGGTACAAAATAAAATCAGTCAGCATAGGCGTCATCATAACGTCCGTCCCTTGTGCTAAGCGGAAATGCACTTCAGACATCGGGATTTGCGTCTGCGGGGTCATCGGAATGATGTCCGGGAACTGCTCCTTTACTTTTCTGGCGAAAGCGACAATGTCATCGTACGATTGCATCGGCTGCAGACCGAGCTTTTCCCTCAAATCTTTCCGAATGTAATAGGTCGTAGGCTTATAAAAGGAATTGCCTAGCGGAATCGCGAGTATTTGGCCGTTGATTTTGTTGGCATCCCACATTTGCTGCGGGCGTGCCGCTAATATGTTTTTACCGTATTCGTTAAGCAAGTCCTCGAGCGGTTCATAGTAACCCGCCGAAGCCATGCTGTCGAGATGCATCCATGGCGCTTCGAACATCAAGTCGACCTGTTCGCCGCTCGTGAGCATAATTTGCGTTTTTTGATGAATATCCGACCAGGAGGAGAAGATCACATCGAGCTTCACGTTGAGCGTGCCTTTTATTCTATTCTCGATTTCCGCGATTACCTTATCCATGTCGGCAGGCCGGTCGCCGGGCATGACGATCTTAAGCGTCACGGGCTCCGAGGAAACCTTCTGTCCGTTTTCTCCGTTATCGGACTTCTCCCCAGTATTGCCCGAGCATGCCGCTGCGAGCAATGCGGTAATTAGCAGCATCGCGCTAAGTTTAAGCCATTTTTTCATATCGATAACCTCCACGGGGATCTCCCGACAATGTATTAACCTTTCACCGAACCTATCGTCAAACCCTTTACGAAGTACTTCTGAATATAAGGATACAGGAACACGATCGGACCGATCGTCAAGCAGACCGTCGCCAGCCGCACGCCTTGATTCGGCAAGCCGCCTCCGTATGCGCCGGGACTGCCCTGAATGTAGGACAAAATGTTTAAGTTGGAAATGAGCTGCCGAATCATGAGCTGCAGCGGCTGAAGCTTATAATTATCGACGAACAGCAGCGCCAGCCACCAATCATTCCAGTAGAAGATCGCATAGAACAAGCTGATCGTTGCGATCGCCGGTATCGATATCGGCCACATGATTCGGAAGAAGATCCGGTAATCGCCCGCTCCGTCTATAACGGCCGATTCATAGATTTCAAACGGCAGCGTGCGGAAGAATGAAACCAATATGAACGTATAGAACGGATTGATGAGCGACGGCAAAATCATGGACCATATGCTGTCCTTAAGTCCCAGCCATACCGAAATAACGATATAGAAGCCGACAAGACCCGTACCGAACAAAATCGTAAAATACGTAAAAAAAGCGAGATGGTTTTTGTACTTTACTTTGGGATGGGCCAGCACGTAGGCGAACATCGCCGTGATGAGCACGGCAAGCACGGTCCCTACCACCGTAACGAAGAGCGTAACACCGTAACTATAATAAATTTGATTGCCTGTAAGTAAATAACGGTAAGCGTCGAGAGACCATTTGCTCGGGAGCAGGCTGAAGCCGTGCAGCCCAAGCACGCTTTCGGAGGCGAATGAGTTAACGATAACGAGCCAAAACGGAATAAATGAAAACAACGCAAACGACGTAACCGTCAAATATACGATAGCTATGACTAGTTTGTCGGAGGCACCTGTGTGTTTAATGGAGCTTAACATGACGTATAGCCCTCCTCCCTTCTAGAAAATGCTCGAATCCTTGTCTATCTTCCGCACGATCCAATTGAATACGCATATCGTCACCAGCCCGAGCACGGACTGATACAGTCCGATCGACGATGACATGCCGAAGTTGCCTAACTGGCGCAGAGCGCGGTACGCATACGTGTCGATGACGTCCGTCGTCTCGTACAGAACGCCGTTGTCGCCGACGAGTCCGAAGATCATGCCGAAATCCCCGTAGAAGATACGGCCGATCGCAAGCAGCGTAAGCACGATGATCGTCGGTCGAAGCAGCGGCAGCGTAATATACCTTATGCGCTGCAGTCTCGTGGCCCCGTCCATTTGCGCGCTTTCGTAATAGTCCGGCGAAATGCCTGTTATAGCCGCCAAATAAATAACAGCCTGATAACCTGCCGTCTTCCATACGCTTATTACCGTTAAGATCGCCGGCCAATAGTGCGGCATGTTGTACCAGGACACCGCATCCAAGCCAAGCTCCTTCAAGGATCGGTTGATTAATCCATCCGAAGTATTGAGCAGGGAGAACAGCATCATGCTTACGACCATCCACGATACGAAGAACGGAAGAAACGCCATCGACTGCGTGATTCGCTTGAATACGGCCTGCCGGATCTCGTTAAGAAAAATAGCGAGCATGACAGAAATAACAAGCCCGAACGTAATGAACAGCGCATTTAGGAAAAGAGTGTTGAACGTCACGCGCAGCCAATCGCTTCCCCCGAAAAAGAACTTGAAATTATCGAGTCCCGTCCATGGGCTGCCCCAAATCCCGTCAAAGTAATTGTAGTTTTTGAACGCGATTACGTGTCCGAACATCGGTAAATAAAAGAAAATAACGAGCACCAGCAAACCCGGAACCGCGAGCGAATACAAGACGCGATTACGTATGATTTCTCGAAACGCCATTTGGTTTCACCCCCTTCACAACGTTATGATAACGTCATGTTGAGGTCACAATATAGTCTCCGATTCAATGATTCGGTTCAGATTTCATGGATTTTGGTACAACTCGTCCTAAATACGTCATTTTTTCTAACATGATACTAACATCATATTCCACCTACCGCAATTTGAATATAAAAAAAAGCATCCCTTCATGGGATGCTTGTCATATATTTATAGATCGTTTAAGGAGCTGTCTCCAAAAATTTCGAAGTCGGGTTTTTGTCCATCGCCGTGCGCATCGCGTATTCGTTCTCGAAGAGGACAACGTAGTTGCCTTTCTTGTCCTTCACGAGCGTCGTGTTAATGCGGAACTTGGACGGATCGATGTTGTCGTCGATAATCCAACGCGCGAACTGGAACGGCATCCGATGCAATTGAATGTCTACGCCATACTCCGCGCGCATCCGATGCTCGAATACCTCGAATTGCAAATGTCCGACTACGCCCAGAATGGTCTCGTCGAAGCCGCCAGTCGAATGGAACACTTGAATCGTGCCTTCCTCCGTCAGCTGATCGATGCCCTTCTGATATTGCTTATGCTTCAGCGCGTTCTTCACCGTTACCTTGGAGAAAATCTCCGGCGAGAACGTCGGCAGCTCATCGAACTCAATCTCCGAGCCTTGCGACAGCGAATCGCCGATTCGGAAGATGCCCGGATCGAACAAGCCGATAATATCGCCTGGATACGCAGTATTAACAATATCGCGGTCCTGCGCGAGGAATTGCTGCGGCTGCGACAGCTTAATGTCTTTGCCGTTGCGCACATGGCGAACGCTCATGCCGCGCTCGAAGCGCCCCGAGCAAATACGCAGAAACGCGATCCGGTCGCGGTGAGCAGGGTTCATATTCGCTTGAATCTTGAACACGTAACCGCTGAACTTCTCATTCGTCGGCTCGACGATGCCCGTCGTACTATTGCGGGACGTCGGCTTCGGAGCCAACTGCAGGAAGTTCTCCAGGAACGTCTGCACGCCGAAGTTGTTAACGGCACTTCCGAAGAAGACAGGCGTCAGCTCGCCGCGCTGCACTTTCTCGTAGTCGAACGGATCGCCAGCGACGTCAAGCAGCTCTAAATCTTGAATAAGCTGATCGGTCAGGTAGTCGCCAGCCATCTCGCGAATGACCGGATCATTGTAATCGCCGACCTTCTTGACCTCGATTGTTGAATGATCATTGCCTTGGAATAGTTCGACCTGCGTTTTTGTCCGGTCATAGACGCCGCATAGTTCACGCCCCATGCCGATCGGCCAGTTCATTGGCACAGATCGGATACCAAGCACCCGCTCCAGCTCCTCCATGAGCTCGAACGGACTTTGCCCTTCGCGGTCCAGCTTGTTAATGAAGGTGAAGATCGGAATACCGCGCTTGCGGCATACTTGGAACAGCTTGATCGTCTGCGCCTCGACGCCTTTGGCGACGTCGATCAACATGACCGCGCTGTCGGCTGCCGTAAGCGTCCGATACGTGTCTTCACTGAAATCTTGGTGACCGGGAGTATCGAGAATGTTAATTCGATGTCCAAGGTAATCGAACTGCATCACGCTGGACGTAACGGAGATACCGCGCTGCTTCTCGATTTCCATCCAGTCGGACGTTGCATGGCGGCTTGCTTTCCGCGCCTTAACGCTGCCCGCTTCCCGTATGGCTCCCCCGAATAAGAGGAGCTTTTCGGTCAAAGTTGTTTTACCGGCGTCAGGGTGGGAAATGATTGCGAATGTACGCCGTTTGTCCACTTCTTGCTGTATTTCATCGCTTAACGTTTTACTCATGCTTGCCTTCCCTTCATTATGTGTCGCTACGGCAGCAGTAAAACGGCTTACTTACCGCTGTTCGACACCCAAATCACATTATCTTCCTCTTGGCCGTTAACCGGCCACCAGCGGAAACCTTCTACTGCGAGCAGCTGATCTGCCGCTTCCGGTCCCCACGAGCCTGCCGGGTAGTGTTTCAAGTCGCCCTTCTCCTCGCGCCATGCTTGCGCGATCTTATCGACGAACGTCCAAGCTTGGGATACTTCATCCCAACGCGTGAAGTAAGTAGAATCACCGCGAACCGCATCGTGAATTAAGCGCTCGTAAGCCTCTGGCGTATTGATGCCGATCTGGCAACTTTGGCAGAATTCCATAGCAACAGGCTGAACGGAATTGTTCTCGCCCGGCGTCTTCGCATTTACTTTAATATATATGCCCTCAAGCGGGTTAACGCGAATAACGAGCAGGTTCGGTGCTAAATCATGACGCTGCGCGAACAAGACGTTTTGCGGCATAGACTTGAACTCAATAACGACTTCCGTTGTTTTCACCGGGAGACGTTTGCCCGTTCTAATATAGAACGGAACGCCGGCCCAGCGGAAGTTGTCGACGAATACTTTCGCCGCGAAATACGTTTCCGTCGTCGATTCCTCGCCAACCGAATCTTCCTCGCGATAACCTGGCAATTCCTTGCCTTTCATCGAGCCCGCGCTGTATTGGCCGCGAACTACGTTCGCGCGCACATCGTCGCTGGATGCATATTCGCGCAACGAGCGAAGCACTTTCACTTTCTCGTCGCGAATATCTTCGCCATGCAAGCGGCTAGGCGGCTCCATCGCGATCATCGTCAGCATTTGGAGCATATGGTTCTGACCCATATCGCGCAATGCGCCGGATTTATCGTAGTAACCGCCGCGCTCTTCGACGCCAACCGTTTCGGACAACGTAATTTGAACGTTGGCAATATGGTTATTGTTCCACAACGGCTCGAAAAATGCGTTCGCGAAGCGGATCACTTGAATATTTTGCACCATCTCTTTGCCGAGATAGTGATCGATGCGATAAATCTCTTCTTCCTTGAACACTTGGCTGATTTGCTCGTTCAGCTTCTGCGCCGAAGGCTGATCGTAGCCGAAAGGCTTCTCGATCACAACGCGATGCCAGCCCTTCGATTCCAGCAGACCTCCATCGCGAAGATTGAACGAAACCGGACCGAACAACGACGGCGCCAGCGCCAAGTAGAATAAACGGTTGCCTGGAATGTTGAATTTCGCATCCAGTCCTTCCGACAAACGGCTTAGCTCGCGGAAGCCTTCCACATTGTTAATGTCCAGCGACATGTATACGAAATGCTCGGCGAACTTGCTCCACAGCTCCGCATCGTCTGCTTTGTAACGGCAGAATTCAACGATCGATTCATATAGGTCTTCACGGAATTGCTCATTCGTCCGAGGGCGGCGCGCAAGACCTACCACTGCAAAGTTCTCGGACAGCTTGCCTTCTTTATATAAACTGAATAGCGCCGGGAACAGCTTGCGCCGTGCCAGGTCACCGGTTGCTCCGAACAGATAGTATACGGCCCCTTCTGAGGAGACAGATTCAACAGCATTATTGTATGTCATTGGTCCCATTCTTTCCTATGAATTTTTATACAGCATCTAAAGTAGTTTATCATATGTAACATCAATCCGCTATTCGACAGCTCATAAAAATTACTAATAAGAAGCGTAAATTGTTCTGATCAATCCGCGCTCCCGTGCCGTTTCATTCGTTGCCTATACTGTAGTCGCCGGTAATAACAGGTACGCCAACGACTAACTCCAGTTTTTGCTCTTCCGTGCTGCGATGAACCGCGATCTGGAGGTTCGCCCGATGCCCGTTATCGACAATAACCTCATTTTTCAATTTGGCTGTGAAAAAAGTATCACTAACCGTTCCACCATCGACATAGGAATCAACCTGCTTAGCTGCGGCAAGACGAGAAATTCGGTCAAGCGCGTCGCTGTTTCCCGTGAACCCTTTCACATTCATACTGTTTTCATATTCGTCCGTGAATACTTCTACCTCTGAAGATACGGCATCCGCTGCCCGTATTAACTCGTGTTTCGTTAATTGCACGCCCCCAGATTCGCTCGCCTGCTCCGATTCATAGAGCAGCATGATCTGCTCTTTTTCAACGGTTGAAGCAATTAAGGATAGTGTCACTTTACCTCCGTAATTCGGCAGCACGCCCATAACAGACCTCCCGTTCTGGTCTGCCGTTCTGCCCGACGGATTGCCTGCCGCGTCCGTGAACAGCGCACGCTCAAGCGAAGCCATCGTACCGTCCCGAGCCGTTAGGTTCCACCTTATCGTCCACGTTGCTCCTCCCGATCCGCCAATCATGTCAGCATCGCTCATGTCCCATAGCGAGCCTAGATCGTCCAGCAGCATCTGCCGGGCAGGAGCCACTCTCGTCTGATGCTGCGCTTGCCAGATCGCCCACAACGAGCAAATAAGCAGTACCAAGATTGCAACTCGCTTGCCTCCCTTTCGCTTATTCGCATGTTTCACCTTCGTCAGGCTGGGATTCCTATTACTGTTGCTGGCTGGCTGATAGCTTTCATACGCTGCTAGCATGTTCACTAACCTCCATTATCGCTTGATAGCTTCCACAAACGGAATCGTTGCTTTCACTTTTCGGCCTAATCTAGGTAAACAACCATGCGCTTTCGCCCGTAGGTGAATATAATGCTTATTAATTCTTATGTTTCTACAAAAGTAATGGGAGGTATCATCGGCTAATGGAACCGATATATCCGATTCGCGAAGATGTCGTGCATCAATTCTGCGGGATGCCCGTATGCGTTATTATGCAAGACGGAACTCGCCAAGTAGGCATACTTAGCTCCTGCAAAGGCGGCAAGCTCACGTTAAACGGGGAGACAGGCGGACCTGACGGCAACGAAGCCATTGTATCGAAGACGCCAGCACAGACCGCGAAGAAGAAGGGCAAGAAAGGATCGAAGCAAGAAGCCGTCACACAGCAAACTGTCCAAACACAGGCCTATCCTTATGATCCCTATTATTATGAACCTCCAAGATATAATCCATGGGGTGCGGCATTCGCGATTGATTTAGCCCTCATCGCCTTCTTGTTCTTGCTCATCTAAGCTGCGGCAGCCGTCCATCATGGGCGGCTTTCTTGGAACACTGCGAAATCAACTTCGGAATGATTCAGATCCTTCTTTAAACGTTTATTGTTTATATAAGCTTGCCCAACTTATTTGACATAGACGCAACATTTACCTCCTTACAAATTCCGCCAGTATTTGCATATTCGATCCTGTATACTGACAACAAATTGACAAGAGAGGGAGTGAAACGATCATGAGAATCAACGAGAGCATGCGCTCCATTAGAGGTATTGAGAGGTCATCTGCGTATACGAGGATTGCGCCAACGAGCCGATATGGCGCATACCCATATCGGGAGGGCGAGCCCCAGCTTCCGCCGCAATCATCGAATGAGGATTGGAGCCGCGAGCTTCGAAGAGCGGCGGGCAGCGCCGCGGAATGGCAGCAGCTCGCGAAGCAAGCGCTAGCCGTAGTCGATCGTTTGATCGCAAATTTGGAACGCGAGCGGCGGCATCCTTCTGCTAACCCCTCTCCGCGTGATAAAGAGCTCGAACAGCTTGCGGCACATATGAATGCGCTTCGTACAAGCTATGCCAGCAATGCCGAATATTTAAGACCCGAGGCTTGGTTTCCTATCGAGCAGGCACTACGTCAGTTCGATGAGTTCAGCCCTCAGAAGCTGATCGATACCCGCTTCTTAAGGAATCTTAGTTCAGCGCTGGCCTCCTCCTCCGAACAACCTGTATCGGAGCTGATTCGCATATCGCCTCACCCTTCATTGCCATATGCAGCCTATTACAGCTCTGCGCAATCGTATTGGCCCTTGCCAGTGGTTGGCACGCTAATGAATCGCTATTATTAGTTTAATTCAGCAAGCAGCAATCCCCTACAGCCCCGCCATTCCTGCCAGTTGTATGATACACTGACACTGTAAGCATCTCACCGAACCCCGCGCAGGAGGCTGTAATGATCAACACTCATCGGGCACAACTTATCATCCAAATCGTCGGATACAAAAATACCGGCAAAACCACGATGGTTTGCCGGTTAACGGAATTGTTCAAGCAAGCAGGTTATGTTGTCGGCACCATCAAGCATGATGCCCATCATTTTCAAATGGATACGCCGGGTACAGATACATGGAAGCATCAGCAAGCTGGTGCGGATATTACCGCCATATCGTCCCTTGAGGGAACAGCCATACTCAAATCACATTCAGAGCCGTTAGAGCAGCTCATCGCGCAAATGCCCGAAGCCGATGTCATCTTGATTGAAGGGTTCAAGCTTGCCTCTTATCCGAAGATCGTACTCCTACGAACGCCGGATGATCTTCCGCTTCTAGAGCTTTCTTCAATTATCGGCATTGCGGCATGGCCGGAAGCATCCGCATTAATTGACGGCAATCGCCTTCACGTACCTCTCTTCGACATCGATCAGATTGAACTTTTATTTCAATTCATACTACAAAAATATAAATAACCTGTTACCTATAATTTAATCAGCAATCCCTTGCTTATGCGCATATATAGCTGCTTGCGTTCGATCGTCCACTTCCA
This sequence comes from Paenibacillus sp. 05T425, assembly GCF_056396205.1. NCBI lineage: Bacteria > Bacillati > Bacillota > Bacilli > Caryophanales > Paenibacillaceae > Paenibacillus > Paenibacillus sp. 05T425. The sequence continues at coordinate 343,280 of NZ_JBFTLA010000007.1, forward strand.
GCTTATTAAAGATGTTCGTAATATGGAACTTAACGGTCTTCACCCCGATGAACAGCTCATCGGCAATCTCCTGATTGGACAACCCTTGCGCCACGCGCTTAAGGACATCCATCTCCCGCTCCGTCAGCTCCTCGTACAGCGGCGCTTGCTCCTGCTGCTTCGGCTGGCGGAATCGATTCATCATCTTCGCCGCAACTTGCGACTCCAATACCGACTGGCCCCGTGCCGCAGCGCGAATCGCATCGGCGATCTCGTTCGCACGCGATGTCTTCAATAAGTAGCTGAATGCGCCTGCTTCAATGACCGGATACAGCTTGCTGTCATCCAAGTAACTCGTAAGCACGATAACCTTGCACTCTGGATACAGCTCAAGCAGCTTCGCTGTCGTCTCCACGCCGTCCATGCCGTCCATAACAAGATCCATCAACACAACGTCAGGCTTATAAGCCTGGGCTAGCCGAATGCCATCCATCCCGTTGCTCGCTTCACCAACAACCTCAATTCCATCCTCTGTATCAAGCACAGCCGCAAGGCCGATACGCACCATCTCATGATCATCCACGAGAAGCACCTTGATCGGCTGGCTCAATTGCTCAACTGCCTCCATACTCACACCACCTTTATCTCTCTAAAATATATACATGGCTTGCCACTGCTTGCAACCGTAACTTTTTTTATTGTCAAAATCGTACTCCAGCGGTTAAGCTGGCACCCAAATGAGGATATGCGTCCCTTCGCCGGTTCTCGAAGTCATCTTAAGCGAACCGCCAAGCTCATTCACCCGCTCCTCCATCGTGAGCAGCCCATAGGACGTCTGCTTCTTTGCTTCCAGATCGAAGCCTATGCCGCTGTCGCTGATGCTCATCTGCACGCCGCCGTCACTGCGCAGCAGTCTAATATCCATACGTTCCGCCTTCGAATGGCGAAGCGTATTCGATAGCGCCTCCTGCGCAATGCGGAATAAGTGATCCTCCGCTTGCGGATTCAGCACAATCGACTCATCGACCTCGAGCGTAATCGCGATTGGCACTTTCTGCAGCAATTCATCTACAAGCGCGGATAGCGCTTGTCCTAGGTTTTTGCCKTCCAGATGGACGGGCCGCAGATGAAGCAGCAAAGCTCTCATCTCGGACTGGGCTACCGCTGCCATCTCCTCGATCAGCTGTACCTGACGCTTGGCGCGACTCCAATCGCGCTCGATCGTACGGCTCACAGCTGTCGCCGTCATCGAGATGGCGAACAGCTGCTGGCTTACCGCATCGTGAAGCTCGCGGGCCAGCCGCTGCCGCTCCTCGATAACGGCGGAGAACTTGACCTTCGCCGTCCACGCCGGATCGGGCTGAGCCTGCTCGCTCATCTCGCGTGTCGCTTGCTCTTCATTATCGAGCGTCACATTAAACCGGCGCTTCATCTGCTGCTCAGTAAGCCTCTTGAGCGCTTCCTTCAGCTTCGAATTTTGCAAATAACCGTTAATCGCTGCCGCCGCCAGCGCCACTCCGATTATAATAAGACCGATAATTGCCCACTTGCCATGAAGGGTGAACAGCTCTACATAACCAATCCCTTGCAGCATAATAACAACTAAGCTGACTATGATGAGAAGCCACAGTATAGTCTCCGTTATTTTCCGCTTGCGGGCTGTATGATGGGTATCGTTACTGTTGCTTGGCTTCTCTCGCTCCATTCAGCTCACATCCTCTATGTAACAGTATATCCTTTCACGCATAGAAGCAAGAAGAGCAGACCGTTATGATACGGTCCGCTTCTTCTTACTCGAAGATGAATCCTATTCTTCTGTTGCTTCCTTCGTCAGGCTTGGTGCGCTAGTTGCGCCGAGCTTAGCTTTCAATGCTTCAAGCTGCTCGTCAACCTTATGCTTCTTCTCGAGATCAGCTGCAGTTACAGTAAGCGTCTGGCCGCTAGCGCCATATGGCGTACGAAGCACGTCAGCTTCCGCTTCCAGTTGCAAAATCTTCTCTTCCATCCGGTAGAAGCCGCGTGATGCTGTACCGCTGTCAATCGTATGGTTGGAAGCAAGCTGAGCCATTTGCTTCTGAGCTTTCGCTACTTGAGCACGGGACGCAAGCTCATTGCGCTTGTTGCGAAGCTGGTAGAACTCATCCTTCATCGTATGAAGCTGTTGCATCAAGCCGTCCGCTTGCGTTTTCGCTTGTGCATGAAGTTCTGTGTATTCGCCAACCTTTTGGTCGAAGTACAGCTTCTCTTCAAGCAGCTTGCGGGCAAGCTCCTCTTGACCTGCGCGAAGCGCGGCCTCTGCTTTCGATTCGCGGTCGCCTACGTTGCGGATCGTTTCTTCGAGACGCTGCTTCATGCGGCGCTCATTCGCCATTTGCTTCGCAACCGTTACTTCTGCTTGATGAATCTCGGATTCCATATCACGCAGGTATTGGTTAAGCATAATAACCGGATCTTCTATTTTATCAAGCGCCTCGTTTACTGTTGCCTTCGTCATATCTTTCATGCGTTTGAAAATTCCCATTTTGTTATTCTCCCTTCTCGTATTTAGCTAGTTTGGCTTTCAGCTCATCAATTTCGCGACGGAGCGCTTTTTTCTCCAAATCATCCATCATGCTATCGAACTGCGAGTTAGCCGCAGGTGCAACATTAGGTTGCGGGCCGTTCCATGCTCCCGGTTGTTGCGGCGGGTTTTTGTATGGACCGCCGTAGCTTGGGGGCGTGCCGAATGGAGCGTTGCCGTTTCCGCCGAAGTTATTATTGAATCCGCCTTGATTATAGTTGCCTTGGCCTACGCCGCCGCCATAACCGTTATTGAAACCATGCGGGCCGTAATCCGAGTAGATCGGCGGCTCTTTCGGTACGACGAGCACTGCGATCAAGTAGATCAGAATCGGTGCGCCGCCTGACAAGATCGTCACAACAACTAGCAGAATCCGCAATAGTGTCGCATCGACATTAAGCATTCTCGCTAATCCGCCGCATAGGCCGAAGAGCATTTTCTCCTGTCTCGATCGGTACAGTTTTTTCAAGACGTCCAACCTTCCTTCTCAAGCTTCCGTTTTAATTGCTGAAGCTCCCTTTCTATAACGGACTGAACCGTGCTGCCCGCTTCGGATAGGAACTCCTGTCCCATTCTGCGAACATCGCGTAAGCTCTTTGCTTCCTGCTCCATATCGCTAATGCGATCTTCCAGCCTTCTGAACACGGCGCCCGGCTGTACGCCTTGCTCGCCGTAAGCGCCGGCGTACCGGCTGTTCATCCGCTGCTGAAGTCTTAGCGACTCCATTCGCGCAGCGTAATATTCACGCTTGTCATATACCGTCTGATACTCGCTTCGCATCTGGCGAAGCTGCTCTTCAAGATCGATTGTATTTTGTCTGCTTTGCTCGAACAGCTCACGATACTGATTCGAGCGCTCTTCGCAGCTCGCTTTCTCATGCAACGCAATTCGTGCAAGCTGCTCCTCGCCGGCTTTTAGTGCAGTCAGAGCTTGCTGTTCGCGCCGCTCCTTCTGTTGCTCGGCTTGCAGCCACTGTGCCTTTAGGTGGTTGCTATGGCCAGCGTATTGCTGGTAAAGCTTCTCTGCTTGAATAATGTCTTCCCGCGTGGACCATAGGAACTGATCAATCAATCGAACCGGGTCTTCCGATTTCTCTAATCTTTCATTCAAGGTAGCGACTGTGATGTCGCGTACGCGCTTCATAATGCTCATCTATTGCACCGTCCTATCTATGATCATCGCTATCTATTAATAGCCGTGTCTGCTTTTCTTAACCATCGATACGCCCCATGCGATCGCGCCGATCGCCAGGAGGAGCATCAGGATGCCGCCCAGTTTGCCTAGAAGCATAAGTCCGCCGATTGCAGCAAGTACACCGCCGATAATTTTCTTCCCGTTCACCCAGCCTAGAATACCGAAGCCGATTAGAATGAATGGAAGCAGGAGACCGAGTATCGCTCCGAAGTTGATGCCGATAAACTTAAGTATTGCAATCCCGCCGACTGCTACAAGCAGGACGCCTAATGCGCTTTTTCCGTTCATAGCTTAGTTCACCTCTTTCTACGATTTTTTTGGTTTGTTTCTTTGTTTCTGTGCTGCATTTGTATTGCTCTTGCCTATGTACTTAGTTTAGGTTTTTTTTCAATTGGTTAAAACGGACTTTCGGCGGTTTCTGAACTAGACCTTAGTCGAGTAAGCTGCCCGTCCTAAGGTGAAACAAGCCATAATAACAACAATAGCCGACGCAGCGCTGTACGCTGGTCGGCTATTTTCTACTCTATTATTTGCCTGCTAGGAATGCATCGAATTGCGTTTGTTTCTCTGTAATGATCTTGTCAATGCCTGCAGCCTTCAACTTCGAGCTGTACTCAGGAAGTACTTTGTCGACGTCTACAGAGCCTGTTTCAAGCGCAGTCAAGTATTCCGCATCCACGTTGACGATTGCAGCAACTTCTGCTTTGACCGGTTCGCTGTTGAATACGAAGCCAAGACCTTTGGATACTTTAGAGCCTTTATTGAACTCTGCGAATTGTGCCCATTTGTCTGGAGCTTCCGATTCCCACACATAGTTCAGGAATTGGTTGCCGAGCATCCATGCAGCGCCAGGAGCGTAGGAAGCCGCATTAGCAGCAGGTTTAATAATTTCATCGCTTACTTTGTCGTAGTGATCGCCTTCGATACCGAAGTTAATCAGGTTATTCAAGACTTTGTCCGTGTGCAGGAGACTGATGAACATCATTGCGCGTTCTGGATCTTCAGAAGTCGTCGAGATAGCAAGCATCGCGCCAGCCGTTTCCGAAGTTGCCGTCGTTTTCTCGTTAAGCGCAACTTGAGCTAACTTGCCAGTCATGCCGAGTTGGTTTTCCATCTCTGCAGCTTTGCCTGGTTTCAAGGAGTTAGGTACCGCAAAATAGTTGCCGGATTTGATTGCATCGTTCGTGCTTGTTTGGTTCGTTGCAGCGTCGGAGTTGATGTAGCCCTTCTTGAAGAAGTCGCGAGTCAGCTTCAATGTATCAACGTAACGCGGCAGGTCATAGTTCGGAACCACTTTTGTATCGTCTGCATCCTTCAAGATCAAGCCTGGGATTGACGTGTCGCCAAGAGCGTCGTAGTTGCCGATATAATGGGAGTTGAATGTTTCGCCTTCTTTGAAGTAGATTGGCGTCATGCCCGGTTTCTTTTCTTTCACCGTAGCGAATACAGCGTCTAGATCAGCGATGGTTTTTACTTGCGACATGTCGATTCCCAGCTCTTCAGCTACGTCTTTACGGTAAACGATACCGCCTTGCGCCGCTAGCTCTTTGTTCGTCGGAATGGCGTAGTTTTTGCCATTGATCTTCGAACCTTCGATATATGCCGGATCAAGACCGCTCACAACTGCTTGACCTGCTGGCGTTTGGAGAAGGTCAGCCAAATCTTTGAAGGCGCCTTTCTCTACGTTGATAGCATATTTCTGCCATTGCGCGGTGAAGATGACGTCAACTTTCTCGCGGGATGCGATCATCATGTTCAGCTTATCTTCCCATGGACCCCAGTCGATAGCAATGATGTCCAGCTTAGCGTTGATTTTCTCAGTCAAATATTTGCTTGCAGCTTCTTCGATCTTTGCTTCGTCCTTCTGTGGAAGGCCAGTATACACCAGCTTAATCGTATACGGTTTCAAATCGGTTGCAGGTTCTTTAGCCGGTTCTGTCGCTTCCGGCGCGTTCGTAGCTTCAGCAGGTTCATTCGTGCTCGTGTTGCTTCCTTCTTTTGCATTGTTGCCCGAACAAGCGGTAAACACAAGTGTCGCAGCAAGCATAAGAATCAATACGCTCAGCACATTTTTTCTCACTTTCAACATAGAGCCTTGACCTCCCCAAAATGATGGATATATGCTAATCCGGCTTTATGCCGGCTGTAGCCGAACTTAGACCCCGATTAACCTTTCACAGCGCCAACCGTCAAGCCTTTAACAAAATACTTTTGGAAGAACGGATAAGCGAATACGATAGGGCCGATACCGACGATCGCCATGGCCATACGCACCGTTTCGTTCGGATACTGCACGTTACCGCCAGCAGCCGCAATCTGTGCAGCAGCCGTACTGTTGTTGGCTAGAAACTGAATGTTCATCAGCATCTTGTACATGAGATATTGAATGCTCAGCGTCTTGTCGTCACTTATGAACACCAAGCTTAGAAACCAATCATTCCAGTAGTTAAGCGTACTGAACAGAGCTACAGTTGCCAGGACGGGCAGCGACAACGGCAATACGATTTGGAAAAAGATTCTCATTTCTCCCGCTCCGTCGATCTTCGCCGATTCGAGCACTGCCGTGGGAATCGTCGTCTGGAAAAATGTCCGGATAATGATAACGAAGAAAGCGGACACTAAGAGCGGCAATACAAGCGCCCAAATGTTGTTGCGAAGTCCAAGCATATTGACATAGACGAGGTACCACGGCACAAGACCGCCGTTGAAAAGCATCGTCAAGAAGATGAAGAATGTGAAAAACTTGCGCTGCGGAAAATCCGTCCGCGAGATTGGATACGCGTAAAGCGCCATAATAATGAGTGCGCCGACTGTTCCTGCCACCGTTACGAAGATCGTAACCCCGTAGGACCTCACAATTTGCTGCCAGTCCTTCAACAAATACTCATAGGCGGTGAACTCGATGTTTTTCGGGAAAAAGGTGTAGCCTAACGTGAGCACATCCTGCTCGTTGGATAATGATACCATCACAATCAGCACGATAGGCACTATACAACAGATTGAATACAGGGTAAAGAAAATATTTATGATGGCATTAGGGATAGCTCCGATTTGATTGAACGGATTAGGAGCTTTCGCTGATTTGTCTGCTAATGCGGTGGCTTCCATATGTCTCCTCCTCAATGTTTGCGCGGCAAACATTTTTCGTAAGCGTAAAGTCTAGAACAGTGCTTTGTCCGCATCGATGCGGCGAACGATCCAGTTGGATACGAAGACGAGTACGAATCCGACAACGGATTGGTACAAGCCGGCTGCTGACGATAGTCCAACATCCCCCAGAGCCAGAAACGTTCGATAGACATAGGTGTCGATAACGTTCGTTACCGAGAATAGCGGACCAGACTCACGCGGTACCTGATAGAACAGTCCAAAGTCGGCGTAGAAGATACGGCCGATTTGCAGCATCGTCATAACAACCATCATCGGTGCGAGCAGAGGTATTGTAATGCTTCTGATCTGCTGCCATTTGCTGGCTCCATCGATCGTTGCAGCCTCGTAGTATTCGTCATCGAAGCCGATGACCGCCGCCAAGTAGATTACCGCATAGTAGCCAACGTTCTTCCATGTATTAACGAGAGGCAGCAGATACGGCCATATTTCCTTTTGGAAATACCATTGCACCGGCTCAAGCCCCAACCCCTTCAGAATCGTCGTGTTGATGAAGCCATGCGAATCATGCAGGAAGCCGTAAACCAAGTAGCTAATGACGATCATGGACAAGAAGTACGGTAGGAACAATATCGTTTGGTGAACCTTAGCGAAAAATTTGTTGCGCATCTCATTAAGGAATATAGCGAATGCGACCGGTATGATCAGATTCAAAATAATAAAGACAACGTTGTACAAGATTGTGTTCCTCGTTATTATCCAAGCGTCGCTCGTTTTGAACAAATAATGAAAGTTCTCAAAGCCGACCCAAGGACTCTTCAAAAGCCCCACTTCGTAATTGACATGCTTGAATGCGATAGCCGCACCGAGCATCGGAATGTAGTTGTTCACAATTAGAAATACKACACCGGGCAACATCATTAAGTAGAACGCCCAATATTTCTTCATGTTTTTGACGAGTGCCATACGTTTCCTCCCCTTGCCTCTCTTTCTTGTAACTTAATAGTAATAAAAAAAGACACCGATGATCTATCGGTGTCGTGACCTTGTTAACGCTGTTGTGACTTCTTACAGGTTTTGCGCTTTTTTGCGATACTCTTGCGGCGTTAATCCGGTTTCTTTCTTGAACAGCTTGGAGAAATGCGAGAAGTTCGAATAACCGACCGTCGCGGCAATGTCGCTGATGCGTATGTTCGTTTTCTCAAGCTCCGTGCGCGCTTTGTTTATCCGAAGCTCGACCAGGTAATCCGTTAGCGAGCGTCCAGTCTCTCGCCTGAACAACCTCGACAAATAGGCGGGATTAAGAAATACCGACTCCGCCGCTTGCTCGCGGCTGAATTCCTCATGTAGATGACTCTCCATATGGCGCTGCACCTTCTCCACAACTTGCGACACATCCTTGCCTGACTGCTGCGAATAATCAGCGGTAAGTACGCAGATTTGCTGGGTCCAGGCACGCAGCCTGTTCAGCGACTTAAGCGCCTGCTCTCCCTCTTCCCATTCGCCGCTTGGAAACACGTCGCTAGCCAGCAACGATTTTTTGTGCAGCCATCCGAACACCATATTCATAAAGCCGAAGTAGAAGGACGCGATGAAGGTATAATCCGCACTGCGCTCCTGCATTTGATCGAAGCATTCATCGATCCGCAGCGACAACTCGGTCCGCTTGCCCATTTCCAGCAGCAGCGCCCAATCCGAGAAGTGAAATTGCAGCGGCGTACCTCCTCCGGTCGGCTTCGAATATTCCTTCTCCAGTATAACGGTCCCTACATCGCTGACATTGTTTTTCTCAAGCTCCAACAGCCGTTGGACTTTCGTCCGTACCTCTTGCACGGTGGCCGACTCTMCGATGTAGCATGACAGCTTGCAGTGCAGCAGCGATTGGCACTGCTGAATGAAGTGATTGCAGCGCAGTGCAATATCTTTGCCTGTTTCCTTGTCCGGCTCATAGAATATGACGTATAAGATACCATTCGCTTCCTGAACGACATGTCCAGGCTGTTCTGCAAGCACAAGCTCTCCGGCCGCGTTCTTCACGCCATAGGTCATAATCTCTTCATCCCGTGCCGACCATTCCTCGCGCCACTGCTCGATGCTGACGAGCACCGTTCGAACACTGCTAGCCGCCTTAAGCGGAATGCCGTACGTGTCCATAACCGGCTCAAGCTGGTTCGCTGCCGCGGATAGACGGTAATGGAACAGATCCTGCCAGAACCGTTCGACGAGCACCGGCCGCTGTTTATTCCATTGTTCATAATAGGATTGATACATGGAATGAACTTCATGGATCTGCTGCTGCTCGCGAACCTTCTCGATCGCTGCCGCCACACATTTCTTCAGTTGATTGTGATCGATCGGCTTAAGCAAATAATCGAAACAGTCAAGCTGAACCGCCTGCTGAGCATACTTGAAATCCGCATGTCCGGTCAGGAACAGTGTCACCGTATCGGGACAATGCTCATTCACCCATCGCAGCAGTTCGATACCATTTTCATTAGGCATATCAATGTCAGACAATAAAATATCGATTCGCTGCTCGTTAAGCAACTCCTTGGCCTCTTCGGCATCATAGGCGGTTTCGATCTTGGCAATCGGCAGATCGCTCCAGTCAATGCCTTGAACAATACCTCTAATCGCTATATCTTCATCGTCGACGATAAGCAAATTATACATGTGCAGATGTCCCCTCCGTCGGTATTGGCAATATAATCACAATAGATGCCCCGCCTAGCTCGCCACCGTTGTTGAACTGGACGGACGCTTTGTCACCGTATATTAAGTTCAATCGATGGATAACGTTCATAATGCCGAGACTCGACGAGCCGTCCTGCGATATCGGAATGTTCCGCTGCAGAAGCGGCAGCACTTCATCCGAGAAACCTGCCCCGTTGTCTTCGATTGTCATGCGGAAGCTTGTTGCCGTCTTCTCGTCGCTGCCGACATGCTCCGCTTTGATTTTCACTTGGAACAGCCTGCGCCTGTTTTTGAAGCCGTGAATAATCGCGTTTTCTACGAATGGCTGTACGGTCAGCGCCGCCACCTGGAAGCCGCGGATCGATTCCGGCACTTCGAAAGTGCATTCAAGCTTATCCGGGAACCGCAACGATTGGATCGTCATGTAGTTCTCGATGTGGGACAGCTCTTCGGCCAGTGTAATCATATCCCGATTGGCTCTCATGATGAAACGGAAGTAGTCTGCAAGGTGCAGCGACATCTTCTTCACCCCGTCCGTATCGTTCAACGCCGCTAGATTATAAATAATATTCAAGCTGTTCATATAGAAATGCGGATTGATCTGCGCCTGCAGCTGCCTCAGCTCGCCCTGCTTCACGCGGAGCTGTTCCTCGTACACGTCAATCTTCAGAGTCTTGATCTGCTCTGCCATCTTATTAAACGTATTGCCCATGAATGCAAATTCGACTGTTTTGCCAGTCTTGAGCCTTACATCAAGCATCCCTAATGAAATCTTCTTCATCCCCACAATGATCTCATGCAACGGCTTGAACAGCATCTTGCGCATGAAGAGCATATATAAGAGCAGCAGCACGATAAAACCTAAAGGGGCAAACAGTGCTACCTTCTGGAAAAACATCAAATCACGCAGCAGCGTCTCCTCTGGAACGACGACCTGATAAGCCATCGTCGCCATTCCGCTTGACCGGCTCATGACGAGATAGGTCTGATCCGTCTCCGCGTTCGTCACGGACTGATACGGCTCATCCGTTATAGGCATCTGCCAATGGATCGGAGGCTCGCTCTCCGTCAGTGATTCCTTCATCTCATTGCCGTTCGTCAAGAAGATTCCGCTATGTCCGATATCCCCGTCGCTCCACTGAATCGCAAGCAACTGGTCGATGTCTTTAATGCGTATGATGGCTCCCGCATATAAGCCGGGCGTTACTTCAATGCTGTTGATCAGAAAATATTTGCCCGGCATCCGGTCGTCGTGCCGCACCTCCCACTTTCGCAGCCCTTGCTCGTACTCCAGAGGCCGCTTCACGATCTCCTTCATATGCGTTTCAATAATAGCCCGTGTCGTATTATAGTCGCTATCCGTGCCGAATATCGTATCCTTGTCATGATAAAGGAAGACAGAATTAATCATGCTGTATACGCCTACGTCGCGCTTAATCTTCGTATCAATCCGAATTTTGGTAAGTGTGTAGAGATCAGACTCAATCGGGAATGACATAAGCAGACCAACATCCACGTCAAGAACGGACATTTTGAGCAAATAGTTCTGAATCTCTTCCAAATTCGTATCTGTCTGCCTTACGAATATATCTAACGTATTGCTGTATGTCTCTGTAACCTTATCCCGTACAATATCTCGCGCATAAAAATGATTAATCAGCATGAATACCACGATCGGCAGCATGACCGCCACAAATCCTAAAATAATGCTAGTACGCAACGAATGATTGTATTTCACACGCAAGCTCCTCGACCGATATCATTTCGTTACCTATTTTAACATGTTAAGCGCTTTCTATATAGAATAATCTGGATAACGCAATAAAAAGGACGAGCCGGTGGTATCCCGAGTCGCCCTCATTGTTACTGCTTTATTTAGATGCCAATCTTCTTGCTTGCAAGGTAATGTATCAGATAAAGGAACCCCGCCGCGAATAACGCCTCTACAAGCATAGGCCCTGCTGCTATTGCGGTGTGCAGCGATGCAGGCAGTTGAATCGTTCCTTCTCCCGATGTGCTCGTCATTTGCACGGATACGATTCCAAACATCGCATTGGTCGAGTCAAGCTCTAACAACACATTTTCAACCCAAGACAGCAGTATTGCCAAACCGAAGAAAGAAACGATGCCAATCCATATTCTTTGCTTCGTATTTATACTTTGTCCTATCGTTATGGCCACGAGTATCGTTAGGATAATCATAACGACAGACCATAAGAAGCTCACCGTGATGCCCATCACACTGCCAAGCGTCAAGGAATCAAGCTCCACAATATCAGCTAGATGCCGCCCCATCATTGAGAAATAGATATAGTTGTGAATAAGTGCAATAATCCCAATGACCACAACACATACCAAGCTCAAAATGATTATAGCTCCTACGCTCTGAAGGGGATGAGTCGGTAGAAGTCGACGATTATAAACACGCAAGCTTTGATCGTAGCTCTTGCAGCATTGCCCCACGGTCAGGAGTGTAGCCAGCGAGTAGAGCATGGTCCCTAATATATAGACGACGAATTCGTCCCAATCGCGTGTAAGCGCCGTTATGGTCAACGCCGTTTGCAATAGGATGACAATAGCCAGAACACCAAGAAGGAAAGCGGCATTGCGCTTCCAATCGTACTTCAGAAGCCTAAGCATCGCCGTACACCTCCTTGAACCTTTCATCTACACTTTGCCCTTTGTTAGCTCTTATCGTCTCTACATCTTCATGCAGAACAATCTCGCCATCCCTAATAAAAACGACTTCATCGAATATCCGCTCAATATCGTGCACCAAGTGTGTGGCGATCACCAAGCTGCTGTTTTCATCATAATACTCCACAATCGCATCAAGTATTTTGCCTCTGGCAACAGGGTCAACACCCCCAATTGGTTCATCGAGCAAATACAATTTAGCATTACGGGATAAAGCAAGCGTAAGCTGAAGCCGCTCCTGCATCCCTTTGGATAAGCTGCTCACGCGAACATCTCGCTCCAGCCTCATGAACTGTAACATCTCATTCGCTTTTGCCGTATCAAAGTCAGCGTAGAAATCCTGATAGAAGGTTATCGCATCCCTCACTCGCATCCAACCTTCCGCAAGCGGCTGATCTGGCATGAAGGAAGTGAACGAGCGTGTCTCTCTTCCGACTTGTTGACCATTGATCACTACATGTCCTTTGTAGCTAGGAATAAGGCCAGCGACGATCTTCATCAGCGTACTCTTGCCGCTTCCGTTGCTGCCGAGCAAACCGACGATTTTACCAGGACCGATCTTTAAAGATACCCCGTTCAATGCTTTCCTCGTTCCATAATGCTTCGATACGCCGTTCAGTTGCAGCAAGTCATTCACAAACAACCTCTCCTATCCGTTATCTTCATCATTAACAGCCTCGGCTACGATCGTAATAATATCGTCATTCCGGAATCCAAGCTCTTGCATCCCCTGGATGAACCGATCTATGAGGTCTCCTGCCATTTCTTTTTTGATCTCCATAATTTTATCTACCTCGCTTGTCACATATCTTCCTAGCCCGCGCTTCGTCTCTACGATCTGCTCTCGCTCCAGCTCCTGAAACGTACGTTGTACAGTGTTAGGGTTAATTTGCAGTTCGACGGCAAGCTCTCTGACGGATGGGATTTTGTCCCCCGCCTTCAGCTTTCCGACTACGATTTGCTTCTTCATATGATTCATGATTTGCAAGTAGATCGGCAGATTGTTATCAAACTCTATGCTCACAATGGATGATGCTCCTTCCCGCCGCCCGAACGTCGTTAGGCTCGTCTATTTCCTTAAGCGATATCCCGTTTCTTGAATGTAACAAAGCTTACTCCTAGAAATAAGATTACATATACAAGAGCCACAATACTAGAAAAAGTTAGCGTCATCCCATCAGCCGGCGTTTCACCAATTCGATAAACCGATAGGTCAGTGTTCAGGAAGAAAAAGTATTTGTAGAATTCGTATTTGGCCAGAAGGGCGTTGAATATGCTTTCCATCAGCACGGCAAGCATACCTATACCGATCGTTGCTCCAGTTGACTTCGTTAATACACCGAACATGAACGTCAACGTTACGTAGATGACGGTGTATATCGTTTGATACAAGGTGGTTAGCCATATGTCGCTCCAATTGCTTTCCCCGCCGCTGTAATCCAATGTAACGAATCCTGCGATTAGAGCTGTTGCCAGCGAAAACAGGATCAGAGACAGAACGAACAACAGCACCGCTACATATTTCGACGCTAACACAGCTGTTCGGCTATGCCCTCTAATGAGGAGCAGCTTAATCGTCCCGAGCTGATATTCCTTCGCCAGCACCCCAGCAGAATAAATAATAGCGAGGAAGGAAGTGATCTGTCCTAGGCCGCTTCTGCCGATTACCGACGCCGTAAAGTCCAGTGCGGATGGAAGCTCCTGACCGTTCGACACTTCCATGATAATGTAAGTGAAGCCTATCGTCGCAAGCAGCAATACTGCATAGGCAATGTAGAAGCTTCGCTTCTTGGACATTTTCAACCATTCATTTACGACAAGCTTGCTGAATCTACGCAATTCGATTGCCTCCCGTCCATTTGATGAACTCGTCTTCCAGCGATAGCTTCGTTTCCGTAATACGATACACCTTGATCTGCTTATTGGCAAAAGAGCTCAGTACGTCCGGAATGCGTTCGTTATCGAGCGTAACAACTAACTCTTCTTGCGCAGGCCGCTCTTCTGTTATCGTAACGCCTTGCAGTTCTAATACTTCTTTCTTGGCTTTGTATACATTATCTACTCGGAAAGCTACTGTCACCTGACTCGACTCGCTTGAATCGACACCAATCGTACGATGCGTCACCAGCTTGCCTTCCTGAATAACGACAACGCGGCTGCACATAAGTTCCATCTCGGAAAGCAAATGACTGGAGACGAGAATCGATATATTCTCCTCCTTCGCAATTCGCTTCAAATACTCTCTCATTTCGCGAATGCCTGCCGGGTCAAGTCCGTTCGTCGGCTCATCCAGTATAAGCAGCGATGGCTCATGCAACAGCGCCTGAGCGATGCCCAATCGCTGGCGCATCCCTAAGGAATAGGCTTTAACTTTCTTGTTCAGCGCATTCTCAAGACCCACTAGCTCCGTCACCGCTTTAATACGAGCAACCGTAATATTTTCATTCATCCGTTGATACTGCTTAAGATTATCGAGGCCGGTCATGTACGGATAGAACTCCGGATTCTCAATGATTGCCCCAACCTCTTGCACCGCCTTCAAAAAGTGGTTGCGAACGCTATGCCCTTGGATAGCCACATCACCTTCACTCATCTCGATCAGTCCAACGATCATTCGAATCGTTGTCGTCTTACCTGCTCCGTTCGGTCCAAGCAGGCCAACAATCTCTCCCTTATGAACATCGAAGCTCAGATTATCTACGAGCGCTTTGCCGCCTATCCGCTTCGATACGTTCGAGAGTCGAAGAACAGGCTCATTACCTTGACTAGACATTTGTTCCATCCTCCTGCGTATTTGTGTATTAGTTAAATAGTACACTAAGCAGAGTTAAAATGTAAAGCTATAGTTTTATTCGATTAGAAAACACAAAAAAAGCTCTTAAGATCGTTAGATCTTAAGAGCTTCATAATTGTGTGTGATGGTGCCGGCGAGAGGACTCGAACCTCCACGGTTTCCCTCACGATTTTGAGTCGCGCGCGTCTGCCATTCCGCCACGCCGGCATATTCATTTGTAAAGATGGCGCGGCCTAAGAGATTCGAACTCMTGACCTTTTGATTCGTAGTCAAACGCTCTATCCAGCTGAGCTAAGGCCGCACATTTGTCGAGATATTGTGGAGGCGCCACCCAGACTCGAACTGGGGGTAGAGCTTTTGCAGAGCTCTGCCTTACCACTTGGCTATGGCGCCAAATAAAGATTGGAGCGGAAGACGGGAATCGAACCCGCGACCCTCGCCTTGGCAAGGCGATGCTCTACCGCTGAGCCACTTCCGCGAAACAATGGCTGGGGATTCAGGGATCGAACCTGAGAATGACGGAGTCAAAGTCCGTTGCCTTACCGCTTGGCTAATCCCCAACAAAGTATAAAACCTAATTTTAAAATTAATGGGGCGATCGAGGGGAATTGAACCCCCGAGTGTCGGATCCACAAACCGATGCGTTAACCACTTCGCCACGACCGCCATGTTAAGATATTCAATTGGCAGGGGCAGCAGGAATTGAACCCACACCAAAGGTTTTGGAGACCTTTGTTCTACCTTTAAACTATGCCCCTAAGGTAAACTTGGTGGAGGATGATGGATTCGAACCACCGAACCGTGAGGAAGAGATTTACAGTCTCCCGCGTTTGGCCACTTCGCTAATCCTCCATGTGGTGCCGTCGAGAGGACTTGAACCCCCAACCTACTGATTACAAGTCAGTTGCTCTACCAATTGAGCTACAACGGCATATCCAATTGCTTCAGGTATTGCTAGTACATCATGGTGGCTCGGGACGGAATCGAACCGCCGACACGAGGATTTTCAGTCCTCTGCTCTACCGACTGAGCTACCGAGCCTGATGTTTGTAATGGCGGAGCTGACGGGATTCGAACCCGCGGTCTCCTGCGTGACAGGCAGGCATGTTAGGCCTCTACACCACAGCTCCACATCATATTCTCGGATCATTCCGAAGGTAAACATTGGTTGCGGGGGCAGGATTTGAACCTGCGGCCTTCGGGTTATGAGCCCGACGAGCTACCGGGCTGCTCCACCCCGCGTCGTTAAAAATTTATAATGGTGGAGGATGACGGGATCGAACCGCCGACCCTCTGCTTGTAAGGCAGATGCTCTCCCAGCTGAGCTAATCCTCCATATCGTCTTGAGCGACTTTTATATCTTACCATAGGCTCAAGTCTTAAGTCAAGCACTTTTTTCAATCTTTTTGTAAAGAAGTTGGTGACCCGTAGGGGATTCGAACCCCTGTTACCTCCGTGAAAGGGAGGTGTCTTAACCCCTTGACCAACGGGCCGTATATGGCAGAGAGGAAGGGATTCGAACCCTCGAGACCCGGTTAGAGCCTACACGATTTCCAATCGTGCTCCTTCGACCACTCGGACACCTCTCTACAATGGCTCCCCGAACAGGACTCGAACCTGTGACAACTCGATTAACAGTCGAGTGCTCTACCAACTGAGCTATCAGGGAATATACTGTTTTCGCTGATTACGCATCTGAATTGCTTCAGAAAGACACAATCACTCGAAATCAAAGCATTGCGCCTTGAAAACTGGATACGAAAGATAGTGCTACTGAACTTTAGCTGTTGCCTACAGGTTGTATGGACCATGTAAGCTTTTTAGGATAAGCCCTCGACCGATTAGTATTCGTCAGCTACACACATTGCTGTGCTTCCACCCCGAACCTATCAACCTCGTCGTCTTCAAGGGGTCTTACAT